>NZ_JMMA01000002.1:323222-646444 GCF_000686125.1 Ruminococcus sp. NK3A76
CAGAGATACCGTGGATTCGCAGGGGGCTGACCTTTGCTACAGAAGGCTTGAGGAGTATGCCGCTGACAAGAGGGGTACCGAGAGAACGGTCAAGCAGGCAGCGGCGGAGTATTTTTTAAACGAGCGCAGCGATTTGTTTTTTGACAAAAGGCCAAATGATGCGGCAGAGCTTGCTGATGGCTTTGAGCTAAGATATATAAGCATATACAGAAACGGCGACACTGTTTTTTCATTGGAGCAGTATTCCTCCCTTGCGATAGAAGGAGATGTGTATGTAACATTCAGGGCTGACGGCAGCGTAGAATTTAGGTATACAGAAGGGTAAGGAGAAATTGATATGAAACTTTCACAGCTTTTGGAGGGGGTAGCGCAGACCTCCCTTCCCGATATCGACATCACGGATATAACAAGTGACACCAGAAAGGAAATGCGCCCGGGCTTTGCATTTGTGTGCATAAAGGGCAATACCTTTGACGGGCACGACAGCGCAGAGGAAATGATAAAGCGTGGCGCAAAGGTCATAATAGCTGAGCGTGACTTAGGGCTTGAAAACCAGGTCATCGTTGAAAACACAAGGGCTGCATATCCTGTGCTCTGCCTTAACTTCTTCGGCAGCCCGCAGAAGAAGATAAAGCTCATAGGCGTAACAGGCACAAACGGCAAGACTACTATCACGACTGTGACAAAGCGCATATTTGACAAGCTCGGCATAAAGGCAGGGCTTATAGGCACTGTCAGCAACGAGATAAACGACCGTGTGATACACACCGAGCGCACCACCCCCGAGCCGTATGACCTTGCAGAGCTTTTCGGCGAAATGGTCAAGGAGGGCTGCGAATACTGCATCATGGAGGTGTCGTCTCAGGGTCTTGAGCAGAAAAGGCTTGAGGGCTGCCATTTCACGGTAGGTGCATTCACGAACCTCACGCAGGACCATCTCGATGTCCACGGAACTATGGAAAATTACTATAACGCCAAGAAGATACTCTTTTCGATATCAGACAAGGCTATAATAAACATAGACGATGATTACGGCAAGAGATATTTTAACGAGATAAGCATTCCCAAGAAGACGCTCTCGGTAAAGGGCGAGGGCGATTACAATGCCGAGAACATCAGACTCACAGCACACGGGCTTGAATATGACTTCAACGACGGCAGCGCAAAATATCCTGTGAGATTTGCAATGCCGGGAATGTTCAACGCATCGAACTCGCTGACTGTTATTGCGATATTTGAAGCACTCGGCTTTGACGCTGCGAAGATAGTTCCGCTCCTGGGCGAGATAGAGGGCGTCAGGGGCAGAGTCGAGGTAGTGCCTACCGGCAGGGACTTTACGGTGATATGCGACTATGCGCACACGCCTGATGCTCTTGTCAACGTGCTCTCGACTATCAAGGAGTGCTCGGACGGCACGCTCAGATGCCTTTTCGGCTGCGGCGGCAACAGAGATGCCAAGAAGCGTCCGCTCATGGCAAAGGCTGCGGCGGAGTATGCTGATTTTCTTATCGTTACATCTGATAACCCGAGGAACGAAGACCCCGAGCTTATCATAAAGGATATACTCCCCGGCTTGGAGGGTACTGACAAGCCCTACATCACGATAACCGACAGGCGTGAGGCTATTCACTGGGCTGTAAAGAACGCAAAGAGCGGTGACATCATCGTGCTCGCAGGAAAAGGGCACGAGGATTATCAGATACTTGCAGGCATGAAGAAGATACACTTTGACGAGCGTGAGGTAGTAGCCGAGGCGCTTGCAGAGCTTGACGGCTGACCTGCAAAGGGTACACTTTGGTATCCGGGAAAGCAATAAAAAAGAGAGGACGGTAAAGACCGATGGTAAATATGACATTAAAAGAAATAGTTGAGGTGGTTGACGGCAGCTTTGGTTTTCCGTCCGACATCGAGGTGTCGAGCGTATGCACCGACACAAGAGCCATAAAGGCAGGGTGCGTTTTCATAGCACTCAAAGGCGAGAACTTTGACGGCCACGACTTTGCAGCGCAGGCTACCGAGCTCGGTGCTGAGGCCGTTATCACCGAGCGCCCGATAGAGAACGCAAAGTGCATAGTCGTTGATTCGACAAGGCGTGCGCTTTTAAACCTCGCCTGCCATTACAGGAATAAGTTTGAGATACCGCTTATAGGCGTTACAGGCAGCGTCGGCAAGACATCTACCAAGGAAATGATAGCAAGCGTGCTGTCGCAGGGATATAAGACCCTTAAGACAGAGGGCAACCACAACAACGAGATAGGCCTGCCGCTCACACTTTTCGAGATAGAGAAGGACACACAGGCGGCCGTAATAGAGATGGGCATGAACCACTTCGGCGAGATATCACGCCTTTCCCTCTGCGCCTGCCCGACTATCGCTGTGATAACCAACATAGGATTCTCGCACATCGAGAACCTTGGCACGCAGGAGGGCATACTCAAAGCCAAAATGGAGATACTCGACGGCTGCTCATACGACGCACCGCTTGTTATTAACGGCGACGACAAGCTGCTTGCAAATGTCACCCCCCGTGGCGGCAGAAGGACTGTAAGCTACTCGATGTCAAAGAAAAGCTGCGATGTATACGCTTCAAACATAAAGACAGACGGCGGCGTGATAACACTTGATATAAACAGCAAGGCAGGCGTGACACCTGTTACGATAAACTGCTACGGCGAGCATAATATAAAGAACGCTCTTGCGGCATTTGCCGTTGGTCTGGAGCTCGGCATGAGCACTGAGGACATGGCAAAGGGCATAGCAGCCTTCAAGCCCGACGGCATGAGGCAGAATATTCAGCAGCGTAACGGCATAACCATGATAATAGACTGCTACAACGCAGCACCCGACTCGATGAAGGCCGGCATATCCGTGCTCTCGCAGGTCAATGTGGCTGAGGGCGGCAGAAGGATAGCCGTTATCGCCGATATGCTCGAAATGGGCAAGATGGCGCCCAAGCTGCACAAAATGGTAGGCGAGGCACTTGGTGTCAGCACGACTGATATGATATTCTGCTACGGCGAGAACGCTAAGTATTTCATAGAGGGCGCTGTAAAGAAAGGCTTTGACAAGGATAAGTGCTTCCACTTCGAGACGAGGGAGGAGCTTACAGAAGCAGTCAAGGCAGAAGTCAAGCCCGGCGATGCAGTATGGTTCAAGGGCAGCCGTGGCATGAAGCTCGAAGAAGTTGTAGATGCATTATAACGAGCTGACGCCCTACGGGGGCGTGCTTATGGCACTGAGCTTTATTCTGAGCCTCAGCTCCGGGATAATGCTCATACCGATATTCCGGTTTTACAAGACAGGCATATACAAGCCGCACATCGGCGACAGGCTCAGGGGTGACGATTCATCGCCACGATTTGGCGGAGCGCTGATGATGCTTGGCATAGCGGCAGGCGGTGTGGGAAGCATCGCCGTGCTGCAGGCAGGCGGAGGCTTTGACAGCACACCGCAGAAAAGGTGTGCAGCGGCGCTTTTGTATATATTCATGGCCTTTGCAGCAGGCTTTATGCAGGACTACGTCAAGCAGAAGCTCAACCGCCCGGCAGGGCTAAAGGGCGGCTTGCTGTTTTTGTACCTCTGGGGGCTCTCCTGCGGCTTCCTGATAGCGCTTAAGCTGATATGCGGAAGCACAGGCGAGGTGCTGCTGCCTTTCAGGCTCGGCTTTCTGAGCTTCGGGGCATTCTATTACCCGGTCACAGGGCTTGTGATGACGCTGTGCATATACGCATTCAGGGTACACGACAGCTACGGCGGCGAGGAGGAATACTGCTGCGAGGGGCTCATGGGCACGGGAACGGTGCTGATATCGCTTTTCTTTGCGGTGATGACACAAAGCGACTGCTCGCTTATCGGCTATATCACCGCCGGCTCGGCAGCAGGACTGATGATATGGAGTATGTATCCTGCCAAGATATACTTCGGCGAGAGCGGACAGATAATTTGCGGTGCTGCTTTTTGTGCAATGTGTATAGTATCAAATAACGAAATACTATTGATATTTCTCCCGATTTCTGCTATAATAGATATGTTAAGCACTTGTATACGTTTTCTGCACTACAGAAGGACGAAAAATGTGCTGCTCCTGGGTGGGAGCCTTCATGCTCACCTTAAGGCAAAGGGCATGAGTGATACAAAGATAATACTATGGTCATTGCCTCTGACCCTCGGAGGGATAGCAGCAGGCGTGATGTTTATTATCTACAGTAATAATGTGATGAGTGCTTAGATGATGTGACACCGTAAAAAGACAGATAAGCGGTGTTGTGTGGCAAATGTGTAAAAGACAATGAAGAAGGGTGGTGTGTTTTCTGGCGCCAAAGGAAATAAAGCGTATGCGTGACGGGAGCCTTGTTTATGAGCGCAAGGGCTTCAGCGTCAAGAAACATACCGAGATAGAGCTTGGCTCGTCTAAGGACGTGGCCACAGAGAGAAACGTTTTCTCGATAAAACCGGTATTCTCCAGGATAGACCGTTCGTTTCTGATACTTGTGCTGGTGCTGCTCGGGTTCGGACTTATAATGATGTTCTCGGCGAGCTATGCGTGGGGTCTTGAACAGGGCGACGGCTACTTTTACATAAAAAAACAGGCGATATTCGCAGTCATAGGCCTTGCGGTCATGTGGGTGGCGTCGATCATAGATTACCATAACTACTTAAATACCAAGGTGGCGTTCGGTTTCTTCGGGCTTATGTGCCTGCTGACACTGTATACGGCGATAGCCGGTACTGCGACGGCGGACGCTTCAAGGTGGATAGTTGTGGGCTCGTTCCGCTTCCAGCCGTCTGAGCTTCTGAAAATATCGCTGATAATAGTTTTTGCATACACAGGTGCGGTAAATTTCCCGAAATATGCAAGCTGGAAGTATTCGACGATACCCTTTGCGGTGTATCTCGGCACAGCGGCAGGTCTGCTCGCACTCCAGAGACATATCTCGGCTGTACTGCTTATTTCGATACTTGGTCTTTCGCTTATGTTTGTAAGCGGTGTGCCGCTAAAGACATTTCTTAAATTCCTGGCTGTGCTGCTCGCAGCAGGCGTTGCGCTTGCATTCGTGCTGTACTTCGTAAAGGGAGATTTCTCCTACATATCAGACAGGATAAAGGGGTGGAAAGACCCCATGTCGGACGTTCAGGGCAGCACGCACCAGACCTATAACGCACTTTTAGCTATAGGCTCGGGCGGTGTGTTCGGGCTCGGCTTCGGTGAGTCAAGGCAGAAATACCTCTACCTCTCCGAGTCGCAGAACGACTTCGTTTTCGCCATAGTCTGCGAGGAATTCGGGCTTATCGGTGCGATAGTCGTTATACTGCTCTTTTCACTGCTGATAGTTCACGGCTTCTATATAGCTTCCCGTGCCAAGGACAGGTTCGGTATGCTGATAGCGTCGGGAATAACCATACAGATAGGCTCACAGGCACTTCTTAACATGATGGTCGCCTGCAACGCCTTCCCGAATACGGGTATATCGCTGCCGTTTTTCAGCTACGGCGGAACGGCGCTTATAATAACTCTTGCCGAGATAGGGATTATACTCAACGTTTCCCGTCAGGCCAAGACAAAGAAAAAGAGATAGTCTGGTTCACATTTGAATGTATCGCTCCTTAGGGCGAGTACGGTAAAGCGGCCAGACCGCAAATTGATAATTGCCCGAATGGGCATAACGTGCGCCGTCGGCGCACACCATAATTATGCATTATGCATTGTGCATTTTGCATTTAAGAAGGTGTAATTATGTTAAAGGTACTGCTTGCAGGCGGAGGAACGGCAGGTCATATAAATCCTGCGCTCGCCATTGCGGAGATAATAAAGGAGCATCGCCCCGATGCGGAGTTTGCCTTTGCCGGCAACCCCAAAAAGCTCGAAGCGACGATAATACCCAAGGCAGGCTACAGGTTTGAGGGTATAAATGTCGAGGGCATACAGAGAAAGCCGAGCTTTGAGAATATAAAGAAAAATATCCACGCAATGGGCTGCCTTATGAAGACAGGCCCCCGTGCAAAGCAGATAATAAATGACTTCAAGCCTGACCTTGTGGTGGGTACAGGCGGCTATGTGTCGGGTCCTGTGCTCAGAAAAGCACAGCAGATGGGCATTCCTACCGCCCTGCACGAAGCAAATGCCTTTGCAGGCGTCACCACAAAGCTGCTCTCTAAAAAGGCAGATGCTATAATGCTCACCGTCAAGGACACAAAGAACCTTGACCCCAAGGTGATGTCAAAGGTCACAGTGACCGGCCTGCCTGTAAGAAAGGCATTCGATTCGATGTCTAAGGAGCAGGCAAAGGAAAAGCTGGGCTTTGCTAAAGACGAGGTGTGCGTGCTCTCATGCGGCGGCAGCCTCGGTGCAATGACGATAAACGAGAGCGTATTAAAGCTCCTGAAATGGTATCAGGATAAGGGGATAGTGGTAAACCACATCCATTCCTACGGCACATATGCCGGCTATAAGGATTACCCCGACAGGCTAAAAGCGCTCGGGATCGACTTTGAAAACGACAGCAGAAGACTTATAAGCGATTATATAAATATGCCTGTGTGCATGGCGGCGGCTGACCTTGTGATAACACGCTGCGGTGCGTCAACGCTCATAGAGCTTGAAGCTATAGGCAGAGGGGCTGTGCTGATACCCTCACCGCACGTTGCGGAAAATCATCAGTACCACAACGGCATGGTGCTCGAAAGAGCAGGCGCAGGCAAGGTCATCGAGGAGAAGGACCTTACGGACGAGCTGTTCATCAGCACGGTCGAGAGCCTTATCAAGGACATAGACAAACTTGATGAGCTCGGTAAAAACTGTGCGTCACTATATATAAAAGATACAAATGACAGGATATGGGGAGTGCTTGAAAAGCTGATCAAATAAGGCGGCAGGCAAATGGAAGCAAATAGAAGTGTTCGGATCTAAGGAGAAGTAGTTTTATGTCAAAAATAAACCCATCAATGGGCGGGCTTGAGATGCCCGAGGGTATGGATGTTAATCAGGAGCTCGGAAAACAGCTCTTAAATGACAATCTCGGCAGGCATGGAAAGCAGATGGCCAGCCAGCTGAATATGCTTGAGAGCGCCGACTTTGCCAACGCATCGACAAAGTATGACGGCATCGAGAAGATAGAGAACCTCTCTAACGCAAAGGCAAAGGCCAAGAGGGAGGAAGAGCTCGACTTTATGAAGAGCATCGCCAAAAAGCCCGTGCCTACGAGGAAGACTATCGACAACGATACAAGAAAGAAGATAAAGATCGGCAGCGGATATGTCTCGCTCAGGAAGTTCGTTATCGTATGCTCTGTCATTCTTGCTGTGTTTGTGGCTTTTGCGCTGTTTATACCGCCGGTGTTCGTGACTAATGTTATCGACTCGCAGGTCGGCGATGAGAATATTTTCGCATCAAAGAACATAAACGAGCTCAGAGTAGAGTATGCGGACAAGTATTCAATGGAGGATAACCAGGCTCTTAAGTCGGAAAAGGCTGAGAACTACAGAGAGGTCTACATTAAGTTCTATGTGGTCAATATGTCGATATTCCAGACAAGGATACCGCAGTTTGAGCTGATGACCAGCCGCTCAAAGAGTCCCGACAGGATAGTATATGTAGGAAACGAGAACCCCCACACCACAATACAGCCCTTCTCCAAGGCAGAGGTCACTGTAAAGGTGCTGGTGAATGTAGAGAATATGACAAACGGCGATTTTGCCGACCTTATAAAGGGTATGGTGTTCTGCACCGTTGATATGGACAGAATGGTCGCAAGATCGACCTACTGCCCGTCTATACCGGCTGTAATATTCGTGTCAGATGAGCTGACGCTCTCTATGAACTGATATTTTCACAAAACACTCAGAATGTGCATATTATGACTTCGTACCGAGCTTTTTGGGAAAGAAGGAAATGATATGCAGGGTTTTATTATCGAGGGCGGAACGCCTTTAAAGGGAGAGATACGCACCTCCGGCTCTAAAAATGCGGCGCTGCCGATAATTGCCGGGTGCCTGCTCGTAAACGGCGAGGTGAGGATAAACGACTGCCCATGCCTGAGCGATGTGTATTCCTCAGTGAGGATACTGTCATGCCTCGGGTGCAAAAGCTGTATGAGCGGCGGTGTGCTGACTGTCAGCTGCAAGGATATCTCAAACGACCACATACCCGACAAGCTGATGAGGCTCATGCGGTCGTCGGCGCTCTATCTCGGGGCGTGTATAGGCAGGCTCGGGAGCTGTACGCTTTCCTATCCGGGAGGGTGCGAGCTGGGGGCAAGACCTATCGACCTGCACCTTTCGGCACTTGAAAAAATGGGTGTGTGCATAAACGAAAAACACGGCGTAATAGAGTGCAGCTGCCCAAACGGCCTGCACGGGGCGCATATCTCGCTCTCGTTCCCGTCGGTGGGGGCGACTGAGAATATAATGCTTGCGGCATCTCTCGCAAGGGGCGAGACTGTGATATACAACAGCGCCCGTGAGCCTGAGATAGCCGACCTTGCAAGGTTTCTGCGTGCGTGCGGAGCTGATATCGCCGGCGAGGGGACTTCTGTTGTAAGGATAAACGGCGTAAAAGAGCTCCACGGCTGCGAATACACCGTGATGCCCGACAGGATAGTGACTGCTACATATCTGTGTGCGGCAGCGCTGGCAGGCGGAGAGCTCATGATAACAAATGCAAGAGCCTGCGAGCTCAGGCCTGTTATAGATGTGCTCTGCGAGGCAGGGTGCGATGTCTACGGATATGATGACAGGATCTATATAAGCAGAAAACGGCCTCTGAAGGCTGTGGGAACTGTAAGAACAATGCCCTACCCGGGCTTTCCGACAGATGCGCAGCCGCTTATAACGGCAGTGCTTTCAAGGGCGGCAGGTGTCAGCGTGGTGGCAGAAAATATATTTGAGAACCGCTTCCGTGCAAACCCCGAGCTCGTGCGTATGGGCGCACAGATCAAAACAGAGGGCAGGATAGCGGTGATAGAGGGTACTCAAAGCCTTTACGGTGCCCGTGTCATGGCGGCAGACCTGAGAGCAGGTGCGGCACTGACAGCGGCAGCGATATCGGCTCAGGGTATAACAGAGCTTGGGAATATAGAGTATATCGACAGGGGCTATGAAAGGTTAGAAAAGGCTCTTTCCTCTGTCGGGGCAAGGATAATGAGAACGCAGATATAAGAAATAACAAGGGAAGATAGAATGAAAAAGAAAAGGATAGACCGCTCATCTGCTGATGCGATAGCATCACATGGCGGCAGAAGGCTTCATAAGAAGCGAAAACGAATAAAACTGAATATCCCGCCGAGCATAGTGGTCACATTCGGTATCACGGCATCGCTCGTGATAGTCGTTATAATGTCCTTTACGCTGTTTTTTAACGTAAAGCAGGCTGAGATAAACGGCTGCGAGCTTTATACCTACGACCAGGTGCTCGTGATAAGCGGTGTCAGTGACAGCACAAATCTTTTGAGAATGAATACAGATGTCGTGGAAAAGCGCCTTGTGAGCGGCCTGCCTTACATAGAGGAGGCAAAGGTGACAAAGCGCTTCCCGGATTCGATTGATATCGAGATAACCGAGGCAAAGCAAAAGGCGAACCTCGACGACGACGGGCGCTATATAGTGATATCCTCGCAGGGGATAGTGCTCGAAACTGACAGAAAGGCTCCCGTAGCAGGGCTGCCGACAGTCAAGGGTTTTGAGCCGGAGAGCGACCTTAAGCCCGGAGATGAGATGAAGTCCAAGGACAATCTCAAAGCAAAGATAGTCAAAACGCTGCTCGAATCTATCGACAAGCTGGAATTCGACGGCATAAGCGAGATAGACCTGACCGACAGAACGGATATCGTGCTCAGATATGACGACAGGCTGGATATATATATCGGGTCTTCATACGATATGGAGTATAAGCTCGAGGATATGAAGCTCGTTATAGACCAGGGATTGATAAAGTCGTTCAGGGGTATGCTCAGATACACCGGCGCTGAGAGCGGCATCATGGCAAGAAGCGAAAGCGCAGTCAACAGCCGTGATGAAGCAAGGAAAAAGCGCAAGGACAACGAAAAGGCCGAGGAGAAGGAAACTAACGCTGACGGTGAGCAGCAGACAGGCGGCGATGAACAGCCGGCAGATATCGCAGGCGGCGAAGACCAGTATTACGAAGGTGACTGGGGCGGCGAAGGCGGCGATACCGGCGCTCTGACCGAAGCACCTGCTGTGACGACTGCTCCGCCCGAGACTGAGCCTCCTCCGCCGGAGACTACGACCTGGGCAGGCTGGTAATATGATACCGGCGGCAGGATATGATGACTGCCAGTTGTCCGAAAAATTGTTATTATATACAATTTTGTACGAAAATAGGGATAGTTAATTGACAATTAACTAAAAATTTAAAATGATTTAATAAAAGCACTTGAAACTTTTGTGATTTTATGCTAATATAATAATGTATCATTTTATGTTAAAAAGTAAAACTGCCGTTTTTCTAAACCCTTAAAACGGCTGAAACGGAGGATGTATAATATGTCATACGAGTATGTTGAGGCACCTGTTGAGGGCGCAAGGATCAAGGTCATCGGTGTCGGCGGCGGCGGCGGAAACGCCCTTAACTGTATAGCCGGCGAGGGTATCGTAGGTAATGTTGAATACATAGCTATCAATACCGATATTCAGGCGCTCAAGGCTTCAAAGGCTACTGAGAAGATAGCTATAGGCCAGAAGCTCACACACGGTCTCGGCGCAGGCGCTAAGCCCGAGGTAGGCGAGGCATCCGCTCAGGAGAGCAAGGAAGAGATATCCAAGGTCATCGAGGATGCTGATATGGTATTCATCACAGCAGGCATGGGCGGCGGTACAGGTACCGGTGCGGCACCTGTTGTTGCACAGATCTCTCAGGAACTCGGAAAGCTCACAGTTGCTGTTGTTACAAAGCCCTTCAAGTTCGAGGGCCCCAAGAAGATGGAAAAGGCAGAGCAGGGTATCGCTAACCTTTTAGAGCACGTTGATGCACTTATCGTTATACCTAACCAGAATCTCCTTTCCGGCGCACAGAAGCTCACTATGAGAGAGTCTTATTCTCTTGCTGATAACGTACTTAAGACAGATGTTATCTCCATAGCTGAGATAATCACAAGACACGACGAGATCAACGTTGACTTTGCTGACGTTACTACAATAATCAAGAACGCAGGCTACGCTCACATGGCTATCGGCCACGGCGCAGGCAAGGATAAGGTGCAGGAGGCTGTATCGCAGGTAATATCCAGCGAGCTGCTTGAAACATCTATCGCAGGCGCTAAGAGACTTCTTGTAAACATCACAATGAGCGAGGATATCGTAACAGACGAGATCGACGAGCTCACAGATGCTCTTACAAAGGCTGCTGACGAGAACGCTGAGATAATCTTCGGCAACGGCTATGATGCTGACGCTAAGGACGAGATCTTCGTAACAGTTATCGCTGCTGATTTCGACGGCGCTGCTGCAAAGAGAGCTGAGACTATAGCCAAGGCTCCCGAGGCTGTAAAGAAAGCGAGCTTTTCGACAAATTTTAAGCAGACCCCCAAGGACGTGAAGGCTGATGCTGATGCACGTTTCAAGGCTGGGGTAAAGGCTGCTGACAATACAGATTACTATAACGATATATTCAACATTTTCAAGAACAAATAATATAAAAAGGACTTGAAAAATACTGCGAAATATTGTATAATATTATAGGTATAAAAATTAAGGGAGGAAAGTTCAATGTCAAGCAACGGTTATTTAAAAACTGTCCGAATGGGCGGCTTTGATAAGCAGGACGTTCTTGCTTATGTAGATGAGCTCAATTCAAAGATCTATAAGCTCGAGGGGCAGGTAAAGGACCTGACTGAGACTAATGAAAGGCTTGAAGCAGAGGCCGGCGGCGCTGCTCATGCTGAGTTTGAGGAGAAGGCAGAGTATGAGAAGAAGATAGAGGAGAGCAAGTCCAAGATAGCTGAGCTCCAGTCTTCCGCTGATACAATGAAGCTCCAGATAGCTGACTACGAACAGCAGATACAGGAAAAGGAAGCTGAGATAGAGAGAATGAAGGGCGAGGCTGAGGAGCTTCAGGAGAAGCTCGAGCAGGCTGAGCAGAACGCTGCAAACAGCACTGCTACAGTTGCACCGCAGTTCGACCTTGGCTCGGTATTTATCGAGGCTCAGAATACAGCTAACAAGATCGTAACTGAGGCTAAGAAGGCTGCTAAGCAGGCTGAGGACGAGGCACAGGCTCTCGCAGCTCAGATAGTTGACGATGCTAACGCACAGGCTGAGAAGACTGTTGCTGATGCACAGGCAGAGGCTGAGGCTACACTTGAAACAGCTAAGAGCTCCTCTGAAGCTATGGTTTCCACAGCACAGGCTGAGGCTGAGGCTATGACAAGCCAGGCAAGAGGCGAGGCTGACAGAACAGTCGGCGAGGCTAAGGTAAAGGCTGAAAAGATGATAACAGATGCTCATAACGAGGCGACTATCATCAGAGAGAAGTCCTCCGGCTTAAGAGAGAGCGTTAAGACTGAGTATACAAAGCTCAGCGAGAACGTTCAGCAGCTCATCACTACACTTAATGACCTCTACGGCGCAAGCATAGGCTCCGTAAATCAGGCAAGAGACTACATTGACGAAGGTCTTGAGCTGGTAGAAGGTAACTCGGATTTTAACGATAGTCAGAAAGGAAGTGATGTAAGCGCCGAAACAGCCAACACAGCAGAAGCAGTCAGCGAAGAAGATGCAGGCAACAATGACGACCTGCTCGCACAGCTCGCTGATATGGCAAACGAGGCAATGGGAAAGATTTAAGAGATGAACGAGATCATTGTAATAAAAACTGAGGAGCTCAAAGCAAGAAGCGCAGAATTCCGTGCAGGAGATAAGCTCTTGCTGACAGGCACCGTTTATACCGCAAGAGATGCAGCTCATAAACGCTTTATGGCGCTGCTCGATGAGGGGAAAGAGCTTCCCTTTGATATAAACAATGCGGTGATATATTACGCAGGCCCTACCCCTGCACCCGAAGGAAGACCTATAGGCTCATGCGGGCCGACGACCTCGGGAAGAATGGACAGGTTTGCACCGAGACTGCTCGATCTGGGGCTTGGTGCTATGGTCGGGAAAGGTGAACGCTCGCAGGAGGTAAGAGACGCTATCGTGAGAAACAAGGCGCTTTACCTTTGTGCAGTCGGCGGCGCTGGTGCGCTTGCCTGCAACTGCATCAAGTCGTGCGAGGTCATAGCCTTTGAAGATCTTGGCTGCGAGAGCGTAAAAAGGCTCTGTGTAGAGCGTTTTCCTCTCATAGTCGCAGATGACTGCTTCGGCGGAGATATCTTCTCCGAGGGCAGGGCAAAGTATAAAAGATAACTTTTACAGCGCTTCCTGAAAACGGGGGCGCTGTTTTGTGTGGGCGCTGTTTTGGGGAGCAATATTTAGCTTTTTGTAAAAAGAAATTATAATAAAAATAAAAGCTATTGCTTTTTTGGGCGGATTATGATATAATTAATATGCTGATTTGTGATGCTTAATAAAGGCAATACCGCACAAAGACCGCCTGTCGGCTTTGTACGGTATTGCCTATCGAAACGGAGGGCTTTATGGACGGCGAAACGGTTACTGTGCTGATAAAATTCGCTGTCAAGGCGCTTATCATAATGGCGGCGATAGGGCTTATGGCTGTTATCACACCAAAGCTCGCAAGGATAATAGAAAAGCGCCACCCCGAGCTTACTGAGGAAAAGAAAGAGCCCGGTGAAGACGACTGTGTCAGGGGCATCTACGACAAGCAGAGCGAAAAATATGATCTTAACTACAAGATCTACAACAAAGATATATATGGAGTTGATTTTAAACATGGCAAAAAAAGGAAACAAGATGGTAAATGATATTACCGCTATGGACGAAGATTTTGCAAAATGGTATACCGACATCTGCAAGAAAGCAGAGCTCGTTGAGTATACAAGCGTAAAGGGCTGCATGGTTATCCGCCCCTACGGCTATGCTATCTGGGAGAATATACAGCATATCCTTGATACTATGTTCAAGGAGACAGGGCATGAAAATGTTTGTATGCCTATGTTTATCCCCGAGAGCCTGCTCCAGAAGGAGAAGGATCATGTTGAGGGCTTTGCACCCGAGGTCGCATGGGTAACACACGGCGGCAACGAGAAGCTCGAAGACAGGCTTTGCGTTCGTCCTACATCTGAGACACTTTTCTGCGAGCACTATGCTAATATCGTTCACTCCTACAGAGACCTGCCCAAGCTCTATAACCAGTGGGTGTCTGTTGTAAGATGGGAAAAGACAACAAGACCTTTCCTGCGTTCGAGAGAGTTCTTATGGCAGGAAGGCCACACGATCCACGAGACAGCTCAGGAAGCAATAGATGAGACAGAGAGAATGCTCGATCTTTACGAGAAGTTCTGTCAGGAAAGTCTTGCTATGCCTGTGGTAAAGGGCAGAAAGACTGACTCTGACAAGTTTGCCGGTGCTGAGGCTACATACGCTATCGAAGCTATGATGCACGACGGCAAGGCTCTCCAGGCCGGCACATCGCACTATTTCGGCGACGGCTTTGCAAGGGCATTCGATATACAGTTCACAGGCAAGGACAACAAGCTCGCATACCCTCACCAGACATCGTGGGGCGTAACTACAAGACTTATCGGCGCTATCATAATGACACACGGCGACGACAACGGCCTTGTGCTGCCGCCTGCTGTAGCTCCTGTCCAGGCTGTTGTTATCCCGATACAGCAGTTCAAGGAAGGCGTGCTCGACAAGGCTAACGAGATAGCTGACAAGCTCAAAGCTCTCGGTATCAGAGTCAAGGTCGATGACAGCGACAACTCGCCCGGCTGGAAGTTTGCTGAGTACGAGATGCGTGGCGTGCCTGTAAGAATTGAGATAGGCCCCAAGGATATAGAGAATAATCAGTGCGTGCTCGGTATCCGTTACAGCGGCGAAAAGGTGACTGTTTCGCTTGATGAGATGGCTGACAAGGTCAAGGCTCTGCTCGATAGCGAGATAACCAAGGGTATGTTTGACAAGGCTCTTGAGAATCGCAAGAACAGAACTCACGCCTGCAAGACGATAGCTGAGATGAACGAGGCTCTTGCTAAGGAAGACTGCTTTATCCACGCTATGTGGTGCGGCGATGAGGCTTGTGAGGACAAGGTCAAGGAAGAGACCGGCGCCGGCTCACGCTGCATTCCCTTCGAGCAGGAGAAGATAAGCGACGTATGCGTTTGCTGCGGCAAGCCTGCAAAGCACATGGTGCTCTGGGGCAAGGCATACTGATAAAACATAATAAATATTCAAGCCCCAAAGCGGTTTACAACGACCGCTTTGGGGCTTTTGTCATATGCCTATTATATTTCGTGCGACAGTCCACACAACGAGCACTGCGAGGAAGACCCACAAGATGCGCTCGTGCGGCATGGTGACGCTGTATTTGCCGGTTTTTATATACCTGACAGTCACGACTGACGCCACATACCCGGCAAACAAAAGCTCCGGGAATATGAATGCGTTATACTTAAATGCGCCTGAAAAATCCAAATGCAGCAGCGATATGAGCGCCCTTGAATTGCCGCAGCCGGGGCAGGAGAGGCCGGTTATCTTATGGAACACGCAGGGTATGCCGAGCCCTGTAAGGCGCACGAACAGATAATATAAAAACAGCACGCCGAATATCACTGCATACACAACAGCAGCCCTTGCTGCACGCTTTTTCATCTGCTCACCTGCCTGTCTTAAAGAATACCGAAAATAAAAAGCCGCCCACAAGGACGGCCTTTTGTTTGCTTACATAATTAACCGAGCTGGTTCATCTCGTTCTGTACGAGAGCTAAAAGAGCGATCGGGAATATAACAGCAAGAAGAATGTAGATGATCTTGTTGTCAGCAGCTGTAAGACCTCTCTGCTGTTTAACAGCGTTGATGTTATCATCAGCATTGATTGCAAATACTACGCCGCCGACATAGAGGAACATCAGAACGAACTGTATTGCAGGTGAAAGGTTGCCGAGGCTCTTGCCACCAGCGTTGTACATCTCGTTCATAGTCTTCCAGTACCAGTAAAGGCTGTAAAGGCCGCAGGTAACGATTGTAAGAACGATAACAACAACTACGCTTCTGTTAGTAAACATGGTTTTCTCCTCCTATACAAATTATTATATATACATTATATACTAAAACAATTGATTTGTCAATAGTTTATGTAAAAAATTATCACAATACTATCACTTTTTTGTGCTTATCAGCTTTGAGAGGTTTATATTTTCCACACTTTTAAAAATATTCTCCTTCACGTTCGGTATCTCGCCTTCAAGGCTCTCTATAAAGCGTTTTACAACCAGCCGCTTTGAGTCGCTCTCGTGCGCCTGCGATGCTGTGTGCTCTGTGAACTTGCAGGCGCAGGCCAAGAATTTGAGCTCATTATTATCACGCCATGAGATTATATCCTTTTCATTTACAAGATACAGCGGACGGATAAGCTGCATACCCTCGAAGTTCTCAGACCTCAGCCTTGGCATCATCGTTCTTGTCTGGCCGCTCATAAGGCTGCTCATGAGAATAGTTTCGCACACGTCGTCAAAGTGGTGGCCGAGGGCTATTTTGTTGCACCCTCTGTCCTGAGCGTTCTTGTAGAGGTGGCCACGCCTCATTCTGGCGCAGAGGTAGCAGGGGCTTTTCTCTATCGTGAACACGCTCTCGAAGATGTCGCTCTCAAATATTTCTATAGGTATCCCGAGAAGTCTGGCGTTATGCTCTATCATCTGCCTGTTGGGCGCTGTATAGCCGGGGTCCATGCACAGGTATGTGATGCCTATATCATATAGCCCTTTTTCCTTTAGCATCTTAAAGAGCAGTGCGAGCAGCATTGAGTCCTTGCCGCCTGAGATGCACACGGCGATATTATCCTTATCCTGCACGAGCTTGTATTTTTCCAAAGCCTTCAGAAACGGCTGCCAGATGCTTATCCGGTAGTCATTCTCGATGCTTTTTAGATATCTGTCTGTCATAATAACACCCCTTGATAATAGTGGCAGCTTTGCAAAAAGCAAGCCCCTGCACATAGCAGGGACTTGGTATTTCTTATCAGATCATTCCGTAATACTGAGCTATTGCTTTAGCCTCAGCAGCTGCGAGCTTTTTAAGGTTGCTGTCCTTAAGCAGCCACTCTCTGCTGTATGCGTTGGTATGATAGCTGTGCTCTACCATAACGCCCGAAACGCCTACCTTTGCAGCGTTTCTCAGAACGCAGTAGTAATCTGTCTTTCCGTCGTCAGAATAGAGGTTGATAACGCCGCCGTCAGGCACGCCCATTGTAGAAGCAACTGCTGCCGAGAGCATTCTGCCTATCTTGTTTGACTTGCCGTCAACGCTGCAATAGGAGTAAACTGCCTGTGCGCTTGCGCCTGCTGCGTTTGAATGGAGCGAGAGGAAGAAATCTGCGCCCTTTGCCATAAGACCTCTGTCTTCAAGGCTTAAGTCGTATGCCTTGTCTGTTGTTCTTGTAAGCGTTACCTCAAAGCCGTAGCCTTCAAGGTATGTCTTCATATACTTGGCAAGTGTAAGGCTCATAGTAGCCTCGCTGTAGCCGTACCATACGTTGTCGTAGTCGTTGCCGGCTCTGTTGCCGCCCTTGAGGTGGCCGGGGTCAAGAACTATCTTTATCGTTCTTTCCTCGGGCACATCGCCTGTGGTTATCTCGCATACCTTAGACCAGGGGGAGTATACCCACACGCCGTTTATCTTCTGGTAAGCTCTCATTCTGAGCTTGATGTCTGTTTTAGCAGGGATATTCTCGCTTATAAATGCTGTGAGCTTCTTGGGCGATACGTTGCAGAGCTTTACATACTTTGCAGCGCCGCTTGCCTTCATCCATATCTGATAGCCGTTTATGCTGCTGTCAGATGCCGACCATGAGATACTGAAGTTGGGGCCTGATGTCGCAGCCGAGGTTATCTCAGGTGTCTTAATGCCTGTGTATGTGCTCTTTACTGCCGACCATGCGGAGTATACCCAGCTGCCGTTTACCTTCTTGTAGCTTCTGAGCTTGAAGCTGTAGTTCTTGTTGAGCTCTGTAGTTACTGTCTTTTCTGTCTTCTTGGCTGACACGTTGCACAGCTTCTTGTACTTGCCCTGTGCATCGTCGTTGTCCTTAGCCCATATCTGATAGCCTGCAACATCGCCGGAGGTCTTCCACTTGAAGTTTACTGTGTTTGCCTCGTTTGAAAGCGATGAGAAGACAGGTGTTATGCAGCTTGTCACTGCCGACTGAACGGGAGCTATCTTCACATCGAGCTTGTTCTTGCCGGAAGCGTTGCTAACAGCTCTAACAACGTAGCTGTAGCTTGTTGCCGGGGTAAGGTTCTTGACAGTGTATGATCTTGTTGTTGCATAAGATGTATGTATCTTTGTGTACTTCTTTGTGGCAGGGTCATAGCTGTAGATCCTGTAGCTCGTAGCGCCGTAGGACTGCTTCCAGCTTATCTTTATACTCTGAGAATACGCTGTGAGCGAGAACTCGGGAGCATAGAGCGGCTGCTCTACTTCGGTCTCAAACCATTCGCAGTTGTAAGCGACATCCTTGTTTGTATCTATAACAGCAACGACCGCATATATGTGAGTAACACCGCCCGTTACGTTTTTTAAGGTGCAGCTCAGGCTGCCGTCCTTGACAGTTGCTAAAAGCTCCTGCTTGCCGTCGTCGGTCATCTCATAGACACAGTATTTTTTGGCGCCCTCTGCCGCATTCCAGCCGAGGGTCACAGTTCCGTTTGCCTGAGCCGTTACCTTGGCATCAACAGAAACATTTTCAGTCACCTCGTCTGCTGCCTGCACGACAGCATCTTTTGCGGCATGAGCCGTTACGGGCTTAAAGTCGTTTGCACCTGACACTACCGCTGCCGCCGCTATGAGCGAGAGGGCAAATGCCGTAAGTTTCCTGAATCTCATTTTATCCTCCAATCATTTATGAGCCACGGGTTCAGACGTTTATCTCAACGTCCTCTCCCTCAGTTATGCCGTTTGCATCGAGCACGGGTCTTACGCACTCAGCGATGAACTCATCGACCTGCTCGGGGCTTCTGCCGATGAAGTTTGCAGGCTTCATTATGCTGTCCATTTTCTCCTTGTTTATCTTGAACTCAGGGTCAGCAAGGATAAGCTCGCAGAGGTTGTTGTCAAGACCCTTGTCCTTGACATTTGCGCCTGCCTGCATAGAATACTGTCTTATCTTTTCGTGCAGCTCCTGTCTGTTGCCGCCGAGCTTTACAGCGTCCATCATGATGTTCTCGGTTGCCATAAAGGGAAGCTCTGCCATAACACGTCTCTCGATTATCTTCTCGTGAACGACAAGCCCCTTTGTAACATTTAGCATGATGTTGAGTATAGCATCAGTGCCTAAGAATGCCTCAGCTATGGATATTCTCTTGTTTGCAGAGTCATCAAGCGTCCTCTCAAACCACTGTGTGCCTGCTGTGAAGTAGGGGTTGAGCACATCTACCATGACGTATCTTGCAAGCGATGTGATACGCTCAGACCTCATCGGGTTGCGCTTGTAAGCCATAGCAGACGAGCCTATCTGGTTCTTCTCAAACGGCTCCTCTACCTCCTTGAAGGACTGGAGAAGTCTTATATCGTTCGAGAACTTGGAAGCTGACTGTGCTATACCGGCAAGTGTCTGAACTACGAATGAATCTATCTTTCTTGAATATGTCTGGCCGGAAACCGGAACAACGCCGTCAAAGCCCATCTCCTCAGCGATAAGTCTCTCAAGCTCCTTTATCTTGGCGCTGTCGCCCTCAAAGAGCTCAACGAAGGAAGCCTGTGTGCCTGTTGTGCCCTTTGAGCCGAGCATCTTAAGTTTGCCGAGCTCGAAATCTATTCTTTCAAGGTCATATAAAAGCTCGTTGCACCAGAGAGTTGCTCTCTTGCCGACAGTGGTCAGCTGTGCAGGCTGGCAGTGTGTGTAAGCAAGGCAGGGGAGGCTCTTGTACTCAACTGCGAACTCGCTTAAGTTCTTTATAACGCCCAAGAGCTTTCTCTTGACTATCTTTAAAGCATCACGCATGATGATGATGTCTGTGTTGTCGCCGACATAGCAGCTTGTAGCGCCTAAGTGTATGATACCTGCTGCATCGGGGCAGACCTTGCCGTATGCATAAACGTGGCTCATTACATCGTGGCGAACGAGCTTTTCACGCTCTTTTGCAACCTCGTAGTCGATGTTCTCTATGTTTGCTTCGAGCTGGTCTACCTGTGCCTGTGTAACAGGGAGGCCTAACTTCATCTCAGCTCTTGCAAGTGCCACCCAGAGTCTTCTCCATGTGGTGAATTTCTTGTCAGCGGAAAAGACGAACTGCATTTCCTCGCTTGCGTATCTTGTGCAAAACGGGCTCTCGTATGAATTTGTCATAGATAATTTCTCCTTCCTGCGTCAAGCGCAGTATCTTAAGCATTTACCAGTTTATATACTATTATAAAACCTACGATTATCACTATCGGGATAAACACGGTCATCCCCAATATCCTTATAGCTCTGTGTGATTGGCAAGAACAGTGCCTGTCACTATCGCCGCAAATGCCGCAAACAGCAGCGCCCCAGCGGCTATCACCAGCACGAGCAGTATCCCTGCCAGTCCTATAAACGCCATTTATCTACCTCGGATAGATAAGTTTTTAACTCTTTATCTGCTGCTCGACTAAGCTCTCGCCGCAGTAGATCTTTCTGAGCTTCGGCTTTTCTATCTTGCCGGTGGGGTTTCTCGGAACGTCAGCAAAGATTATCTTATGCGGTCTCTTGTATCTCGGCAGCTTTGCGCAGAAGGAATTTATCTCCTCCTCCGAGCACTCCATGCCGTCCTTTATCGAGATTATAGCGGCAGCTATCTCGCCCAGTCTCTTGTCGGGAAGGCCTATAACAGCCACGTCCTTAACAGCCGGGTGAGCACGCAGGAAGTCTTCTATCTGCACGGGGTAGAGGTTTTCACCGCCGGAGATGATAACGTCCTTCTTGCGGTCAACGAGGTATATAAAGCCGTCCTCGTCCTCCTGAGCCATGTCGCCTGTTAACAGCCAGCCGTCCCTTAAAGTCTCGTTAGTAGCCTTTTCATCTCTGTAATAGCAGGTCATAACTCCCGGGCCCTTTACGCAGAGCTCGCCTACCTCGCCGCGCTTTACTGTGACAAAGTTCTCGTCTGTTATCTTGACTTCCCAGCCGAAGCCTGCCTTGCCGATAGCGCCTACCTTGTGAATGTTCTCAACGCCTAAGTGTACGCAGCCGGGGCCTATCGACTCGGAAAGGCCGTAGTTGGTGTCATACTGGTGGTTCGGGAACACCTTCTTCCACCTTGCGATAAGCGAAGGCGGAACAGGCTGTGCGCCTATGTGCATGAGCCTCCACTGAGAGAGCTCGTATTTTGAAAGGTCGATGTCGCCCCTGTCGATAGCATCAAGTATATCCTGAGCCCACGGAACGAGCAGCCATACGATAGTGCATTTTTCCTTAGAGACCGTGTCGATTATGAATTCAGGCTTTGCACCCTTTAAAAGCACTGCCTTTGAGCAGGAATAGAGCGAGCCGAACCAGTGCATCTTTGCACCTGTGTGATAAAGGGGAGGGATGCATAAGAACACATCACTCTTGCCCTGGCCGTGGTGAGCCTGCTCGACCTTTGCCGAGTGCATAAGGCTCTGATGCTTGTGAAGTATAGCCTTCGGGAAGCCCGTAGTACCTGACGAGAAGTATATAGCCGCATAGTCCTCATCAGTCAGCTTGACATCGGGGGAAACGCTTGAGCAGTTTGCAGCGAGCCTGTCATAGTGCTCTGCAAAGCTCGGGCAGCCCTCGCCGACGTAGAAAAGCAGCCTGTTTTTGGATACTTCGTCGCATATCTCCTCTATTCTTCCGATAAACTCGGGGCCGAACATCAGCACATCGACCTCTGCAAGGTCAAGGCAGTATTTTATCTCGTCTGCTGTATAGCGGAAGTTGAGCGGAACAGCGAGCGCACCCATTTTGAGAGCACCGAAGTATATCGGCAGCCATTCAAGGCAGTTCATCAGCAGTATGCCGACCTTGTCGCCTTTCTGCACCCCACGGGACACGAGGAGATTAGCAAAACGGTTAGCCTTTTCGTTGAAGACGCTCCAGGTTATCTCACGTCTGTAGTGGCTCTCCCTGTCGGTCTCGATAAGCTCATATTCCTTCCATGTTACTCTTCTGTTTTCCTTTATTTCGGGGTTGACCTCGACAAGAGCTATCTCATCAGGGCACTCCCTTGCATTTCTTTCCAGAAGCTCGGTAATAGGCATTGTTTTTCATTCCCTTTCAAATATATGTTATTTTTCTGTATAGTAAGACATATTACAACAATAGTAATACTATTATAGCACATTTTCGCAAAAAAGTAAAGGCAATACCGCACAAAGATCGTGCGTAAATTGCGAAGTCGGCTTTTTCGTCAGATTGCACAGATTTTCTGAATGAATACTGTCGTATTTCAAGGAAAAGATGTGTAATATGACGGAAAAGATGCAAGCAAGTTGCATACAAAGCCGGCAGGCGGTCTTTGTGCGGTGCTGCCTGAGGTGAAATATACGGTAAAATGTCATTTTTCACGCAATATCAGAAGTGAAGCACGCTTTAAAAAGGTCAAAAGCCGCTCATCACCCCGCAGGGGAGTGATAAACAGCTTTTGAGGGTCGTATATGGGAGAAAACTCTTATTCTACATTTTTGAGCGCTTCGTCAAGAGGTATGCGCTTTACCTTGCGGCTCAGTATCAGTGCAACGAGCGCATAGGTGATAACGCCAAGGCCTATCGTTTCAATAACCACCGACAGTGCGAGCTTATACTCAAACCAGCCCGAATAGCTCTTGAATGCCTCGAACATCAGAACTGCAAGCAGCCTGTCGCTTATGATGAGCCCGATTATCAGCGAGAGCACTGTGACAAAGCTCGTCGTGTGGATATAGAGAGAATTTATCTCGCTGTTGTTGTAGCCGAGTATCTTTGTCATCGAGATAGACTGCGTGTTTTTCTCGATGATTATCTTGGCGAGCAGGAATATAACGAGCACGAATATCACCGTTCCGAAGAACGTGAATATAAACATCATGTTGCCCATTGAGCGTATCAGCTGGCGTGATGTCTTGGTAAGCTCGGTCACGGTTATGCGTGTGGCGATGTATTTTTCGTCAATGTCCTTTATCTCGTCGTCTGAGAAATAGCAGTTGAAGTAGCCGTCCTCATAGCCGAGCGTTTCGTTTAACATATCCTTGTCCATAAATACAGCGATTATAGCAGGGTAGTCATATAGTCCGCCGACCTCGAATTTATAGGTCTTGTCGGAGTATTTGTCTTTAAGCTCTAACGTGTCGCCTACATCTATGCGGTATTTTTTATGATATGCAGTCGAGATATCGACCTTGCCCTTTTCTGAATTCAGCCTGACATACTTGCTGTTTTTCTCAACGCCGTAGATAGATACGTCCTCGTCGATGCTTGCATCTGTCTTTTCGCCTATGTTCTGTAAGCTCGCAGTCGTGCAGGATTCAGCACCCTCTGTCTCGGTAGGCACAGGTGCTTTGAGCACATACTGGTAGTTTGCGAGCAGGTTTTCGGTGGTGTTCTTTTCAAAGTCATTCAGCATCGGCTTGAAGACAAGGCTGAACATTAAAATGAGCTCTGCAAACAGCACACCTGCAAATATCACCACGAAGTTGGGCATATTCTGGAATATCACCCTGAGCCTGAAACGTGTCATTATCGGTATCTTGGTGTTTAGCCTGAATGCCTTCTTGCGGCCGTTCTTCTTAAGGTCGTGTCTGAGGAAGCGCAGGGGAGAGAGGCGGAGTTTTACACTCAGCATGATAAGGTTGATCAAAAACATCAGCACAAAGGGTATCACAGTCGTGAGTATGAATGCCTTTGGTGTGAAGACTATATCGTAGTGCGTGAGCGAGTAGCTTGCAGTGTAGCTGTGAGCAAATGTATCATTGAGCACCGTGTAGCCCAAGATGTTGCCGACTACAGCGCCTGCTGCGAGTGTGAGCATAGGCACTATCATATAGTGGCGAAGCATCTCGCCCCTTGTGTAGCCTGACGCTCTGAGAACGCCTATTACCGAGGCTTCCTTGGTTATCGTGTTGGAGATGGTTATCGAGAAAACAAATGCGAGGATCACTATAACTATATAAAGGAATATGGTTATCATGACCTCGTCGCCGCCGAAATCATCAGGTGCGAAGACTATTGCCTGATTTGTGAACGCAGGTATGAACTCATCAAGCTCGCCGTAGGCGGAGAGAGTCTTTATAAGCTCCTCGGCCTTTTCCTTGCCCTCGATGTCGTCATCTCTGTCCGGGCGGTCGTTGTAGAAATAGCTGTAGCGGTAGTGTATGTGGTCATCTCTTATAGACTTGAAGCCCTCTTTTGTGACGATGCCGACACCGAATTTGTCGTTGTCAAACATCATATCAGACGGGCTCTGGAACAGGCAGGAGTAATCGGAAAGTGCGACTATGCCGGTTATCGTAAACTCCTTGTCGGCAAACTTTATTGCAGAGCCTATTTTGAGGTCATGGTTTTCTGCGAAGAGTCTGTCGATGCCGAGCTCGTTGTCGCTTTTTGGCATATCGCCGTCAAGCAGGTCAACAAGGTCTATCTGCGTTCTGTCCGCAAATACACGGAAGGTCGAAGATTCAAAGCTCTGCACCGCTTCTTCCTTGTAGAAGTTGGGGTAGGCATCAATTTCGCCCTTTTCGGCTATCTCTTTGAGCGTTTCGTCTGTCAGCTTCTCGCTGTATTCAAAGCAGCCGTCCTCGACCTTGTATTTTTCAAAGCCCTCGTCCGAGGCTTTTTTCAAGCTGTTTTCCGACACAAGGAAGCCCGACACGGCCGATATCATAAGCACAAAAAACAGGAATATGACAAAGTATTTCGGCCACTCGCTCTTAAGCTCCCTCGGCAGTCTTCTGTTAAGCGGATCTCTCATACTACCACCTCGTTTTCTTACCAGTCAAGCTCTTGCGCTGTCAGCTTGCTCTCGTTAAGGTAGTTCTTTCTTATCACGCCGTCACGCAGCTTTATCACTCTATCTGCCATGTTCTTTATGGCGTCGTTGTGTGTTACCATTATGACTGTCGAGCCGTATTTCTGATTGAGGTCGCTTATAACGCCGAGTATCTCCTTCGAGGTCTTGAAATCGAGCGCACCTGTCGGCTCATCGCAGAGGAGTATGTCGGGGTTCTTGATAACTGCTCTGCCGATAGCAGTTCTCTGCTGCTGGCCGCCTGAGAGTTGGTTTGGCAGCTTGTGCCTGTGCTCGTAAAGCCCGAGCGCTTTGAGCAGCTCGTCTACATCGAGCGGCGAGTCGGAAAGATAAGCACCGACCTCTATATTCTCCTTGATATTTAAGTTCGGGATAAGGTTGTACATCTGGAATATGTAGCCTAAGTGCTTGCGCCTGTAGAAGGTGAGCGCTTTCTCGTTCATATCCTTGGTCTTTTCGCCGTTAATGGATATATACCCGTTATCAGCAGAGTCGATGCCGCCGATGATGTTAAGAAGCGTCGATTTGCCAGACCCGGAAGGACCGAGCAGCACGCAGAATTCGCCTTTTTCTATCTCGGCGTTTATTCCCTTAAGCACCTCGACACGGCTCTCACCGTCACCAAAGCTCTTTTTTACGTCACTTATCTCCAGAAACATAGTATTCTCCTCCTTTTGAGTTAGTGCTCGCTAACTGTATTTATATTATAGCTTACATAACATTATTTGTCAATGGTGCATTTCACAAATTTTTCTGCCCGTTAGCCAAGGCAAATTGTTATATATCACCTATGAGCAAGTGAACAATTATTCATATATTAAACAAAGTAACACCTTACCGTATTTTATGTTCGCCGGGTTATCATCTGCGTTACATAGATTATACCATAAGTTCATATGAACCGCAAGTGGAGATTTATGACACTTTGGCACGGTTGCTTGAATTATCCGGAGATAGCTGCGTTTTTCTCAATAATTCTCAATATTCCTTGAAATCTCATTTTTGCCGCATCAGGCTTGTCTGTGTAGTATCAGCCCCAAAAACATCAAAACGCCCTGCGTGATGCAAGGCGCTCTGACGAAAATATATGGTGGGGTCATCTCGGAGTATACCGAGATATGGCGTTATCTGTAATATAAAAAGCGGCCGCAGGCCGGAGGGTATGGTATGCCCCCGGTGTGCAGTCCGCCTCATTGCAAACTATAGTTTTGATTATTTTACATAGAAGAGCAGCTGACCGTATGTCGGGTAAGGCCAGTACTTCTCGCCTACGGATACCTCTATCTCATCTGCGGTAGCTCTGAGCTCGCCCATAGCTGCGAATACTACATCGTGGTAGTAGTTTGCTGCTTGCGCAACATCTGTGATGTCGTGAGCCTTGACGATAGCATCTTCAAGTGCGCCGAGCTTCTTATACATATCAGCCATGAGCACTGAGAGCTTCTTTACAAGCTCTGTCTCGAACTCAGCAGGTGCGCCGATGTTCTTGGAAAGGTTTGCAGTCTCAGCAAGATCCTTTACATAGCTTGCAGCAGCAGGAAGGATATCCTTCTTAGCCATGTCTACCATTGTAAGAGCCTCGATGTTGAGTGTCTTTACATACTCGTCAAGGAGTATCTCAACTCTTGAATGGAGCTCTGTTGCTGTGTATACACCGTACTTCTCAAAGAGTGCGATGTTCTCAGGTGTTGCGAATGTAGGAACAGCCTCAGGAGTGGACTTAAGGTTAAGTAATCCTCTTTTTTCAGCCTCAACAGGCCACTCGTCGGAATAACCGTTGCCGTTGAAGATGATAGGCTCGCATTCCTTGATAGTTGTTCTGATGAGCTCATTGAGTGCTGCCTTGAAGTCGGAAGCGCTTTCGAGCTTTTCGGAGAAGTCGTCAAGTGTTTCTGCGATGATCGTGTTAATAACTGTGTTCGGGCCAGCGCAGGAAAGTCTTGAACCGGGCATTCTGAACTCGAACTTGTTGCCTGTGAATGCGAAAGGTGAAGTTCTGTTTCTGTCTGTTGTATCCTTCGGGAAGTTGGGGAGAACGTCTACGCCGATCTCCATGTCAACGTGCTCGCCCTCGTACTTCTTGCCATTTACGATAGCGTCGAGGATAGCTGTGAGCTCATCGCCAAGGAAGATGGAGATGATAGCCGGAGGTGCTTCGTTAGCGCCGAGACGGTGGTCATTGCCGGCCGATGCAACGGAAGCTCTGAGCACGTCCTGATGCTTGTAAACTGCCTTGATAACTGCTGTTAAGAAGAGCAAAAACTGTGCGTTCTCAGCAGGTGTCTTACCGGGGTCAAGGAGGTTTACGCCTGTGTTTGTAGAGATAGACCAGTTGTTGTGCTTACCGGAGCCGTTGATGCCTGCGAAAGGCTTTTCATGGAGCAGGCACTTGAAGCCGTGCTTTCTTGCTGTACGCTTCATGATCTCCATTGTGAGCTGGTTGTGGTCTGTTGCGATATTTGTTGTACCGAAGATAGGTGCGAGCTCGTGCTGTGCGGGAGCAACTTCGTTATGCTTTGTCTTTGCATAAACGCCGAGCTTCCAGAGCTGCTCGTCAAGATCCTTCATGTAAGCTGCAACTCTTGTCTTGATAGTACCGAAGTAGTGGTCTTCAAGCTCCTGACCCTTCGGAGCAGGTGCGCCGTAGAGCGAGCGGCCTGTATAGATAAGGTCTTTTCTGTGAGAATACATCTCTCTGTCGATGAGGAAGTATTCCTGCTCGGGGCCGACATTTGAGATAACTCTTGTAGCGTCAGAACCGAAGAGCTTTAATACTCTGAGAGCTGACTTATTGATAGCTTCCATAGAACGCAGGAGAGGAGTTTTCTTATCAAGTGCTTCACCGTTATAGGAGCAGAATGCTGTAGGGATGCAAAGTGTATTCTCCTTGATGAATGCGAATGATGTAGGATCCCATGCTGTATAGCCTCTTGCCTCGAAAGTAGCTCTTAAGCCGCCGGAGGGGAACGAGGAAGCATCAGGCTCACCCTTGATGAGCTCCTTGCCCGAGAATTCCATAATAACGTGGCCTTCCTCTGTAGGGGAGATAAAGCTGTCGAGCTTCTCTGCTGTAAGGCCTGTCATCGGCTGGAACCAGTGAGTATAGTGTGTGCAGCCCTTTTCACAAGCCCAGTCCTTCATAGCGTTTGCAACAACGTTTGCAACATCAAGTCCTAAAGGTGTGCCGTCGTTGATAGTCTTCTTAAGTGCCTTGTATGTCTGCTTGGGAAGGCGCTCCTTCATGACTGCTTCATTGAATACATCGCTGCCAAATAACTCGGGTACGTTCATAATGATTACTCCTTTTCGATAAGTATAAAAAAATAAAAACGCTGCGGACAAATAACATCGTCCACAGCGCCTTTGCTGTTTACAGTTATGAGTATATACCTTTTTGCCCGATTTGTCAAGAGGTAATTGCCGTCTTTTGACACTTTCGTAAATTAAGCACCAAGAAATACCCCATTGTTGAAAGATATTTGGTGCAGTTTTCACAAATCTATATCTGCGTAATTCCGGCTTAATTATGCGTTAATAATTTTAACCAACGGGTCAAAATATGTCAAAAAGTATTACTTTTAGTAAACATAAACCAGTAATTCCTCGATTGTTGAAAGATATTTGGTGCAGATTTCACAAAGAAACAGTTAAATAATTTGGCGTTAATAGGGGGTTAATAGTTTTAACAGAGGGGTCATTATTATGGGCTGTCATTGACTTATGTCGGAATACTAACGGGGGAGTAAAATCACTTCGGTTTATTATCCGGCAAAGAACAAAACATAATAAACAAACCAAGCAACAATACCTGCAATAAGAGCAGTAGTACCCGCTGTTTTCTTTCCTTTTGACAGATATACAATGCCGATTATTACGCCAACGATAGGCAATAATATAGATGCAAGTATTTCGGCAGCGGTTGCTTTTCTATCTTCGTTATCGTTGTTAGTGTTGCTCTGAATATCCTCTTGTGGAACACCACAATGAATACATATAACAGCTTTATCGTCAATTTCTTTTCCACAGTTTCTGCAAAATGCCATTTTAGTTCCTCCGATTTTATATTTGCATAGCATTATATATAATAATATATCCTAATACTGATAGATTGCCAATAACAAATAATGTCTTACCTGCACGTTGCTTTCCAAGCAGATAGTATACTATTCCAAGAATAGAACCAAGTCCCGGCATAATTACTGCACCAATAATTTCAAGCAATGAAGCCTTTCTATCTTCATTCTCCTTATCTCTTTGCATTGAATGTTTTTCGAGTGACACACCGCAATGTATACAAACTACAGCATTTTCATCAATCTCTCCGCCACAGTTTCTGCAATAAATCTTATTGCTTTGTGTAGTTGATGAGTATGCCGAAGTTTCGTTTGATATAGTTTGTTTCAATATCTCAAAATCATTTTTCTCATTAAAAATAAGTCTTGAAATAACTATTATTGCGCCCCCTAAAAATGCAAGTATGATGTAAGAAATAAGTACTATTCTATATTGATAAGAAAATTTGTCGATACCGAATAAAACTTTTAATTTAAAACTAAATGCGACCTTGTGATAGCTACCATTAAAATTAATACCTTCTGTAATAAAAAAAACAATTCCGGCTATTAATGTAATACAGCCCACTATCATTATAATGATTTTTACAATACTAACTTTTACGTCCTTTTTATCCATAATTGCTTTTCTTGATAAATATACTGCAGTACCAACAGATAACAATACTATAAAGCCAATAAACGCTACTATGAATGCTGTTTTATATCCTGTTTTTTTCAATTCAAAAGACTTTGCCCAACAGAGAATAAATGTGATCAATATCCCCACAGCACCCAAAACGATTAAAACAGCCCCAATACTTTGTGTCTTTTTAAAAAGCTTTTCGTTAACCATACTTTTTACCTGATTATTATTTCTGTTTGATAATGGCACACCGCAATGCACGCAAATAACAGCCTTATCATCAATTTCCTTTCCGCAGTTTCTGCAAAATGCCATGGTTTATTACCTCGCTTTCATAAGTATTATTTTGTGGATTGGTTATCATACATTTGCTTAACGATCTTTAGTTGGTCATCAAGCTTAGATTTATCGGTGTCGCCTAATGGCACATCTGCGATGTGGGTGTAGTCATTAGCTTTTATCATTCCGTCAACACGAATAACTATTATTGCGCCGCTGTTGATCGTAGAACTCATAACAGTTGATGATGTTTCAACATAGAAATAATATATATTTCCCGTGCTGTCAAGCAATTTGGGCTGCGAATTTGAAAATTTCATAGCGCTGCCTTTGTTTTTCTCCTTCACATTTTTAAGATAGTCTTCACAGCAATTTGTTGCATACCTTTCCGGATCTGATACATGATAAATGACTGTTATTCCTATCAAGCCTGCAAGTATTACCACAAAAGCTATGACGATGATTTTAAAGCTCTTGCTTGTTTGAGGTCTTACAAGTTCGCCACCTGCTTTGCTTTGTGGGGCAGCTTTTGGCGACAGCGCACAGCCACACGATAAGCAGACTATTGCGTTATTGGGCTGCTCAGCACCGCAGTTTCTGCAAAATGCCATAGAATCTACCTCCAATTCATCTTTGATACATACATTATATCATATCCTGTACTGTATGTCAATATTATGACTGCCAGTATATTTACAAATTATTTGTGCATAATGTATAATAAAAGGTGGTGATGAATATATGAAAGATAGCAAAACAAACGTAAATTTTTTAGCAATAGGTGAAAAAGTTAAGAATAAGAGAGCTGCTATGGGGCTTAGTCAGGAGAAGCTGGCGGAGCTTTGCGGTGTCACGCCGTCGTATATAGGGCATATTGAACGTGGCTCACGAAACCTGTCGCTCAATACGGCGATAAGCATATCAGATGTATTGGGTATGTCGCTTGACTATCTTCTGCTCGATGTGAAAAATGACAAAATGAGCGTGTTTGAGGGCATCTCGGCAGACCTGAAAAACCATGACCCGATAAAGGTCGAGAATTTCCTTAACACTGTAAAAATTCTTGCTGCGAATATAGATAATATGTAAAAACGCTGACAAAGCCTGTGCTCTGTCAGCGTTATTTGTTCACGTCACCGCCCACCCGAGTATCTGAAACGCCTTGTCCTCGTCTCCTGCTATCGGGCTGACTGTAATCTCGTATGTCTGCTCTGTCTCCGAGTTTGCTATCTGCGCCACCTGAGGATTTCCCCAGCCGCCCTTGGCAACGCCCTTGACGAGCTTGCTGTCCTCAGTGCCGGAGTCGGTCTTGTATACCGCCTCGACGGTCGCATAGTTGCCCGAGCCGACCTCCTTGTAGATGATGAAGACGTTTCTGCCTTTGAGCGTGAATTTTATCGGCTCGCTCTCGCCGGCACGGTGCGTCCAGCCGTTTGTAAATGAAGCAACATCAGTCTCGCCCTGATACCAGCCGCCGAGCTCATCTGCTTCAAGGGCATCGCCCTCGTACATCTTTGCACCGTAGCTCAGCAGCAGGGTGTTGGGCTCGTCGGGGAGCTTGTATTCTCCGCTGTCGGGCTGCTCGGTCACAGTCTTGAAGTAGTGTTCTATCATCGAAGCCACCAGCTTGTGACCCTCGGCGTTTGGGTGCGATTCGTCGTTTGAGAACTCCTTCCATGTCAGCCTGTCATTCTTAAACAAGAATCTGAGCGCATCGCAGTAGGATATCATCGGCAGGTCGTAGTATGCGCCTATCTCTTTCATGTAGTCCTGCGCCGAGTAGTCGTCCTTCGTCACCGAGAAAAGCAGTATCACGGCGATGTCCTGCTCCAGCAGCGTTCTTACTATGCTCTCGTATGCCTCCTGATAGGTGAAGTCTGAGCCGTCATTCACGGCATATTCCAAAAACACGATATCAGGCTTGCTGACCAGCAGGTCACGCTCCATTCTCAGCACGCCGAGCTTTGAGGGCGTGCCGCTTAAGCCTGCGTTGCAGTACTGCACATTGTCGCCCGTGCCGAACATATCCTTGAAGATGTTGTAGGAAAGAGAAGCATAGCACTCGTCCTTTTTGACCTTGTAGCCCTCGGTTATCGAGCCGCCGAGGTAGCCGAGAGTTATCTTTTCCCCGGCCTGAGCCTTGGCTATCTTATCCTTGATAAGCGTTGTGTTGCCGTAGCTCACAAGCGAGGTGTCAAGCATTGCCGCCTGCCATTCCTCGTCAGTCTCGGGGAGCTTTTCGGGCTCTGACGAGCTTTCTTCCACAGAAGATGCGCTGCTTTCAGTACCGGACGATGATGACGGGCTGCTCTCACCGCAGGCGCATAAGGCAGATGTGCTGATAAGCAGTGATAGTATAAAGGTGAGTGTTCTCTTAAGCATAGTATTCTCCTTGTAATCGTTTCAAATACCCATATACGAAAGTAACCCCCCACATAAGTGGGAGGTCACATATATTTCGTGTATTATTATCAGTTGATAACAGTCTTCTCTGTCTCCTTATCGAAGATGTGGATCTTGTTAGCTTCAAGAACAACTTCGATATCGTCGCCGGGACGAGCTGTCGAACGGGGAGCAACTCTTGCTGTGAGCGGGATGCCCTCGCAGGTGAGGTAGAGGTATGTCTCAGCACCCATCATTTCGGTAACTTCAACAGTAGCTGTGACCTTACCTGTTGTAGCGGATGCGATGACCATATCCTCATCAGAGATAGCCTCAGGACGGATACCAAGGATAACTTCCTGATCTACGAGCTCTTCGAGTGCTTCACGGTTTGTAGCAGCCTTGCTCTCAGGGATCTCGATGGTGTACTTCTTGCCCTGTGTTGTCTTTGTATCTTCAGAGCCGAACTCTACGAGGAAGCTGTCGCCTGCCTTTAAGAGCTTAGCGTCGATGAAGTTCATCTGAGGTGAACCTATAAAGCCTGCAACGAACTGGTTAACAGGGCTGTTATAGAGGTTTGTAGGAGTATCTATCTGCTGGATGTAGCCGTCCTTCATAACAACGATCCTATCACCCATCGTCATAGCCTCTGTCTGGTCATGTGTAACGTAGATGAATGTTGTACCCAGTCTCTTGTGGAGCTTGGAGATCTCGGTTCTCATCTGTGCTCTCAGCTTAGCATCGAGGTTGGAAAGAGGCTCGTCGAGAAGGAATACCTGAGGCTCACGAACTATAGCACGGCCGAGCGCAACACGCTGTCTCTGACCACCGGAGAGAGCCTTCGGCTTTCTGTCGAGGAGGTGAGCTATATCAAGGATCCTTGCAGCTTCCTCAACCTTTCTTGCTATCTCATCCTTCGGAACCTTTCTGAGCTTAAGGCCGAATGCCATGTTCTCGAAAACTGTCATATGAGGATAAAGAGCGTAGTTCTGGAAAACCATTGCGATATCTCTGTCCTTAGGAGCTATATCGTTAACGAGTCTGTCGCCGATATAAAGCTCGCCTTCGCTGATCTCCTCAAGACCTGCGATCATACGGAGAGTTGTTGACTTACCGCAGCCTGAAGGGCCTACGAGAATAATAAACTCCTTGTCCTTGATCTCAATGTTGAAGTCGGATACGGCGATTACACCGCCTGCGTACTTTTTGTAGATCTCTCTAAGTGATACACTTGCCATCTAAAAAGGACCTCCCTATTTTAAATAAATTTTGATTTACTAATTGATGTAAGCAGCCATGCAGTCTCTCTGACCGCAGCCGTCTGAGACATAGCCCACCTATATTAGCTATGTTAATATCATAACAAATTTTTCATACATAAACAAGAGTTTTTTTAACTAAACTTTATTCTGTGTCTTTATAAATATTGACTAAAAATATACATACACTGGGAAAATATCCCAAATGCCTTCATCATTGTGTATGTTTTCTTTCAACATCTTTGTGCATTATCCCAAATACAGGGGCAAAACGGCGTTTTTTCACAAGATATTGTGCCGTGTGTATGATTACACAAAGTGTAGCAGCTGCGGCTTGGATTTGTATTGCATTATGCACAATTTTGCATATTTTACATTTTCAGCGCTGCTCCAAAGGTGTGATATCGGCTATCTCCTTCACCTCACCGAGGGCGAGAGCTTCGTCAAGGGGGAGTGCGCCTATCATTATTCTTTTAAGGTATATGACCTTGTTTCCAAGCGCTTCAAACATTCTCTTTACCTGGTGGAATTTCCCCTCGTGCAGCACGACCTCGCACTCGTTCTCCTTATCAAGAGGAATAAACTCAGCCGGCAGACATTTTTCACCGCCGTCTATCGTCATGCCGCTCTCAAAGGCTTCAGCATAGCCCTGCTCATACGGCTTTTCGAGCCTTACAAAATAGCGCTTTGGAACGTGCGACTTTGGCGAGAGCATTCTGTGGGCAAGCTGGCCGTCATCAGTCAGCAGCACAAAGCCCTCGGTGTCCTTGTCGAGCCGCCCAGCCGGGAACAGCCCCTCACGTCTGTATTTTTCGGGGATAATGTCTATAACTGTAGGGCAGGCGCCTTCCTTAGTAGAGCATACAACACCCTGCGGTTTATTGAGCATAAGGTATATAAACTTTCTGTATGATATCTCCTCGCCGCTTACCTGCACGCAGGCGGTGTTCTCATCTATCTGCATATCGCTTTTCTTGGCCTTTTTGCCGTCAACGGTTACAAGACCCTTTTTCACGAGCGCCTTTACGTCGTTTCGTGACAGGTCGGTGCGCTGAGATGAGATGAATTTATCAAGCCGCATTTTTATTGCCCCCTTTTTTTTATCAGATCGGCGCAAGATAGCCCCACAGCGTATCAAGCAGTCCGCTGCCTGTTTTGCCGTTATTCTTTTTGAGCTGTCGGGGCGTTTTTGGTATGATCTTCTTATATAGTATAAAAAGACCTATGATGATGATAAGCCATGCTATGCTGATGATGCCTGCGTATTTTTCCATAGTATCTCCGAAATGTTTATTGCATTTATGATAATATAGTTTTATAATGCTGCTTTTGGCGAGTTGCCTAATGTATTATACCATATATTATATAAAAAAGCAAATCGCATCGAAAACGATTGACAAAAGTCGGGGCATATGGTATAATCATCAAAAAGAAAGCCGGCCGTAAGCTATTGCCGGTATTAAGGAGGAAGAAAATATGAGATGTCCTTACTGCGGACAGGAAAACCCCGACGGCGCTGTTTTCTGCCAGTGCGGCAGGCCTCTTTCGCTCAGCGGAGGGTATGGTAACAGCAATCAGATGGGCGGACAAATGGGCGGTCAGATGGGTGCTCCTATGGGCGGTCAGATGGGCGGCCAGATGAACCCCTTCCCGAGGCAGACGCTCGATCAGGTCAAGCACAAAAAAGCATTCAACCCGACACCTATCATAGTTATTCTTGCACTGCTGCTCGGCGCAGGCATTTTCTTCGGTGTTCAGTGGTACAACAAGAAATCCATTACCAATGAGAGCACATGGAAATCCTACAGCGGCGAGGGCTATTCGATGAAGGCCCCGAGAAATCTGAAAAAGGGCAAGATGCTCACTCCGCTGAACGATGATGAGGAGCTGCTCGATTTCTACACATCAGAAGATATAGGCTTTGACGTGAGCGTTTATCACTACACAAACAGCGAGAAGACAGAGCTTGGCTCACTTTCGGCAAAGGAATATCTTGCACTTGTAACGAACGGCGGCAGGAGGACAACGAAGATAGACGGCCAGGAGATAAACTACCAGGTGCGTGAGGGCAAGGAATACATCTACGCAGGATATAACAGGCACGCTGCAAATCATGTCAGCAAGAGCGATGATGTTTACTATGTAGAGGCACTGTTCCCACGAGGCGACTGCTATTATCAGGTGAACGTATACTGCACAAAGTCAGAAAAGAGCAAGTATGAGGAATATCTGCTCAAAATGCTTGATTCGTTCAATGCATGATCAAACATAAAAACCACAGAGGTACCGGAGATTATCCGATACCTCTGTTTTTTATATCAGGCCTTTCTGAGCCCCTGCATGAAGCCGTCGAGCCTTGTGCAGCAGACATCGCCGCCAATGAGCACGCCGTCGCATATGTAGAGGTCTATGTATACGTCCTCGCTGTCTTCATAGCCCTCGTAGTTGTGAATGTGGTAGGAGTATATCTCGCAGGTGCGGCCTTTATATTTTTCAAGGTCAAAGCCCTGCTCCTTTTGCAGCTCGTTGTATTTGGTGTATACATCGTTCCAGTTCTCAGGTATCAGCACGACCTTGCATTCCTCGTACTCCTCGTCGGCCTCCCAGCCCATTTCGGCAATGAACGCCTGCCTGTCTTCCTCGGTCTTCAAAGTGTAGATATCCGCCTTGCCGGAGCTTGCCCTTGCTATGAGCACTGCCGCTGCTATCAGTGCGGCAAGCAGTATGCCGAGCACGGCAGCGCCGGCTTTCTTTTTTACCTTGAATGTTTTGATAAACATAACAGCACCTCTTTCGATATGAGTTTGTAAATATTATGCGCCTGTCCGTCAGAATATGCCTGCGGCGGGGATAATCACTTCTGTCGGGGACATAATAATGAGGTAACAGGTGACAGTTAACAGTTAACAGGTAACAGGTAACAGGTGAGGTATCGGCTGCGCCGATTTATGCCCATTCGGGCTTGCAGGCTAACATTACTGTACGTATACAATAATAGCGTAATGCCAAAAGCCCGAATGGGCATCTCGTCCGCCAAAGGCGGACACAATACCTGTTACCTGTTACTTATTACCTGTTACCTGAAGAAAAGGGGGGGCTTATCTTGTCTTGCAGACGTTCAAGGACGCTTGCGTTCATAGCAGGGGCGATGATGACGGCGATGCCGTTTGTGGGGCTTTATACGGCGGCATCTGCTGAGTTTGATGAGGGGAATATCGTGACAGTCAACATACCGCTGAGTGCAAAGTCGGGCGCTTTGCTCGACCGCAAGGGCAGACCGCTCTCGTATGACAGCGAGAGCAAGACGCTCTGCTTATTGCCGCAGCTTTTCTATTCCGATGAGGCGGTGGATAATGCACTTTTTTGCCTTATAGAGAGCGATGAAAGTATCGCCGAGAGCTTTTCTCTGCCAGTGTCGGCTGAGGGAGAGCAGACGGGCAGCGATGATGAGATAAAGCTCATGCAGACGGTGACAGGGCTTGACGGAGCTAAGCCTTCCGAGCTGCTTGACAGGCTGTATGATGTGTTCCGTATTGATAAAAAGGCCGAAAATGCCTTTGCTGTGCTGTGTATACGCTATGCGGCACTTTTGTGCAGTGATGATATGCTTGTGCTTTGCGATGCCCCGTCAGAAAAGCTCTCGAAGCAGGCGCAGATGATATCACAAAGCGAGCCGTTTGTTACGGTCAGCAGCCGCTTTATCAGAAAGTATAAAAAAATCTCCGGCCAGGCAGCAGCACCGCATATCGTCACGGAATACGAGCAGCAGCACGGAACGCAGGGCAGCGACGGCTATCAAAAGACAAGCTACCGCCTGTATAACGGCGGCATAGCCAAGCATGAGCAGTCGGGGATAGATGCGCAGGACGGGCAGGATATCCGTCTTACGATAGACCGTGATATGCAGCTTAAAGCGCAGTCGCTTATAAAGGATATGATATCGCAGGGCAGGTGTACGGCAGGCTCAGTCTGCGTTGTCAGCTGCAAGACAGGCGGCGTACTAAGTGCAGCGTCAGCGCCCGACTTTGACCCCGGCAGGCTTGCAAAGGACTATGATGCACTTTCCGAAGATGCCGCAGCACCGCTTTTTGACAGGGCGCTCATGGGGCTCTACCGCCCCGGCTCTGCCATGAAGACGATAACCGCTATAGCTGCCCTCGATGCAAAGGCGATAGACAAGGACACCTACCTCTGGTGCGGGAAATGGTATCCTCTCGGAGATACGATGTTTTCCTGCCTTGGATATCACGGCTACGAGAGCGTGCAGACAGCGCTCAGAGACTCCTGCAATGTCTTTTTCTATAAGTCTTCGCAGATGATAGGTGTTGACAAGCTGAGTGCCATGCAGCAGGCGTTCGGGCTCGGCAAGAGCATAGATATCCCCCTCGAAAACGCCCGGGGCAGGGTAGTTACGCCCGGCAGTGTGGCCGAGCTTGGCATAGCGTGGAGCGAGGGGCTGCTCTTGCAGTCGGCGATAGGCCAGTCAGAGACAGCTGTGACCCCTCTGCAAATGGCTCAGTGGGCGCAGATAATAGCAAACGACGGCTGCTTAAAACCGCTCACCCTGACAGACGGCGAGACAAAGGACAAAAAGCGCATACTCAAAAACGACTACGCCTTTACGCAGGTAAAAGAGGGCATGATAATGGCGGCTGACAACATTTGGGGCGAGGCAAGCCTGTCAGCGCTCCCTTACAAGGCAGCAATAAAAACAGGCACCCCCGAGACAGGCAGCGGCTACAACAGCACGGTGATAGGCTTCTACCCGGCAGACAAGCCTGAGATAGCATTTTCTATAGTGCTTGAAAACAGCGAGTGCTCATATGAGCTGGTAAGGCCTTTGCTGGAGGAGTGGGAGAGTCTGAGATAACAGGTAACAGGTAACAGGTAACAGGTGACAGGTAACAGGTGTGGTGTCCGCCTCCGGCGGACTGATGCTCATTCGGGCAATATGAGCTTAAAAAGCGGCTTTGAAGCAACACACATTTGAAAGAATCAGGCCGAACGGCCATAATGCGCCGCAGGCGCACCTTAACTGTTACCTATTACCTGTTACCTGTTACCTGAAAAAAAGCATGGCTTTTACGGCTATTGGGCATTTATAACATAATTAAACAAAAACTTCTGTATAATATACCATATTGTAATATTATGCCACTGACTTGGCATTGTGCAAAATATACAAGAAAAGTTTGCTATTTCAATGCAATGCTACGAAATTGCTTTTTTGGCATTTTTTTGCTTTGACTTTTTATAGAAATGTGGTAAAATAGAATAGTAATCTATACTTATTATCATCTCCCCTTGCGCCCTATGGGGGCAGGGCAGGTGGTCTCATATCGAAAGGAGAGCATAAGTCTATGCCAAATAAGTCAACCATTATTGCAGTCACCTCCGGTAAGGGAGGTACGGGCAAATCCTCGATCAGCGCCTGCCTGGGCTATGCACTTGCAAAGCAGGGCAACAGAACTCTTATAATCGAGCTCGACTTCGGGTTAAGATGTATGGATATCATGCTCGGTATGCAGGGAAATATCCCATACGACCTCGGTGATGTTATAGAAGGGACCTGCGACGTATACAAGGCTACAACGACTGTAAAGCTCGCATCTAACCTGAGCGTTCTATGTGCTCCGTCTGATCCGTTCGTTCAGCTCAAGGCTGAGGATATCGAGAAGATAACCACAGAAATGAGAAAGTATTTTGAATACATAATCATCGACACCTCGGCAGGTATCAACGGTTCTGTATTTGATATAGTTACCAACTCCGACCTTATCCTTATAGTAACTACTCCTGACCCTGTGTGCGTCCGTGACGCTCAGATGATGAGTGACGAGTTCTATGAGAGAGGCAACCAGAAGCAGAGGCTTATTATCAACAAGGCAAGCAAGAGGATATTCGAGTTTGATAATATCGACGACCTTGATGCTATCATCGACACTGTAGGCGTTCAGCTCTTAGGCGTTATCCCTGAGGACAGCGCTATACCGATAGCAACAGGCAAGGGCGCACCGCTCTCGTCAAGCTCTATGGGCTTCCTTGCATTCTCGGCTATATCGAGAAGAATAAAGGGCGAGCATATCCCGCTTTCGATCAAGGCTTAACATGACAAAATATTCATATAATTGGGGGGAATACAGATGAACATTGCTTTGATAGCTCACGACTCGAAGAAGGAGCTTATGGTGCAGTTCTGTATCGCATACTGCGGCGTGCTGAGCAGACACAATCTTTGTGCTACAGGCTCAACAGGCAAGCTCGTCGGCGAGGCGACAGGGCTTAAAATACAGCGCTATCTCAGCGGCTCTCAGGGCGGCGACCAGCAGATAGCTTCAAGGATATCCTGCAATGAGATCGACCTTCTGCTATTTTTCAGGGATCCTATCTCGGCAGGCATACATGAACCGAACGACATGAATCTTTTAAGACTGTGCGATGTTCACAACATTCCCGTTGCGACAAATATCGCTACAGCAGAGGCTCTTATCCACGCTCTCGAACGTGGCGACCTCGACTGGAGAGACATCGTTAATCCTACAAGATGATGCTATAGTACATACCCTCCGTAAAGCGGAGGGTATTTTTGGCTTTGCAAGCAAATGAATAAATAATAAAGAATAATGAAATAATGAATGAGGTATCGCCCTACGGGCGATGATATGCCCATTAGGGCGGTGGCGGGCTTGCGCCCGGGTCACTTTTGTTGACAAAAGGCGTAAATTGGCGTATAATAGAAGTTAACAGTTGACCGATAAAGGAGAATGATCATGGACACAGCACTTATCAAAAAACTACTGCTCGAACGGCTTTCGCATTGCTCCAAGGGGGCGTTTGAAGCGCAGGTCGAGCCGAATATACCGACAAAACACCTTGAAAAGGTCAAAAAGAGCTTTGGCATAACCGATGAAAGGGTGCTGGGGGTCATAGATACCTCGCTTTTCGGGCGGGGGAAGAACGGGATAGTCTTCACCGAAAAGGGCGTTTATTTCAAGGACGTGCTTTGTGATCTTAAGATACGCCACTACACTGACGACTGGCAGCCGGGGGAGGACACGGCGTTTGATTCGCTCGGCATAAAGCCCGACAATGCGCTTATCGACACCTTTGCGGTGACGGGGCTTATGGATGCGATAGTTTACGGGCTTTCGGAGCAGCTGGATACGGTGCCCTTACCGCAGACGGTAAAGCCTGCGGCGGACGCACCTGCACCCGAGGGCATAGCTGAGCACACGCCCCCTGACAGCACACAAAAGGCTGACGCAGAGGACGAGGACGATGATGACAATGACGACGATGACGACGTCGGGCTGCTTGACCTGTTCGGCGTGATACTTGATGTGACATCTGACCCAAGTGAAGAATAAAGAATAAGGAGACACAAAAATGATAAAACTGCAAATACCCGCAACAAGTGCAAATTTAGGCGCCGGCTTTGATGCGCTGGGGCTTGCTCTTTCATTCTACAACACGGCTGAGATGGAGGAGAATGATGTTATCGACATCAGGAGCCTTGACGACACGCCCGTGCCCGAAGATGAAAAAAACCTTATCTACATATCCGCAAAGGACTTGTATGAAGTCTGCGGCAAGCAGCTAAAAGGCCTTACCCTGCGCCAGACAAATTCCATACCTATGGCAAGGGGCTTGGGCTCATCGTCTGCCTGCATTATCGCAGGACTTGTGGGGGCTAACAAGATGCTCGGCGAGCCTCTCTCAAAGGACGACCTTGTAGACCTCGCCGCACAGATAGAGGGGCACCCCGACAACACAGCACCTGCACTGCTCGGCGGCATAGTCACGGCTGTGTTTGACGGCAGGAAGGTACACTGGGTAAAGCAGGAGGTCTACACAAGGCTGAAATTCGCAGCTATAATACCCGATTTCGAGCTCAAGACCGAAAAGGCAAGAGCCTGCCTGCCAAAAGAAGTATCGCACAGAGACGCTGTTTATAATCTCTCCCGTGCGGCACTTTTCTCGGCATCTCTGCTGACAGGCAAGTTTGAGAATTTAAAGACTGCCGTTGACGACAGGCTGCACCAGCCCTACCGCATGGAGCTTATCCCCAACGTCAAGGAAGTCTTTGACATAGCCTACACCCACGGCGCATATGCCGCCTACATCTCAGGCGCAGGCCCGACAGTTATGGCTATAGCAGACGAGAGCAACACCTTCTTTGCAGGCAAGCTGCAATTCTCGCTCGAAAACGCAGGGCTCGGCAGCTGGAGAGTACACGAGCTGACGATAGACAACGAGGGAACGAAGCTGCTGTGACAGTTGACAGTTAAGGCAACACCGCACAAAGACCGCCTGAAGGCTTTGTACGCAACTTACTTGCATCTTTTCCGTCATATTACACATTTTTTCCTTGAAATACGGTAGTATTCCTTCGGAAAATCTGTGCGATCTGACGAAAAAGCTGACTGCGCAATTTGCGCACAATCTTCGTGCGGTGTTGCCTTAATGTGTCGGCTGCGCCGACTGATTTTAAAAGCCTATCCCCGACGCAAAACCGTGTGTGCGAAGGGGTATGAGGGGGCAAGCCTGCACGGCAGGACACAATAATTATGCATTGAAAAAGCGGGGTTTTCAACATGACTATCTACTTCACCCGTCACGGTGAGACGGAAATGAATCTGCTTGACCATATAAGCGGTGTCACCGACTGCGAGCTTACAAAAAAGGGCAGGCAGCAGGCGGCAGAGCTTGCAAAAAAATGCGCCGGGGCAGGGGATATAGACGTGATAATAGCTTCCCCCTTGAAGCGTGCGCAGGACACGGCAGCGGCAGTATCTGAGTGCATCGGCGTGCCTGTGGTGACTGATGAGCGCCTTACCGAGTGGGATTACGGCGAGTATGAGGATATGCACCGCACCGCCGAGGGCTTTGCGCAGGCCAAGCGTGAGTTCGGCGTGAGAATGAAAGGCGGCGGCGAGTCGCTTTTGCAGCTGGCGCACAGGGTCTATTCCTGCATCGACGACATAAGGGCGAATTACCCCGGCAAGACGGTGCTCTGCGTATGCCACGGCGGAGTTTGCCGCATAGCTGAGACATATTTCAACGACATGACCACCGAGCAGTTCTCAAATTTCTTCATGGGGAACTGTGAGCTGAGGAAATATGATATTAGGTAACAGGTAACAGGTAACAGGTAACAGGTGAGGTGTCGGCTTGCGCCGACGGATGCCCATACGGGCTGTTTGGGAAGCACTTATGTTATATTATGGCGATTTCGTTTAGGTATAAGTCCGAATGGACATAATGCGCCGAAGGCGCACATTACCTGTTACCTGTTACCTGTAACCTGTTACCTGAAAAAAAGGGGGAGTTTTGTGCAGGGCTACAACTGTATCGCCGTGATACACAAAAACAAGACCGACTGGCTTATGTGCAGGCGGCTAAAAGACCCCTACAAGGGCAAGCTGAACCTCGTCGGCGGCAAGATAGAGCCGGGTGAAGACCACCTTGAAGCCGCTTACCGTGAGCTTTTTGAGGAGACGGGGCTTACAAAGAATGACATCACACTCACACGCTTTCTGACATTTGACTATCCGCTTGATAACTGCTATGTCGAGGTCTACGGCGGAGCTTTGATTGATGAGACAGAGGTCAGCGGTGATGAGAACAAGCTGCTATGGGTGAGCATGAGCGAAAATTTCTTTGATACCGAAAATTTCGCAGGAGAGGGAAATATCGGGCATATGCTCGAAATCATGAAGCTCCATTACGAAATTGATATATAAATCTGCACATAAATACTTGACAAATCAACGAAAATGTAGTAGAATGATATTGTAAAAGTTTTATCCAAAAAAAGTCAGGAGGGGTCATAATGGAAGATCTGCAGGAGCTGTTTGAAAGAGCAAAGGAAAAGCTCACAAATCTCACTATGGAGGATGTTTTTCCTCTCACAAAGAAATACAACACTGACGATGTCAAGCAGCTGTGCATCATGGTCGGCATCTATCTTGGTGCGATAATCATAGCTGTTATAATGATCTTCGGCCTTGGCTGGATCCCGGTGCTTGGTATCATAATGAAGATACTCGCAGCAGTTATCATCATATATTCGACTGTCGGCATCTTCTCAAGCCTTCTCACTTATCTTAAATACAATTAACGATAATTTTAAGCCGCAGGTTTAGTGCCTGCGGCTTTTTTGTCTTATGCCTGCAATTCGTTATTGCTGATATCGCCCGAAACGGCATCAACGGCAAGTGTTCCGTATTCTCCGCTGCTTTTTTTGTAGTAAAAGCACCAGAAGGGGCGTGCAGTCATAACGCCGTCCTTTTCATCAGTGGGGCGGTATTCGAGCTGTGCGTGGCATAGGGTGATGTCCTTTGGGCTGAAGGGGCAGTTCTCGTTTAGCTTGCTAAGTGCTGCCTCGGCATCGAGCCCGTCAAGCCGCTTGCCTTCCTTTATCTCGTCAAGCTGTGCATTCTGTATCCACACGCCCTGTATATCATCGGGAGTATAGTAATAGGCGTGTATGCGTGGCAATGCAAACGCCGCAAAGCTGCCTGAAAAGCTGTCGTCGCCGTTTGGCAAATACTCTGTGGAAAAGCAGCCGGTGCCGAATTTGGCGGCATAGTCAAGGCTTACATATATGAGCTTTCCGCTCTCGTCTGAGTATTCTCTTGCACAGATCGGCGTAAACTCCGTGCTGCTGCCTGTTGCATCGAGGCAGTCCTTTATCTTTTCCTGCGCATCGAGCGTAAGGGTGCTGTAGGAGACAGTCTTTCCGTCAAGAGTTATGCTCTTGTCAAACTCCTCGGCAAAGACCATATCCGACATTATGAGCTTTGTCTCCTCATTGTCGTTGTATTTTTGCGAGTATTTACCCTTGAAATAGGACATACTGCCCAGCTCGTCAAGGTAGGCGCTTATCTGCTCTGTCTCGTCATACCAGTTGTATACAGGATAGTCGCCCGATGTGCTGTATGATATTCCCTTGTCACTCTTGCCCCTGCCGAATGACCCCTGTCCGAAGGCCGTTTCAACAAGGTCGTTTATCCGGTCAATATCGGCGGAAAAGAATTTATAGGTGTATTCGCACATGGGCGGTGTGGTCGGCAGGAAAAAGCTATCGTTGAAATTAAAATCTGTGTTGTAGGTAACAGTCTTCTGGCTGCTCTCGCTGTCGCTCTCTTTGCAGGAAGCAGCACTTAGCCCGAGCGTTAAAGCACTCAGCAGGCAAATGATTTTTTTGAACATAATATCACCCCTTATATAATACATTCGCTTGAAAGGGCGCAGATGTGACATATTAAGGAGAAATTTGTAGGGCTGCACAGAAGTGCAGGCTCCGGTTTATGCAAAAAGCTGCCGCTGCCCTGTTGTCATTCCACAAGCGCCATATCCTTTGCACCTGACTGCCAAACTCACCGGGGAGCGTATCGGCATATTCTTTCCAGCAAAGTGCATTTTCAAGCACCTCGTCTGTTTCATCGCTCGGGCAGAATGTCTCAAACATACAGTACCCGGAAGGATATTCCGTATAGTCAAGGTGCTTTGCAGCCACCTTTGCTGTCATGCTCCATATATCCTTATGGCAGCTTGCAAAGAGAGCGCTGCCCCTGTCACTGTCACCCTGCTCTCTTTCCTCTATCGGGGCATACTTTGAGTATTCCTCGGCATATGCCACGCAGCTGTGCCCTTTGTATTCTATGGCAGGGAAAGTGCCTGTCTTGTCGCATAATATCTTAGGGCAGTAATAGCCGAGGTCAAGATACTCCTGCACAGTCCTCTGCCATACCTTTATCCTTTCGGGGAATGTAAAATCATTGTCAGCGAGCTTTATCACCCACCTGCTGCCTGAGGCGGTCTTTGCAATGACAGTCTCCCTGAGATCGCTGTCATTTATGCTTGTATTTATCAGCCGGCAGGATATAATAGTCTCATCAAAGAACAGGCTGAAAATATCCTGTATCTCCTGTGTCGCTTGTTGCCATTTATCCATTGATATCACCTACTGCCTTTATATGTAGTATTATAGCATGATGCTCACAGATCTGTCAATACAAAAAAGCCATAGTACCTCTGACCTTGCATCAGAAATACTATGGCATAAACTCTCGGGATATATTATAAAAGTCTTATCTTGCTTGCTATCTCTGCCGAGTGGGAGAGGATAGTGAGGTTAGCGTCGATGTCAGCTTCCTTCATAGCAGGTGTTATGAATGCAAGCTCGTCGCTCGGGCGGGAAGCTCTTTCAAGATATATAAGAGAACCGAACATCTCGGAAAGTGCAGGCTTTAAGCTCTCGGCGTCAGCAGCCTTTATCCTTACATACATCGAAGTCTCTACCTGCTTGTAGGGCTCGATGAAGTCTGAGTTCTCGCTGTCCTCCCATGTGAGCTTCAAGACTGTGTGCTGGTGCTTTAAGCAGTCGATTATATCGCCTACAACAGCCGAAGCAGTCGGCAGCTTGCCGGCACCTCTGCCGTAGAACAGCACGTCGCCTACGCCGTCGCCTGTAACTGCGATAGCGTTGTAAACATCGTCAACGTTTGAAAGCAGGTTTGTCTTGGGAACAAGTCTCGGGCATACGATAACTGCGAGCTTGCCGTTGTCGAGCTTCTTTACAGAGCCTATGAGCTTGATGCCGTAGCCTGCGTTCTCAGCGTACTCAACATCGTCGAGTGTGATGCCGGAGATACCTGAATGATGCACCATTTCGGGATATATATGTCTGCCGTAAACGAGCGAGCCCAATATGCAGATCTTTCTCTGAGCGTCTATGCCCTCGATGTCTGCTGTCGGGTCAGCCTCGGCATAGCCGTTCTGCTGAGCGAGCTTAAGAGCCTCCTCAAAGGGCATCTGCTCTCTTATCATCTTTGTGAGTATGAAGTTTGTAGTGCCGTTCAGGATACCGCAGACATTGAGGATATCGTTACCTGCGAGGCACTTGTTGAGAGGTCTGATTATCGGTATACCGCCGCCTACAGATGCTTCAAAGAGGTAGTTGCACTCATGCTCCTTAGCTATCTTCAGAAGCTCTGCGCCCTTGCAGGCAACGAGCTCCTTGTTAGATGTGACAACGCTTTTTCCTGCCTCTAAAAGTCTCTTTGTATAGTCATAAGCAAAGGTCTTTCCGCCTACTACCTCAGCTACTACCTCGATGTCGGGGTCGCCCAGTATAGTCTCAAAATCCTTCACCATTCTGTCAGCATAGGGTGAATCGGGGAAGTCACGCAGGTCGAGGATATATTTTATATCGCACTCTCTGCCTATCTTTTTCTGTATCGAGTCGAGATTCTTCTCAAAAAGCTCTACCGTACCCGAGCCGACCACACCGTATCCTATTACCGCTACATTTCCCTTTGCCATTTGTTAAAACCCTTTCTATTCTCCTGATATTATTTTCACGTCTACCACACCGTCGATGTCTTTGAGCGCCGCTTTGAGAGCGCCTGCTTCTACAGTGCCCTTTTCAAATCTGCACGACACCGTCACCGAAGCAACCGAATCGACCGGGATATTCTGATTTATCGTGAGTATGTTCATCCCAAGCTCGTAGAGCCCCTTGATGATAGATGACAGCACGCCCTTCTCGTCTCTCAGCACAAGGTAGAGAGAGATTATCGAGTTTGTCAGCTGCTCCTCATAGCCCCACACGCAATCCTTATATTTATAATATGCGCTTCTTGAAATGCCCACAGCCCTGCACGCCTCAGCGGACGAGCCTGCTTCGCCTCTTGCCCTCATGCTCTTTGCTTCGAGCACTTTGAGCACTATATCGGGCAGGACCTCTGTGCTTACCACAACAAGCCTTCCGCCGCCGTCTTTTGCCGCCATTAGTCCACCTCCCGAAAACAGATGTATTTATGACACATACAACTATACCACGTTTTGCGAAATTTGTCAAGGGCGGCGGACGGGTAAGAATAGGTAAACTTTTAGTAAAAAGCCTATTGTTTTTAGGCATAATCACACAAAAATCATACAAATATTTATGCATTCTGCAATGTTCCGAAAATAAACTATCTATGTTCATAGGGCGTTAATATTATTGCTCTATATTATATATAATTATTTGCCATAGCGAGGTGAAGGATATGGAGCTTATCAGTGAGCTGATAGCTATAGACGACGAGGCCAAGAAGCTCGTTTCGCAGGCCAAGGAGAAGGCGGAAGCCCTCAAAGAGCAGGCGAGGGAGCAGGTAAAGAGCACAAAGGAAGAAAACGCAGAAAAGCTCTCGCAGCTTAAAGAATACAGCATCAGGCAGATAGACGACTCGGGGCAGGACGCAAAGGCCTCGTGTGAAAGCTATGAAAGGGAAAAGAAAGCACAGTTCGATGAGTATTTCAGTTCTCACGAGAGTGAAATGATAGCCGGCATAGTAGACGGCATTTACAGCACGGCGGACTAAGCGGCGCTGTGGACATACTTAAACAGAAGGGCGGTGCTGTATGGGCTTTGATGCTACAGTAGCTAAAATAAGAACGGTCTTCGGCTCGGCTCTTACAGAGGCCGATTACCACGAGATGACCAACAGGGCAACTATTGCCGAGCTGTGCGATTACCTCAAGGGTCTTGAACGCTTCCACGGGCTTCTGACTGACGTTGAGCCTTCGACGGTACACAGAGGTTATCTCGAACAGCTTATCAGAAAAGAGAGCTTTATGACCTACCAGAGACTGTTAAGATTCCAGCAGCTCGGCAGGCTGGAGTTTTTCAGGTTCTATACCAAAAAGGCCGAGACGGTGCAGATAATCAGCTTTCTGCATATGTATGAGGCCGGAATGAATGAGGAATACCTCGCATCTGTTCCGGGGTATATCACAGAGTATTCGAGAGTTGATCTTTTGGCGCTCGCAGGGTGTCACAGCTTTGACGAGATACTGAAGGTGCTCAGAAAGACCGAATACTACAAGCCTCTTAAGCGCATAATGCCGTCTGACGGCAGCGAGCCTGAGCTTGCAAAGGCCGAGAGGGCGCTGAGGGTGCATTATTACAATAGTATCCTTGAAAGTGCGAAGAAGGAGCTTTCGGAGGGTGAGTACAAGGAGATAGAAAGGCTCGTCGGAACGGACGCTGACCTTATCAACTACACCAACGCTCACCGTATGAAGAAATACTTCGCCCTGAGCAAGGAGGAGATAGAGAACCGCAGCCTTCCTTTTTCAAGGATAGGGCTTCGGAAGATGCGTGAGCTCTATTCCTGCGACGAGATAGATGATATGGAAAGGCTCATGGACAGGTCGGTCTACCGCAATAATGACCCCGACCAGACTATAGAGTCACGAAACGCCCGTGCAAGGATAAAGGCAGTAAGGCACGTTATCGAGATAACGACATCTGCGGCGGCTGCGCTGTTTGCATTCATGATGATATGCGACATCGAGACTGCGAACCTTACACACATCATAGAGGGTATACGCTACCACGCCGATCTTGCAGAGATAGAGGCACAGCTGGCGATATAGTCAGTTAAGGCAACAGTTAACAGCTGAGGTATCCTGCTTTGCAGGATAATTAAAATACTGCGCCGACAGGCGCACACATCAATTATGCATTATGCGTTTTGGCATTCTGCATTGAACAAGGAGGGGTGTTTTTGGCCACCGAAAAAATGGAGCTTGTGAATATAAACGGCAGGCTGCCGCAGCTCGATGAAGCGATAGAGGCTCTGCTTCTAAGCAAGAGCTTTCATATCGAGGAGGGCTTTTCACATTCGTCGGGAGGCTACAAGCCGCTTAACGAGAAAAACCCGTATTCGCCGATACTGAAAAAATTCACGAGCCTTTGCACAGGGCTTGACTGCGAACACGAGAGCGGTGACAAGGAGCGTTGCAAGCTCACCACCGCAGAGGAGTTCGAGGAGCTCTACAAGAAAATATACGAGCACTACCACAAGCTCGACACAAGAAGGTCTGAGCTCGAAGGGCACATAGCTGAGCGAAGCGAGGCAAGCGTGCAGACAGCTCACCTTAAGGGCATGGAGGAGGATCTTTCAAGGCTCTTCAATCTCGAATACATCAGCATCCGCTTCGGACGGCTGCCGAGCGACAACACAAAGAAGCTAAGCTACTTCGAGAGGAATTTCTTCTTCTTCGAGTTCGACCAGGATCTGACATATACCTACGGTATGTATGTCTGCCCAAAGGCCGAAAAAGAGGAGATAGACGAGATATTCAAGACGCTTTTCTTTGAGCGCACGATGATACCCGACTTTGTAAAGGGCAGTGCTGCCGAGGCTCACAGCGAGCTGCAAAAGCAGATAGAGCAGGGAAAGAAAGACCTGGAGCTCACCGAGGAGGAGATAAGACAGCTCTCCGAGGAATACAAGCACGAGCTTGCCGATGCCTGCGAAAAGCTAAGATACTTAAAGGGCGCTTTCACACTCAGGCGCAAGGCCGGCGTTTTGAAGGACAAGTTCCTTATCAAGGGCTTTATCCCGGCGAAGGACAAGGCGCAGCTGCAGCAGGCATTTGAGTGCTGCGGTGATGTTGAGCTTACATTCCTGCCGCCTGACAGCGACTCGGGGTGCAGGCCGCCTACGATACTCAAAAACGGCTTCCTCACAAGGCCTTTCAGAATGCTTGTGGGAATGTACGGTCTGCCGACCTACGGCGGGTTTGACCCGACAGCGTTCGTGGCAGTTACATACTCGCTGCTGTTCGGTATAATGTTCGGCGATCTTGGCCAGGGCTTTCTGATAGCTCTGCTCTCGATACCGGTAGGAAAGAAACTGAGCAAGGATATGGGCGGCATAATGCTTCGCTGCGGTATCTGCTCGATGATATTCGGCACACTCTACGGCTCGGTGTTCGGTCTGGAAGAACTGCTCGATCCGGTATATGAGGAGGCAGGCATAGACTTCCTGCCGCTAAAGGCGTTTGAGAGTACTAATTTCATACTTTTTACCGCTGTCGGCATCGGTATCTTCCTGATAGTCGTTTCGATGCTGATAAATATATTCACCTCGTTTGCGAGAAAGGATATCGAAAGTGCTGTCTTCGGCTGCAACGGCATCTGCGGTCTTGTCTTCTACGGCTCGATAGTTTTCGGCGTAGTTGCTACAATGATGCTCGATATGGAGGTCATGAGCGGTGCATTCGTGCTGTTTCTGATCGTGATACCTTTCCTGTGCATATTCTGCCGTGTGCCTTTTGCGATGTTCGTAAAGTACAGACAGTGGAAGCTCTCCGAGCATGACGACAAGATGACAGTCGGCGGATTTATAGTTGAGAATTTCTTCGAGATGTTCGAGTTTGTGCTCTCATACATCTCAAACACCATGTCCTTCCTTCGTGTGGGCGGCTTCGTAATGAGCCACGCCGGCATGATGCTCGTGGTAATGACCCTTATGGAGGGCATGAGCAAGGTAGGCCAGCCGATAGTTTTCGTGATAGGAAACCTTTTTGTTATGGCTATGGAGGGCATGATAGTTGCCATTCAGATAATCAGGCTCGAATTCTACGAGATATTCTCCCGCTTCTATCTTAGCGGCGGCAAGGAATATGTCCCGATAACTTCTGAGCTTTTGAAAGACGATATTTGATTTTTTGGAGGAATTAGTTATGTTGATATTCATTTTACCGCTTATCGTAGTAGTGCTGCTGATGGTGCCCTTTATCCTTATGGCTAAGAGGATCAGAAACGGCGGCAGCCCCAAGAAGGCATTCATAGGCAACCTTTGCACATTCTTCGGCGTTATGGGTCTTGCACTTCTTTTACCTATCGGCAAGCTCGTTTTCGCAGCTGAGGAGAGCGGCAGCGTTACAGCAGCCCTCTCAACAGGTGCCGGCATGGGCTACCTCGGCGCAGCGCTTGCAGTAGGTCTTGCCTGCGTAGGCTCGGGTATCGCTGTTTCGGCAGGCGCTTCTGCAGCTATCGGTGCTACGAGCGAGAACCCTGATGCATTCGTTAAGTCACTTATCTTCGTTGTTCTTGGTGAAGGTATCGCTCTTTACGGCCTTCTTATCGCTATCCTTATCATCTCCAACGTTGGTAAGGCAATAGGCATCTGATAAAGCTATGAAGCTCTACCTTATAAGTGACAATCTCGATACACAGATGGGTATGCGCCTTGCCGGGATAGACGGTGTGGTGGTACACGGCGAGCAGGAAACTGCCGAGGCTCTCGATGCGGCTATGGAGCGCAGCGATGTGGGCATAATACTTATGACCCCCGAGGCTGTGAAGTGCTGCAGCGAGCGTGTGGCAAAATACAAGCTCGAGCGTGCAACCCCCCTTATAACCGAAATACCCGACAGACACGCACAGAGCGATGTTACTGCGGCTATCAGCAGATATCTGAGAGAAGCAGTCGGCGTCTGATGTGAGAGACAGTAAGTGATATCTAAGATCTGGAGTATAATATGACTGAGAATAAAAGACTTGAAGCCTTCCGTGAGGCGGTGCTCGGTGCAGGCAGGGCTGAGGCTCAAAGGATAACCGACAGCGCCCAGAGCGAGGCAGATAAATACCAAAAAAAGCTCACCGATGAGGAAACTGTCAGCTTTGCAAGACAAAAAAGCGAGATAGAGCGTGAGGTGAGCATAAAGGTGCAGCGTGAGAGCGCAGGTGCCGAGCTTTCGGCAAAGCGTTCGGTGCTGCTCTACCGTGAAAAGCTCATTGAGGGCGTGTTTGAAAAGGCAAGGGAGGAGCTTGTTAAAAAAGCTGCCTCGCCCGAGCACGAGAAATACGTCTTTGCCTGCCTTGAAAAGATAAAGGCTGAGTTTGGCGGTATGCAGGGCGTGTGTATGCTCTCGCCGGCGCATATGTCTATGGCCGGAAAGATAAAAAGCAGATTCGGCTACGAGTGCAGGGAGGACGCAAGACTCATACTCGGCGGTGTTATGGTAAGGTTCGAGGAGGAGGGTCTTCTTATAGACCGCTCGGTAGACTCGGCACTTGCTAAGCAGAGGGCTGATTTTGCAAAGAACAATAACAGCATAAGTGTCTGATGCCACGGCTGATATACCGGCCGGAAAGCATGGGCTATGCATTGTTTTAGGAGAATAATATGGACGTTATATATTCGGTAAACGGCCCTGTCGTAAAGGTCAAGGGCACAAAGAGCTTTTCTATGCAGGAAATGGTGTATGTCGGCAGCAAGCGCCTTATCGCTGAGGTAATAGGCGTTGCGAGCGACTTTACTACCATTCAGGTATACGAAGGCACAACAGGTCTGCTCCCGGGTGAGCCTGTTGAGGGAACGGGCAGCCCTATGTCGGTAATGCTCGCCCCCGGTATAATAACCAATATCTTTGACGGTATCGAGCGCCCCCTTAACAGACTTGAGGAGATAAGCGGCGCTTTCCTTTCCGACGGCGCAAACGTCGAGCTGCTCGACACCGAAAAGGAATATGACACTACCCTTACCGTAAAGGTCGGCGACAGTATAGAGCCCGGTATGTGCTACTGCACCTGCCCTGAATCAGCTGTTGTTACGCATAAATGTATGCTTCCCCCTCTTGAAAAGGGCGGCGAGGTAGTGTGGGTCGCTGAGAACGGCAGGCACAAGATAACAGATGAGATGATAAAGGTGCGTGACAGCTTCGGCAAGGAGACTGCATACACCATGATACAGAAGTGGCCTATCAGAGTGCCGCGCCCCTGTAAGGAAAGACTGCCTATCTCAAAGCCTCTTATCACCGGCCAGAGAGTCATAGACACCATATCGCCTATAGCAAAGGGCGGTACGGCGGCTATACCTGGCGGCTTCGGTACAGGCAAGACCATGACACAGCACCAGCTCGCAAAATGGTGCGATGCTGATATAATCATATACATAGGCTGCGGCGAGCGTGGCAATGAGATGACACAGGTGCTCACAGAGTTCTCAGAGCTTATCGACCCGAGAACAGACAAGCCCCTTACCGACAGGACGATGCTCATAGCTAACACCTCGAATATGCCTGTTGCTGCCCGTGAAGCGAGCATATACACAGGTATCACCATAGCTGAGTATTACAGAGACATGGGCTATCATATAGCTATCATGGCTGACTCTACATCACGTTGGGCTGAGGCGCTTCGTGAGATATCCGGCCGTCTTGAAGAAATGCCGGCAGAGGAGGGCTTCCCTGCATACCTGCCGTCAAGAATAGCTGACTTCTACGAGCGTGCAGGCTATGTAAATACGCTCGGCGGCGACGAGGGCTCGGTAACTATCATAGGTGCCGTTTCTCCTCAGGGCTCTGACTTCTCTGAGCCTGTAACCCAGAACACAAAGCGTTTTGTAAGATGCTTCCTGGCACTTGATAAGAACCTCGCATATGCAAGACACTACCCGGCTATAAACTGGAACGATTCCTACTCGGAATACCTTGATGATATAGCACAGTATTTCACTGACAACGTGGCTGCTGACTATATGGAGACAAGGCAGCGCATAAGCTCTATACTCTCAAAGGAGAACGAGCTTATGGAGATAGTAAAGCTCATGGGCTCGGACGTTCTGCCTGATGACCAGAAGATACTCATAGAGACTGCAAGAGTAATAAGAGTAGGCTTCTTGCAGCAGAACGCATTCCATAAGGACGACACATATGTTGACCTTGACAAGCAGTATAGAATGATGAAGATAATACTCCTGCTATTTGACAAGGCTAACGAGGCCGCAGGCAGGGGCGCAGATGTCGCAGCTATCAAGGCGACAGGCTGGTTTGAAAAGCTCATCAAGATGAAATACGATATACCCAACGACAAGCCGCAGATGTTTGATGAATATTCAGAGCAGCTCACGGCTGATCTTGACGGATTGGAGGCGCAGGCGAATTGAGCCTTAAATACATAGGTCTTAATGAGATAAACGGCCCGCTCGTGGCGCTTGAAGGCGTCAAGGGCATAGGCTATGACGAAATGGCACAGATAAACCTTGCAGACGGCACAAAGCGCCTTGCGAGAGTTGTTGAGGTGTCTAAGGACAAGGCTATACTTCAGGTATTCGAGGGCACAAGAGGCCTTTCGCTCGAAAACACTGTAACAGAGTTCGAGGGCAGGCCGATGGAGCTGCCGTTGGCACCTGAGATGGTAGGCCGTATATTCAACGGCGCAGGCCGCCCGATAGACGGTCTGGGCGAGATATTCCCCGAAAAGTCTGCCGACATAAACGGCAGGCCTATAAACCCTGTTTCAAGAATATATCCGCAGAACTATATAAACACAGGCATTTCCTCGATAGATGCGCTGACTACCCTTATCAGAGGGCAGAAACTGCCTATCTTCTCGGGCTCGGGCCTTTCGCACAACAAGCTCGCCGTGCAGATAGTAAGGCAGGCTAAGATCGCTGACGAATCGGGCAAGGGCTTTGCGGTGGTCTTCGGTGCAATGGGCGTTAAAAACGACGTTGCCGACTACTTCAAGCGCTGCTTTGAGGAAACAGGCGTTCTGTCAAGAGTCGTAATGTTCATTAACCTCTCAAACGACCCTATCATCGAGCGTATCTTAACACCGAGATGTGCGCTCACCTGTGCTGAGTATCTTGCATTTGAGAAGAATATGCACATTCTCTGCATACTTACTGATATGACCTCCTACGCCGAGGCTGTCCGTGAGTTTTCCTCGTCAAAGGGCGAGATACCGGGCAGAAAGGGCTTCCCGGGTTATCTTTATTCCGACCTTGCCTCGATGTATGAAAGAGCAGGTATCGTCAAGGGCTCTGAGGGGTCTGTTACGCAGATACCGATACTTACGATGCCTAATGACGATATAACACACCCTGTACCTGACCTTACAGGCTATATCACCGAGGGTCAGATAGTTTTGGACAGAACACTCGAGCAGGAGGGCGTATACCCGGCTGTTTCGATACTTCCGTCGCTTTCACGTCTTATGAAGGACGGCATAGGCGAGGGCTTTACAAGAGAGGATCACCAGACCTGCGCAAACCAGCTCTTTGCGGCATACGCAAGAGTTCAGGACGCAAAGGCTCTTGCTTCAGTTATCGGTGAGGAGGAGCTTTCCGACAGCGACAAGGCGTTCCTGCACTTTGGCAGACTGTTTGAAAAGCACTTCTTAGGTCAGGATTTCAACGAGAACCGATCTATCGAGCAGACGCTCGACCTCGGCTGGGCGCTGCTGTCACAGCTGCCGAGAGAGGAGCTTGACCGTGTTGACGAGGAGCACTTAAACAAGTTCTATGACCCCGAGGCTCTTACAGCACTCGGATACGACTGATACAGTTAACAGTTAAGAGTTAACAGTTAACAGTTGAGGTGTGCGGCTGCGCCGCACGAATCGTAAAATATTTAGCAATAAACAGTTACAAAGAGGTGCCCGATCTGGGGCTCGTCTGCGTAAGCCGATACAATAACTGTTAACTATTCACTGTAAACTGTTAACTAAAAAAGGGGGGTGCATACCGGTTGGCACAGCAGGTATTTCCGACAAAAGGTAATCTTATAGCATCAAAGAAAAGCTTAGCACTTGCAAAGCTCGGGTATGATCTTCTTGACAGAAAAAGAAATATACTTATCCGTGAGATAATGCTGCTGACTAATGAAGCAAACGAGCTCAAGGGCAGTATAGATGCCGCCTACAGGGAGGCATATTCGGCACTGAGGTCTGCGAACATCTCGCTCGGCATCGTCTCGAAGTATGCAAAATGCGTGCCTATCGACAAGGGGCTGTCTATGACGACAAGGAGCGTCATGGGCACAGAGCTCGTAAAATGCGAGCTGCCACGCAGAGAGAACAAGCTCTGGTACGGGCTGTCGCAGACCGATTCAAAGCTTGATGAAGCGTTTATCAGGTTTGGCATGGTCAAGGAACTGACAGTAAGGCTCGCAGAAACGGAAAACAACATTTACCGCTTGTCTGTCGGCATAAGAAAGACCGGCAGGCGTGCAAATGCTCTTAAAAACATAATGATACCCAAATACGAGGAGCAGGTGCGCTTCATTTCCTCGGCACTTGAGGAAAAGGAGAGAGAGGAATTCTCCAGAATGAAGGTAATAAAATCGGTAAAGCTGAGAAAAGGTGCGGCAGCCGGGCAGCAAAGCTGACAACACAGTCAAAGGAGGGCAGAAGGTATGTTTGAAACGATTAAAAGAGTGTTTAGCAATTATCTTTTGCTGTGTCTGCTGAGTATCGTACTCGGCATAGCGCTCGTTATCGAGCCGACATTCCTCACAAAGCTGGTAAGCTATATCCTGGGCGGCATATCGCTCGGCTTTGGCGTATACAGCATAGTCATGTATTTCCTCAAAGAGCAGGAGGGCATGGTCTTTCTGATGATAAGGGGTCTGATACTGGCTTTCATAGGCGTATTTCTGATAGTGCGCCCTGATTTCATACCGAGAATGATATCCACAGCCTTCGGCATATATATGCTTGTAAACGGCGTTATCGGCCTTACAAATGCCACCGAGATAAAGCGCTCGGGCGATGCTGAATGGCAGTTCCCGATGATATCGGCAGGCATCACGTTCGTGCTGGGCTTTGTGATATGCATAAACCCCATGCTGCCGGTCAAGGCCGCAATGACAGTGCTTGGCATATGCCTGATAATCTCAGGTGCGAGCAATCTGTTTTCTTCTTTCACCTCACGCTCGAAGCTCAGAAAGCTCGACCGCCAGGACGATGACAAGGACGACAGGCACGACATTATCGACATCTGACATTCTGTCAGATGTCAGTTAAGAGTTAACAGTTAACAGTTAAGGTGCGGCTGACGGCGGTTATTGCAAGTTTCGCTTTGCGAAACTTGCGTCCTTTAAGCCAAAGGCTTAAAGACAATACACATCAACTATTCACTCTTCACTTTTCACTATTCACTGAGCGCAGCGCTTTTGCATATTCTTACCAAACGCCGCATACACATTTTACTATCACATAGTATTGGAGTGATAGTAAATGTTGGACAGCGACGATAAAAGACCGGTAATGTTAGGGGAGTATTTAGCAGCAAACAATGTGACCGTCAGACAGACTGCGGCGCATTTCGGAATAAGCAAATCTACAGTACATAAGGATATAACAGTCCGCCTGAAAGAGCTTGATGAGGAGCTTTTTGAGCGTGTGAGGCAAGTTCTTGACCGAAACAAGGCGCTCAGGCACATCAGGGGCGGTCAGGCGACGAGGAACAAGTACAAAGCGCAGACAAAGGAGTGAGCACCATGTCGGTCTTTCACCGCAGCTTCAAGCCTAAGCCTATCCCCAAGGAATGCGAGGGGTTAGAGGTTAAAGTCCAGTCGAGCACCTGCACAGGCGAGCGCACGATAGGCTTTTTTGACCGGGTCACAGGCAGGCTGCTTTACAGCGAGCTTGTAAGGAGCGATGATGACATCGAATGGTTCTACAAAAAATACGGCTTAAAAAGATAAGAGAGGGCGAGAGTCCTCTCTTTTTTGGTAACAGGCAACCAGTGACAGGTTACAGGTAACAGGTAACAGGTAACAGTTATGGTGCGGCTTACGCCGCTTATGCCCATTCGGGCGTTCCTTTCCGACAGCATAGCGTAGGGCGTGCTACCGAAGGGTCGAGGGGCTGCAAGTCATACGATTTGCTAAAATCGTCCGACCGACTGCCCGAATGGGCATCATATCGGCGCAGCCGATACCTCAATTATGCATTATGCATTCTTAATTCTGCATTTGCGAAGCACCGTGCATTCTTAATTCTGCATTATAAAAAAAACACAGCACCCGCCAAAAGCGAGTGCTGTGAAAAAATGCTTGCTGTTTATTATGCCATGCCGGCTGTGATGATAGCCATCTTGTATACCTCGTCGGCATTGCAGCCACGGGAGAGGTCGTTTATGGGAGCGTTAAGACCCTGGAGAATCGGGCCGTAAGCCTCGTAACCGCCAAGACGCTGTGCTATCTTGTAGCCGATGTTGCCTGCTTCGATGAGCGGGAAGATGAATGTGTTTGCCTGGCCTGCTACCTTTGAGTCAGGGCACTTTGTCTTTGCAACTTCAGCAGATACTGCTGCGTCAAACTGGAACTCGCCGTCTATTGTGAGCTCGGGGTCTATCTTTCTTGCTTCTATTACAGCATCGTGTGAGAGCTGAACTGTGCCGCCCTTGCCGGAGCCGTATGTCGAGAAGGAAAGAACTGCTACCTTGGGGTCGATGCCGAAGTAATCAGCTGTTCTTGCTGTCTCAACTGCTACCTCAGCGAGCTGCTGTGCAGCGGAGAGAACAACGTTGCCGTCCTTGTCGAGCCTGTCTGTGTAGCCTAGGTTGATAGCGCAGTCGCCCATAGCTATCTTCTCTTCCTTGCCGTCCTTTTCTCTGAAAAGAATGAACGAGGAGCTTACAAGGTTCGAGCCCTTCTTTGTCTTGATTATCTGTAAAGCAGGACGTACTGTGTCAGCAGTAGAATATGTAGCACCGCCGAGCAGAGCGTCAGCCTTGCCTGCCTTAACGAGCATAGTGCCGAAGTAGTTGCTCTTTGCAAGTGCTGCTCTTACTTCTTCCTCTGTCATCTTGCCCTTTCTGAGCTCTACCATCTGAGCTACTAAAGCGTCCATCTCGGGGTAGGTGGCAGGGTCAAGTATCTCAGCCTTGGAGATATCAAAGCCGCCCTTTGAAGCAGCAGCATTGACCTCATCGACATTGCCGCAGAGAACAACGCCCATAAGGTCTTCCTTTAAGAGCCTGTCAGCTGCTGAGAGTATTCTCTCATCAGTGCCCTCTGTGAACACGATAGTCTTCTTGCTTGCCTTAAGATTTGCTATCAGCTTGTCAAACATTCCCATTGTATTATGACCTCCGTCTTATTATTTTTTGCACTACTATTATACCACATCTGCCGGGAAAATGCAAGAGCCTTTGATCCGGGTAACAGGTCACAATGCACAATGCACAATTGTGGTGCGCTTGCGGCGATCAGCCTGAATATGGCTTTGTAAAAAGACTTAAGGCAACACCGCACGACCACCGGCTCTGGCCTTTGTGTGCCATCTGCTTGCCGAATTTCCGTCATAATACCCAATTTCACCTTGTTTTACGCCAGTAAAACTGCGGCAAAAATGGGCATTCTGACGAAAATTCGGCGTGTTCAGCAAAGCTGAACAACCGCATACTGACACACAATGGTCGTGCGGTGTTGCCTTAACTTGCGTTGGCTGTGCAGTGGATGCTCTTTCTCAGATTTGAAGCTAATATATTTATAAAACATCATATATTTGCATATAAAAATATGATACTGCTATTGCCAAAAAGCTAAAAAAGTGTTATAATATTAATGACTGTAAACTTATTTAAGGCGAAGGCCACGGTCACTTATTTTTGATGAAGGAGCACTGCTATGGCAAAGAGTAAAAAGAGCAGGAACAATATTACTCATATACGGCATATACAGGGCATGATGATAGCCTGCTATGCGCTGCTCGTCATTGTGACAGTGGCTATAGTGACAAGGCTCGCACTCAAAAAGACCGACGAAGTGCTCAAAAATGAGGTCATATCGCTTACCTCGTCGCTCGGCGTGCAGATGAAGCTGAATATGGACAGCTATATCTCCCGTATGGAGACGATAGGCACGCTCGCTTTCGGTGAGGAGAACGCCTACACCTACGACGCCACCGACCCTGACAACGATGAATACGAAGCTATAAACAAGGAAAAGCTGATAACAGACAAGCTGTTCAGCCTTTGTATAATGGAAAACTTTGTTGACTACGGTATCGTCTACCGAAATAACCGTACAGTCGGCAAGATATCCAATGCCACCGCAGCACTTTTCGGCGATGAGCTGTTTAACGACCTTTCGGGAATGATAACACGCTCCCGCACAAACGACGGTTGGGCGACAGGGTATAAGAATGATTTCAGGCGCATCTACTACGTCAAGAAAGTGCATGACAACGCCGTGCTGGTCATATCCTTCTATTCAAACGAGCTCGACACGGTGTTTGATAACCCCGAAACACTCAGCGATATGGAGATAAGGCTCGTAAATCAGGACTATAATATCCTCTATTCAAAGAACCGTGACGAGGTGGGCAAGAGCCTGCCCTCGGATATAAAGGACAGAGTTGAAAATCAGTCGTCAGCGTCGATGATGGATAATGAGTACCTCGTGTCTGTCAACAGCTGTGATGAATGGTATGTCATCTGCTCGATACCTACAGAGATAATACTCAACGAAAAAAACGAGATGAAGCGCTATATCTACCTTACAGGTGCAGCTGCGGCAGTTGCGGCAGCGCTCGTCGGGCTTTATCTGTCATACCTGCTGACAAGGCCTGTCAAGAGGATAGTCTCGACCCTTGATGACAAGGCAAGGATAGACCTGCTCACGGGTATGCTCAACAAGCTCACCTTTGAGGATTACGCCGAGAATATACTCTCGGCATCTGTCGAGAACGAAAAGCGTGCGATGATAATACTTGACATCGACGACTTCAAGATAGTAAACGACACCCTCGGCCACGCTGCCGGCGACAGGGTATTGCAGAATATGGGCAGGATACTCAAGGAGAATTTCACCGATGATGACTACCTCGGGCGTATAGGCGGCGATGAATTCTGCGTGCTCGTAAATGCACGAATGAGCGAGAACGAGGGCTTCAGGGAGCATATCGAGAGCAAGTGCGAGAGCCTGTGCGAAGCGCTCAGAAACGGCCTTTCGGGCGACGAGGGCATAGAGATATCGGCAAGCGTCGGTGCAGCTATCTTCCCGGAAAGCGGAAAGAGCTTTGCTGAGCTGTATTCTGCCTGCGACAAGGCGCTCTACTTCGCCAAGAGGTCGGGCAAGAACAGGTACAGCATCTTTGATAGCAAGGCTGAAAAGGAGGGCGCAGTATGATAAAACGCATAGCGGCGGTCCTCACAGCAGCAGTTACGCTGGCACTCGGCTCGTGCGGCGAAGCACCTGTGGTGCGTGAGCAGAACGAGACAATAGAGATAACCCTTTCCTGGTGGGGCAACGATGCAAGAAATGAATACACCCTGGAGGCCGTGTCACGCTTTGAGGAGAAGTTCCCGAATATCAAGGTAAAGTGCAGCTACTCCGAATGGTCGGGCTACGAGGCAAGAAGCAAGGTGCAGATGATGTCGGCCACCGAGGCAGACGTGATGCAGATAAATGTCGGCTGGCTGCCGCAGTATTCTCCCGGGGGCGAGGGGTATTACGATATCGAAAAGCTCTCGGACTATGTTGACCTTTCAAACTTCACGCCCGAGATACTTGAATACGGCCGCCGTGGCGGTGTTTTAAACGCCATACCGATAGCCATGAACGCCGAGACGGTGTATGTAAATAAGACAGTCTACGAAAAATACGGCCTTGATGTCCCGAAAACGTGGGACGACCTGTTTGCCGCAGCAAAGCTGATGAGCAGGGACGGCGTATACCCCATGTCGGGCGCTAATAAGAGTATATGGCTCTACGTCATAGCCTACGCCGAGCAGCAGACAGGCAAGCATTTCTTTGATGAAAACAGCAACATAACCTTCACTGAGGACGACCTTAAGCTGATGATAGAGTTCTACGCCAGACTCGTAAATGAAAAGGTGATACCCAAGATAGAAGACTATCAGCGCCTTAATATCGAAAACGGCCTGTATGCCGGAACTATTGCGTGGGTGAGCGATGCGATAAACTACAATCAGGCAGCAATGGACGCAGGCTACGAGATAGTCACAGCCCCTTACACGACCGACAGCAGCCACCAGAGCGGCGAGGGCTGGTATGCAAAGCCTGCAACGCTGTATGCGATAAGCCGCAACACCGAGCACCCCAAGGAATCGGCAATGCTGCTTGATTTCATGCTCAATTCGCCCGACTGGGCAGAGCTTCAGGGCGTTGAAAAGGGCATACCGCTGAGTACGGCTGTAAGAGAATACCTTGACAACATCGGCCAGCTCTCGGGTCTTCAGTACGAAGCCTCGCTCGTCATGGAGGAAAATGAGATAATAAGCCCTATGGACTCAACGATAGAAAACACCACGCTTATCGACGAATTCATAGCAAGCTGCGACCTTGTGCTGTTTGACAAGGCGGATTCACAACAAGCGGCAAAGCAGCTGTATGAAAAATACAAAGAGAGCTTTAATGTCAGCTCATAAAAAAAGACCCACTTAAGCGCAGGCGCAATAAAGAAGTTTAATGGGGAGAGCTTTGTTCAGCGCCTGCTAAAAGAAGAAAGAATAAAGAAAAAAGAATAATGAATAATAAAGGTATCGACCTGCGGTCGATGATCAAAAATATCATCGCCGAAGGCGATACCTCTATTTTTATTTCTTATTTATTCTTTCTTCTTTATTCTTTTAGCAGTGGCGCATTATAGCCTGATATGCAAATACTTCTTTACCGCCACTGCGCACAGCGTGGGTCTTTTTTAGGTAACAGGCAACAGGTGACAGGGAAGGCTGTTGGCAGCAAACCGCAGGATCTGCACAGCGAAGGTTCTTAACCGGCAGGAGATATTTTGTAAACTTTTTTAAGAATTAGGAGTTTTTGTCTTTTCGTCTTGCAATTTTCGTCAGAATATGTTATGATATTTGGTAAGGGATTTTTTTAGGAAACAGTACCCGGATCAATATGAAATATATGAAAAGGAGTATTTTTATGCCAAAGAAACAGGATATCAACAAGATAATGATAATCGGCTCAGGCCCTATCATCATAGGCCAGGCGTGCGAGTTTGACTATTCGGGAACACAGGCGTGCAAGGCGCTCAGAAGCCTCGGCTACGAGATAGTCTTAGTAAACTCAAACCCTGCAACTATCATGACAGACCCCGATGTTGCTGATATAACCTATATCGAGCCTCTTAACCTTGACAGGCTCACTCAGATAATCGACAAGGAGCGCCCTGACGCACTTCTGCCGAACCTTGGCGGCCAGTCAGGCCTTAACCTCTGCTCTGAGCTCGACAAGGCAGGCGTTTTAAAGAAGTACGGCGTGCAGGTAATAGGCGTTCAGGTAGACGCTATCGAGCGTGGCGAGGACAGAATAGAATTCAAGAACGCCATGAGCGCTCTCGGCATAGATATGCCCAAGAGCAAGGTGGCATACAGCGTAGATGAGGCTGTGAAGATAGCTGAGGAGCTCAAATATCCTGTAGTTCTGCGTCCTGCATATACTATGGGCGGCGCAGGCGGCGGCATGGTATATAACGTTGACGAGCTTAAGGTAGTCTGCGCAAGAGGCTTGCAGGCTTCTCTCGTAGGCCAGGTGCTCGTTGAGGAGTGCATCTTCGGCTGGGAAGAGCTTGAGCTCGAGGTCGTAAGAGACGCTGCAAACAACAAGATAACAGTTTGCTTTATAGAGAATATCGACCCGATAGGCGTTCATACAGGTGACAGCTTCTGCTCTGCACCTATGCTCACTATCCCTGAGGACGTTCAGAAAGAGCTTCAGGATATGTCCTACCGCATAATCGAGTCTATCGAAGTCATCGGCGGCTGCAACTGCCAGTTTGCCCGTGACCCCGAGACAGGCAGGATAGTTGTAATTGAGATAAACCCCCGTACATCACGTTCTTCCGCACTTGCATCGAAGGCTACAGGCTTCCCGATAGCCCTCGTTTCTGCAATGCTTGCCTGCGGCCTTACACTTGATGAGATACCCTGCGGCAAGTACGGCACACTTGATAAGTACGTTCCTGACGGCGACTATGTCGTTATCAAGTTCGCTCGCTGGGCATTTGAAAAGTTCAAGGGCGCAGAAGACCACTTAGGCACTCAGATGCGTGCAGTAGGTGAGGTAATGAGCATCGGCAAGACCTACAAGGAGGCTTTCCAGAAGGCTATCCGCTCGCTCGAAATAGGCAGATACGGCTTAGGCTTTGCAAAGAATTTCAACGAGCTTTCAAAGGAGCAGCTTTTAGATATGCTCAGATTCCCGACAAGCGAGAGACAGTTCGTTATCTACGAAGCACTCCGCAAGGGCGCAACAATTGATGAGATATGGGAGCTCACAAAGATAAAGCACTGGTTCCTCACACAGATGAAGGAGCTTGTAGACGAGGAGAACGCACTTATCGCAAAGAAGGGCGCTGTGCCTGATAAGGACACATTAAAGCAGGCTAAGCTCGACGGCTTCTCTGACAGATATTTAAGCTCGCTGCTTGAAGTTACCGAGCAGGAGATAAGAGATGCACGCATAGGCTTCGGCATCAAGGAAGCATGGGAAGGCATTCACGTTTCCGGCACAAAGGATGCTGCATACTACTACTCGACATACCACCTTGACGAGGACAAGAGCCCCTGCAACACCGACAAGCCCAAGATAATGATACTCGGCGGCGGCCCCAACAGAATAGGCCAGGGCATAGAGTTCGACTACTGCTGCGTTCATGCAGCCCTTGCTCTTAAGAAGCTCGGCTTTGAGTCGATAATAGTAAACTGCAACCCTGAGACAGTCTCCACCGACTATGACACATCTGACAAGCTCTATTTCGAGCCGCTCACTCTTGAAGACGTGCTCGCTATACACGACAAGGAAAAGCCGGTAGGCGTTATCGCACAGTTCGGCGGCCAGACACCGCTCAACCTCGCTAACGACCTTAAGAAGTACGGCGTAAATATCTTGGGTACTACTCCCGAGACTATCGACCTTGCTGAGGACAGAGACCACTTCCGTGCTATGATGGACAAGCTCGGTATCCCGATGCCTGAGGCAGGCATGGCTGTAAATGTTGACGAGGCACTTGAGATAGCAAACAGGATAGGCTACCCTGTAATGGTTCGTCCTTCATACGTTCTCGGCGGCAGAGGCATGGAGATAGTTCACGATGACGATATGATGAGAGTTTATATGTCGGCAGCAGTAGGCGTAACTCCTGACAGGCCGATACTTATAGACCGCTTCTTAAATCACGCAACAGAGTGCGAGGCAGACGCTATATCCGACGGCGAGAACTGCTTTGTTCCGGCTGTTATGGAGCACATCGAGCTTGCAGGCGTTCACTCGGGCGACTCGGCTTGCATACTCCCCTCAAAGAACCTCTCTGAAAAGACAGTTGCTACTATCAAGGAATACACCAGGAAGATAGCAGTAGAAATGAACGTTAAGGGTCTTATGAATATGCAGTATGCTATCGAGGGCGACACGGTATATGTGCTCGAAGCAAACCCGAGAGCTTCCCGTACTGTTCCGCTCGTATCAAAGGTATGCGACATCAACATGGTTAGAATTGCGACCGAGATAGTTACTTCTCCCATAACCGGCAACCCCAGCCCCGTGCCTGCTCTTAAGGACAAGAAGATAGGCCACTACGGTGTCAAGGAAGCTGTGTTCCCGTTCAATATGTTCCAGGAGGTTGACCCTGTGCTCGGGCCTGAGATGAGGTCTACAGGCGAGGTGCTCGGTATATCACCGTCCTTCGGCGAGGCTTACTACAAGGCTCAGGAAGCTACACAGACAAGGCTCCCGTCTGAGGGAACAGTCCTTCTCTCGGTAAACGACAGAGACAAGCCTGAGCTGCTTGACATAGCCCGCTCGTTCAATGAGCTCGGCTTCAATATCCTTGCAACAGGCGGCACATACACGATGATAAAGGAAGCAGGCATACCCGTAAAGAAGATCTTCAAGATCTACGAGGGCAGGCCGAACATCGCCGACGAGATAGCAAACGGCGAGATACAGCTCATCATCAACACACCTGCCGGCAAGACGAGCGTTTACGACGACAGCTACATCAGAAAGGCAGCTATCAAGCACAGAGTTCCCTACATCACCACCATGGCAGCAGCCAAGGCAAGTGCTGAGGGCATCAAGGCTATCAAGAGCAAGACACACTTCGGCGTAAAGAGCTTACAGGCTCATCATGCTGACATAACTGAATGATCTTAAGGCGGCTGTTCCTTCGGGGTGGCCGCTTTTTTTTAGGTAACAAGTTACAGGTAACAGGTAACAGTTAAGGTGCGCCTGACGGCGCAGATGCCCATTCGGGCAATATGTGACCGAGGAAAGGCAAGTCCGAAGGGGGTGGCGGCAGCTTTGCTGACGCAGGGGGGCGACCGGAAAGCCCCCCTAAACCGTAGCGTAGGGATAGGGAGAGCGTCCCCTTGAAAGCAAGCCCCTAAAAACCCACAAAAACCCACCGGTTTTTCCGGGATACCAAAACAAGCAAAGGTTAGCAATGCTAAGCAATGCTAAGTAATGCTAAGCAATGCTAAGCAATGCTAAGCAAACTATAGCAAAACTAGCTGTTAATGTAAATGTTAATGTAAATGTCAATGTAAATGTTACTGTAAATGAAGACGACAATGACCCTCGGTCTTCGTCTTCGTCCTTGTCGTTGTGTGTCAGTATTATTTTTCTGAAAACCCACAAAAACCTAATGAAACCAAATGGTTTTTCCGAAAACCAAACAAAAGCAAAAAAACCTGATATAGATATAGATAAAGAGACAGACATAGTAATAGATAAAGACACAGACATAGACACAGAAAAAGAGAAAGAAATAGACACAGTAATGGTAGAAGAAAAAGAAGAAGATAATGACAGTCGTCTTCCATGTCGTCTTCGTCGTCTTGTCGTCGAGTGTCGGGAGTATTTTTCTTTCAGATAGTCGTCGGGGGGGCATATCCGGCGGTATAGCTTCAAGGGTAGTCTCTCGCTATGCTCACGCTACGGGGTAGGGGGGCTTTCCGGTCGCCCCCCTGCTCCGGCTGCGCCTACGCCACCCCCTTCGGGTATGCACGCCCAACGGTTTAGCTGAAACCGTCCGACCGACAGCCCGAATGGGCATCTCGTCGGCGCAAGCCGACACCTCAACTGTTACCTGTTACCTGTTACCTGTTAACTGTTATTGACATCCCCGGCGTGTTGTGATATAATTATATAGTATTTATTATTATAAAGGAAAGTGAGAAAAAATGGGTAAGAATAAGGATATGGGCGGTAAGCCCTTTGAGATACCACGCCCGGAATTCCCTAAGCGTGCGGTCATCACAGGCGGTATGCCATACGGCAATAAAGAGCTTCATTTCGGCCATGTGGGCGGTATGCTCGTGTTTGCTGACACATATGCAAGATTTATGCGTGACAGGATAGGCAAGGAGAATGTCATATTCGTTTCCGGTACTGACTGCTACGGCTCGCCTATAGCTGAGGGCTGGAGAAAGAAGGTAGAGAGCGGTGAGTTTGAAGGCACGCTTGAACAATTCGTGCAGGCAAACCACGATAAGCAGAAGGCTACCCTCGACAGCTACGGCATATCCCCGAACCTTTTCGGTGCATCGGGTCTTGGGCGTACCAAGGAAGTCCACGCAAAGGTCACAGAGCGCTTTATCCGCTCGCTGTACGAGAAGGGTCAGCTTGAAAAGATAACCACCATGCAGTTCTTTGACGAGAAGGCAGGGGTGTTTCTGAACGGCAGACAGGTAGTCGGCAAGTGCCCGGTAGAGGGGTGTACTTCCGAGAAGGGCTATGCTGACGAGTGCGACCTCGGCCACCAGTATATGCCTGAGAACCTTATCGACCCTGTGAGCACACTGACAGGCGAAAAGCCCTCGATGAAGCCGGTGACAAACTGGTATTTCAAGCTGCCTGAGTATGAGGGGCTTATGAAAAACTGGGTAGAGGAGCTCAAAAAGCGCAAGGATATCCGCCCTGTAGTGTGGAAGACGATAGACGAGTTCCTTAAAGCACCGGTGATATACATAAAGCGTGAGTTCGAGGAGAAATACCTTGCAATAAAGGACACGCTGCCCTCGCATGAGTATTTAGAGGAGCCAAAGAAGCCCTCGTTTACCATACAGTTTGAAAAACTCGCAGACAGCGACGCTGCACACCGTATACTCACAGAGAACGGTATCAGATGCCGTACAGGCAAGACGCTCGTGCCGTTCAGACTTACAGGTAATATCGAATGGGGCGTGCCTTCGCCTGTTCTGGAGGACGAGGAGCCGCTTACCGTGTGGGTATGGCCTGAATCGCTGTGGGCACCTATATCCTTTACGCAGGCGTATTTAGAGAGCAAGGGCGCACCCGATGACGAGTGGAAGAACTACTGGTGCAGCAAGGACGCACAGGTGATACAGTTCATAGGACAGGACAATATATACTTCTACGGCATAGCCGAGCCTGCAATGTGGATGGCTCAGCAGGCAGCCGCAGACAAGAGCGCTGACCCTGCCGAGGGCGAGCTGACGCTTCCTGTTATCTGCGCAAACCACCACATACTTTTCCTTGACAAGAAGGCTTCGAGCTCCGGCTCTGTAAAGCCGCCTATGGCAGACGAGCTGCTTGACTACTACACGCCTGAGCAGCTGAGAATGCACTGGCTGGGTCTTGGCCTGGGTCAGAGGTCTGTCAGCTTTATGCCGAAGCCCATGAACCCCGAAGCAAAGCCCGAAGACGCAGACCCCGTTGTAAAGGACGGCCTGCTGCTCTCAAATGTTTACAACAGAATGATAAGAACAGCATTCTACACCAATCAGAAGCGCTTTGGCAGCGTTCTGCCGGGTGTGACACCGGGTGAGGAGATACTTGCGCAGGGCAGGAAGGCAGTGCTCGATTTTGAGAGGCATATGTCACGCTTTGCATTCCACCAGTGTACCTATGTGCTTGACAGCTACATCAGAAACGGCAGCAAGTACATGGCAAAGACCTTAGGCAACCCTGACGGCATGAGCGATGACGAGCTTAAGCAGGCACTTGCAGACCTTTTCTACATGATAAGGATAGCCGGCATACTGCTCCACCCGCTTGCCCCCTTCGGCACAGAGAAGCTGCGTGAGTATTTACAGCTTGATGAGCGCATCTGGAGCTGGGAGACTGTTTTCGAGCCGTTTGAATTCTTTGCACCGCAGGGTCACGAGCTTAAGTTCCTGCCCCCGAGAACAGACTTCTTTACACGTCACGAGAGCCAGTTCGGCGACAATGCATAATTATAATGCATAATTAAGAATGCATAATGCATAATTGAAGAGTCCGCCGTTGGCGGACTGATGCCAATATCGGGCGTTATAGAATAAGAATTACCCCCGGGTTTTTAAAACCGCGGGGGTATAATACTTTAAGATATTCGCCGTAAGGAAATGTTTTGCAGAGCAAAACTTTCGTCTTGTCGGCTTCGCCGATAAGACATTGTACCTTAACTGTTACCTGTTACCTGTAACTTGTTACCTGATATAGGCCTGTTACCTGATTACTTGACATAGGCCTTTACTATCTCAGCGATGTATGCATGATGATAGTCACCTGCTGCGTAGTTTGCACCGTCAAGGTCACGCTCGGTGAAGCAGTCGCTTGAAAGCTGCTGTACATAGAGCTTTTTGCACACGAGCACCAGCTCTGCCTGCTCAAAGGTCACTGTGCCGTCTGTGAACACAGGGGTAAGGGAAGTCTGTGCGAGCTTGTCTTCATCTCTGCCGCTTATCCTGCCGCAGACAGCTAAGTCCTTGCGGTTAGTCTCCGGGAAAAAGCTGAGTGTGAAGTATTCGCTCTTGTCTAAAAACTCCTTGGTGTAGCGCTGAGGCCTTATCACTGTCTCTACGCAGGGCTTGCCCCACATAACGCCTGCAAAGCCCCACGATGCGGTCATAGTGTTAAAGCCGCTCTCATCGCCTGCCGTGACGAGCATCCACTGTGCGCCTATCCTTACAAACGGGTCAAAGCCTATCTTGTCGGGCGCTGTCTGTTTAAACCTAAGTTGTGTCATATCTGCCATAACTGTACCTCCTGTATATTATGTAGTTTATTCTGCTTATGGTAGAATCATTATTAGTTCTCTTTCTATTATATCAGAGATCCGGGCGGATTTCAAGTGCTCTGCCCGTGCAGATTTTTGAATGTCAGCAGACCGAACACCATGAACCCTGCACCGAACATGATGATGATATACAGATACCATGTGCTCCCGTAGTCGGGAAGGTAATAGTCTCCCGGGTGGTCAGGGTCTATCATGACTGTTATTTCCTGCCCCTGCGTGAAGTAGTTGTTCTTTTCAAAGTAGCCAGTCACGCTGTAGCTGGCACCGTTATACTCATAGACGATGACCGGGCGGTAGTGGGGAACAGGGCGTGTGGAGGAGCGGCTGCTGTATTTCTTTTCTTCTATGCTCTCGACAATGCCTGTTACTTCTTTGGTGCAGTCCATGTGCGTTATATGCGTGGATACGAGCATATACACAGCAGTGCCTATCAGCAGGAAGCCCAATAAAGTCCTGAGCACTGCGGTGAAGGTGGTGGGTCTTCTCGTTGTTCTTCCAAAGGTGTTTAGTTTCATTTATTCACTGTCTCCATTAATTGTTTCATCGTACAAGTCGTTATCTTCAATTATCATACCTGTTTCGGGTGTTGAAAGCTCTAAGCCCTCTATCAGAGCAAGCGTCTCTTTTGATGCCGAGGCGGCATTCGGGTCTTTGTCTAACTCTACCCTTATCAACGAACGGCAGCCCTTCTGATACAGCCAGTAGACCTCACGGTCAACATACTTGCCCTTGCGCTTTAACTTATAATCTATCCTCAGCCCGAATTTGCCGTCATTAAATTCGACAGGCTCGTATCTCATATCGGTCGTTTCGCTGTCTTTAGCTTCTTTTCTGTTTCCCGATACGCCTGCAAGCACCAGGGTCTGATAATTGCTTGTGTTTTTTTCCTTCTGTTCTCTGTACACATCGCCCTCATACTGAGTTTTTACGCCGACGTAATCAAATGTGTCGGTGTTTTCATACATCATTATAGTTTCGGCATAGTAGTCGATATCATTTTTTATATAGTCGATATAATCGGTATAAGTGAGCGAGTGATAGTTTTGATCCTTCATGCTCTCATAGCTCATGACACCTATCATAAGCTCACCCTCAGAGCTTATCCTCATATATTCCCTGACATCGGGGAAATACGGGCTTGTGATAAACAAAGCATGATCGCAGGTGAAATTGTGCGTTCCACGCTCGCCGTCTCTGTTGTCATAATCATACACTCTGTACTGCGAGGGCAGGATAAACTTAACGCCGTATTTGGGGCTGTTTATCACACCCGAGCTGTCGGGAAGAAGCTCTGTCGCCTTATCGCTGTCAAGCCTTACCCCATCCGGGAAGGTCGCATATATATCATCATCTGCCTCAGATGCTTCGCCTGCTATGCTTATAAGCTCATCGGTAGGCTTTGATGACTGATCACTTTCAGCGCAGCCGCACAAAAGCAGTGCTGCAGTGAGTGCGCATATGACTTTTGCTGTTATACCTTTCATTTTTCTTTCTTACCTCTGACTTCTAAAAGAAGCCGCCCATAAAGCGCGGTGGCGATAAAGAAGTATTTGACAATTACAGCTTTGTATGTGCCACCGCTAAAAGAATAAATAATAAAGAAGAAAGAATAAAGAATAAACAATGTGTCCGCTTTGCGGACATATTTCAAAATATATCGCCGCAGGGAAATGTTTTGCAGAGCAAAACTTTCTTCTTATCGGCTTTTGCCGATAAGACACGATACCTTGATTATTATTTCTTATTTATTCTTTCTTCTTTTTTCTTTTAGCAGGCGCTGCACTAAGTAACGCAAAGACACTTCTGCCGTGATACAGCAGAAGTGTCGGAATAAAAACTTCTTTATTGCGCCTGCGCTAACGGACGGCTTTTTGTATGCTTTTTCTTTATTATTCTTCCTCATCGGTGTCAGGCATATCCCAGTTGTGGTATACGTTCTGAACATCGTCGTTGTCCTCAAGGTGCTCAAGCAGGAGGTTCATCTTTCTGATAGCGTCCTCGTCCTCAAGGGTGGTGTAGTTTGCAGGCACCTGTGCAGCCTCAGCTGAAATGAGCTTGTAGCCCTTTGCGGTGAGAGCCTCGCTTACAGCAGATACGCTGTTGGGGTCGCAGGTTATCTCTATTACGTCCTCGTCGATGTTGAAATCGTCTGCGCCTGCGTCCATTACGTCTTCCATTACAGCGTCCTCGTCCTTGCTGCCGTCGTACTCAGCAACGATGCTGCCCTGGCGTGAGAACATGAATGATACGCAGCCCGATGTACCTAAGTTGCCGCCGAACTTGTCGAAGTAGTGGCGGATATCGCCTGCTGTTCTGTTCTTGTTGTCTGTAAGGCACTCAACGATAACGGCAACGCCGCTCGGACCGTAGCCCTCGTATACCATTGACTCGTAGTTGTTCTTGTCACCGTCGCCGGCTGCCTTCTTGATTATTCTCTCGATATTCTCGTTAGGAACGTTGTTAGCCTTGGCCTTAGAGATAAGGTCTCTCAGCTTTGCATTGTTGTTAGGGTCGGGGCCGCCCTCTTTAACTACAACGGCCATTTCTCTGCCTATTTTTGTGAAGATCTTTGCTCTTGCGCCGTCGGTTGCTTCCTTCTTGCGCTTGATGTTAGCCCATTTTGAATGTCCTGACATATTATCTCACTCCTTAATATATTGCCTTAACCTATATATTATACTATATTTTTCAAAAGAAGTCAATAGTTACTGCCTCTGTGCCGTCACTCAGCGCTGTCCGGCAGCAGCTCACGGATATTTTTGTAAAGCTCCTCTATCCTGCCTGTCTCACCTATCAGATGCAGGTAGCCGAAAAGACATTCAAGCCCTGTTGCCGCACGGTAGTCAGCGACTGTTGAATGCTTGGGCGCTGATACACCGCCTGCGTTCCTGCCACGGCGGAATATGTCCTGCTCCTCCTCGGAGAGCACACCTTTGTCGATAAGAGTCCTTACAGCGGCCGCCTGATACTCGGCACAGACCTTCTGCACGGTGAGTGAATGGAGCTTTCGCACAGGCATATTTGCCGAGAGTATAAGCTCATCACGCACCAGCTGCTCGTAGACCGCATCGCCCACAAAGGCGAGTGCCAAAGGCGAATACTGCCTTGCCTCAGCTTTAGTCAAAGCCTTTCGCCCCCTTACTCGACAAACTCAAAGCGGAAGCCGAAGATATCAACGGTGTCGCCCTCGTTGATGCCCTGCTCCTCGAGCTTGTCAATTATGCCTGACGAGCGCAGTACACGCTGGAAATACTGGAGCGACGAGTAGTCGTCCATATTGACCGAGCGCAGGATATCCCACAGCCAGTCTGCCTCGACGTAGTAGATGCCGTCCTCGACTGTGACATCGAATTCCTTCTTTGAGAGCAGCTTTTCATCAAGCTCTAACTGCGTAAGCGGCTGAGCTTCAAACACCTTGACAGGCGGCAGGTCTTTGAGCGCCTGCGCTGCTGCGTACACAAGCTCCTGAGTGCCTTTCTTTGTGGCAGCCGATATCTCGAAGAACTGATAGCCCTTGCTCTCGATGTACTCCTTGAATTCTGCGACCTGCTCGGGAGCTGCTATGTCGCTCTTGTTTGCTGCGACTATCTGAGGTGCGTCTGCAAGCTCTTTTGAAAAGTTTGCAAGCTCTGTGTTTATCGCCTCGAAGTCCTCCTTCGGGTCACGCCCCTCGATGCCGGAAACGTCAACGACGTGGATAATGAGCCTGCACCTTTCAACGTGCCTCAGAAACTCGTGACCGAGCCCCACGCCCTCGCTTGCGCCCTCGATAAGTCCGGGGATATCAGCCATAACGAACGACTGCTCCTCGACCTTTACAACGCCGAGCACAGGGGTAAGGGTGGTGAAGTGATAGTTTGCTATCTTTGGCTTTGCAGCCGACACAACGGATATGAGCGTGCTCTTGCCGACATTCGGAAAGCCCACAAGCCCTACGTCTGCTATGAGCTTCAGCTCTAATGTGATGTCGTATTCATCGCCCTTGAAGCCGGGCTTTGCAAATTTTGGTATCTGCCTTGTCGAGGTGGCGAAGTGAGCATTGCCCCTGCCGCCCTTGCCGCCCTTTGCCACAGTCACAGGCTCAGGGGAGGAGATATCAGCAAGTATCCTGCCGGTCTTTGTCTCCTTGACGAGCGTGCCGAAGGGGACTTTTATCACAAGGTCGTCAGCCGAGCGTCCCGAGCAGTTCTTTGACGAGCCGTCCTGCCCTTTTTCGGCGATGTATTTTCTCTTGTAGCGGAAGTCGATGAGGTTTGAGAGGTTGGTGTCTGCAACAAAGACGATATCTCCGCCCTTGCCGCCGTCGCCGCCGTCAGGGCCGCCTGCTGCGATATACTTTTCCCTGTGGAACGACACGCACCCGTCGCCGCCGTCACCGGCTTTTATGTGTATTTTAGCTTCATCAACGAACATAGCTTTTCTCCTTGTTTATTTGAATATATCGTCATAATCCGGCTGTTTTATAGCCATTGCTTCGCTGTCCTCGGGTATCTCCATAGGCAGGAAAACGTGCCTGCCTGCCTTTGCTGTCTCCTCGATACCGCCGCCGATACAGCCGACAACAGCAGTGATTAGCAGCATTATGGAATACATATAAATCTTCATCGCCATAGTGGGGTGGCTGTCATAGTATTCCTTCTTTGCTTCCTTTTCATCGGTATTGTTTTCAAGTGAGAGGAATTTCTTCCCACTGTCGCCTATCGAATAAACAGGCAGAGAGACTGTCTGGCCTTCCGTGTAGCTATTGAGGACCGATTCCTTTACATACCATTCATGCTCCTTGCCTGTCTCGTCATCGCGAAGGGTCAGCCAGTATCTGTATTTATTGGAGCTTCCACGGGAGCTCCCTGTTCTTTTTACTGTATAGGTCTTTACCACAGTATAGCTTCGGTTTTCAACATAGGTAAGCGGCGGCGGGGAATAAATAAAAATATATGATAGTATAACCAGTATCAGTAATGCCGCGAGCGACACGCCGACCCTTATCAGCATAACGCCCTTGTTGTATTCCTTAGGCATAGAGGGGTCTATTTTTAGATAGTTCTTCATAAGCTTCTCCGTATGTGTCTGTGATGATCGGTAAAACTCTTGATATATTGTTTGTTGATGCTCTTATGATCGGTTTATTGCAAAAAAGCCGCCTATGTTAGGCGGCTTTTACGATTATGCCTGTGTGTAAACAGAAACCTTTTTCCTGTCCTTGCCGAGGCGCTCAAATCTTACAACGCCGTCAGCTACAGCAAAGAGAGTATCGTCAGAACCCTTCTTTACGTTCTCACCGGGGTGAATGTGTGTGCCCCTCTGTCTTACAAGAATGTTTCCAGCTGTTACGAACTGACCGTCAGCTCTCTTAACGCCAAGTCTCTTAGCCTCGGAATCACGGCCGTTCTTTGTGGAACCCATACCTTTCTTATGTGCAAAAAACTGCATGGAAATTCTTATCATCTTAAATTACACCTCCGTCATGTAATTTTGCAGGGCGTGCTTGCCCTATCTGTCATTCACGCTTATTTTGACAGCACTCGGATATTCCTGACTTATCATATCGAGCTGGAGCATAAGGCCTAAAAGCAGCCTGTCTCCGTTGCCCTCAGAGTCGTTGCCGAGTTTAAGCAGAATATCATTTTCATCTACATCTACCTTTGCGTCTATCTTGAACACATCGGTAACAGTGTTACAGGTCATCATCACCGCTGAGGATACTGCGGCACACGCCACGTCATACCCTTCCTCGGCGAGCCCTGCATGGCCGCTTATGTGAAAGCCCAACAGCTTGTTCTCACGGCTTCTGTAGAAATCTGCCCTTATCATAAATTATGCGTTGATTGCTTCGATCTTTACCTGTGTGTACGGCTGTCTGTGGCCCATTTTTCTCTTCTCGCCCTTCTTAGGCTTGTAAGTGAAAACTGTTACCTTCTTGGACTTGCCGTTCTTGATGACCTTAGCTGCTACGCTTGCGCCGTCTACATAGGGAGCGCCAACTGCAAGACCGTCGTCCTTGCCTACAGCTATTACCTTGTCAAAAGTAACGTTTGCGTCTGCTTCTGCGTCGAGCTTCTCGATAAAGAGGATGTCACCTACATTTACCTGATACTGCTTTCCGCCTGTTTCGATAACTGCGTACATTTCAGAATGCACCTGCCTTTTCAATAAAACTCGCTGCGTTACGGCGTACAGGCATAGCCCATAACTTCCATAAAGCCGTACACAAGCGGCTTATATATTATAATATATCCCGCCCATCAAGTCAATGGAATTTACAGAAAGTTTACATTCTTGTTCCTTATTGCCAAAACGGATAATATGTGGTATAATGGTGTAATGCACAATGCATAATGCACAATGCATAATTGAGGTGTGCGGCAAAGCCGCACGATATGCCCATTCGGGCGTTTCTGCCCGGCAGCTGCAGCGTAGGGCGGCACCCGAAGGGGGTGGCGGCAGCTCCGCTGCCGCAGGGGGGCGACCGGAAAGCCCCCCTACCGTAGCGTGAGAAGAATGAGAGACTACCCTCGAAGCTATTATGTAGGGGTTGCTTACCTTCAAGGGGGCTCTCTCAATTATTCATTCTTCACTGAGCGCAGCGTTACCGGCCGAATGGCCATACGTCGGCGCAGGGAAATGTTTTGCATAGCAAAACTTTCTTCTTGTCGGCTTTGCCGATAAGACACGATACCTCAATTATGCATTATGCATTATAAATTATGCATTATTAAAAGAAAGGGGGGTCGCTGCGATGCGGGGGCTCATAGACAAGCTGGCACTGTTTTTTGTGTCGCTTTTGCTGATACCGCCGGAGAAGGTGAGCTTTGAGACAGCAGCACTTTCGGTGTCTGTGTTCGTGATATGCTGTGTCACGACCGTTATCGACAGGAGATGGGCAAGGATAGCCGCTGCTGAGGTTTTTCTGGTCATGTGCATATTCTACCCTCAGACGGCGCTGCTCGTGGCACCCATTGCATATACGCTGGCTGAGAGCCGGGATAAAAAGCAGATGCTATGTATCCTGCCGGCAGTCGTATTATCCTACATCGGCAGTGGCCTGCGCATGGGGCTTTGCGTGACGGCGTATGTTATGCTTGCCGATGTGCTCTGCAACAGGCGGCTGAACTTTGAGGACAAGGACAGCGAGCTGAAATTCACCCGTGACAGCGGCGTTGAGAACAGCCTTGTGCTCATGGAGCGAAACAAGCGCCTTATCGAGCAGCAGAATAACGAGATAAACATGGCGACCCTCAAAGAGCGAAACCGCATAGCAAGGGAGATACACGACAACGTAGGCCACGTTCTGTCACGGTCGCTGCTGCAGCTGGGCGCTGTAATGGCTGTCACCAAAAACGACGAGAAGATGACTGCTCTGCTCCGGCCGGTGCGTGAGAGCATGGATCTTGCACTTGACAGCATAAGAAACAGCGTTCACGACCTCAGAGACGATTCTATTGACCTTAAGACCACCGCCGAGGAGATACTAAAGCCCCTCGAAGGCAGCTACAAGATATACCGACAGTACGATTTTTCGTACAATGTGGATAAGGATATCAAGCTCTGCTTCATAGCCGTGCTCAAAGAGGCTGTCACCAACATCATACGCCACTCGGACGCAGACACGGTGAGCGTCACCATGACAGAGCACCCGACGTTCATGCAGCTGGTGGTGGACGACAACGGCAAGTCTTCAAAGCGCCCCGACAGCGAGGGCATGGGACTTTCAAACATCAGAGAGCGTGTCAAGATGCTCGACGGCATCATAAATATCACGACAACGGGCGGCTTTCGCATATTCATAACTATCCCTAAGCAAAACGACAAGGAGAATGAGCATGAAGATAATAGCAGTCGATGACGATAAGCTCGTGGCGATATCGCTTAAAACGATTCTTGAAGCGACAGGCAAGGTCGAGGTCGCAGCGCTCGGCTCTAACGCCGAAGATGCGGTCAGGCTCTACAAGGAGCACAGGCCTGATGTGGCGCTGCTCGATATACGCATGGGCGAGGTGACAGGGCTCGATGCCGCCAAGGAGATACTGGCGCTTGACAAAGATGCGAGAGTGCTTTTCCTGACGACATTCTCTGATGATGAATACATAGTCGAGTCGCTCAAAATAGGTGCAAAGGGCTATATCCTGAAGCAGGATTTTGACGACATAGTTCCGGCACTCGAAGCTGTTATGAGCGGAGCAAACGTCTTCGGCAGCGAGGTCACGAGCCGTATTCCTGAGCTTATGAACAGCCGCACGAACACAGGCTTTGACTTTGAGAAATACGACATCAGCGAGCGTGAGCAGGAGATAATAACTCTCGTAGCAGAGGGTCTTAGCAACAAGGAGATATCCTCAAAGCTGTTTTTAAGCGAGGGAACGGTGCGAAATTATCTGAGCACCATTCTTGAAAAGCTCGGCCTGCGTGACAGGACACAGCTGGCGGTGTTCTACTATAAAGAGGTAAGAGGTTAAATATAATGGCAAAGGTAAAAAGCGTTTTCATCTGCCGTGAGTGTGGAGCGGAAACATCAAAATGGAACGGCCGCTGCCCTTCCTGCGGCGAGTGGAACACCTTGGAGGAAACTGAGAGCGTGGTGAGCTCTGCCGTTCCCAAATCAAAAAGGAGCGCTGTTAAGGATATATCCGACAGCATCTACGGTATAAACGATGTCGAGATGGACAAGGACGAGGTGCGCTACAAAACAGGCCTTAACGAGCTTGACAGAGTGCTCGGCGGAGGGCTTGTCAAGGGCTCGCTCGTGCTGCTCGGCGGTGAGCCGGGTATCGGCAAGTCAACACTTCTCTTGCAGATATGCCAGCACCTGGGAGATGACCATACCATATTATATGTATCGGGCGAGGAGAGCGCAAGGCAGATAAAGCTGCGTGCGCACAGGCTGGGCGTTGACTCGGAAAACCTCTACCTGCTCGCTCAGACCGACTGCGAGGCAATATGTGCAGCCATAGTCAAGGAAAAGCCTGAGATAGTCATGATAGACTCTATCCAGACGATGAGCATAAACGGCCTTACCGGCACGCAGGGCAGCATCACCCAGGTGAGAGAGTGTACCAATATGCTCATGCACACCGCCAAGAATGAAGAGATACCCATGATAATAGTCGGCCACGTCAACAAGGACGGCAACATCGCAGGCCCTAAGGTCATGGAGCATATAGTCGATGCCGTCACCGTGTTCGAGGGGCAGAGAAACCTGCCGTACCGCATACTGCGTGCTGTTAAGAACCGCTTCGGCTCGACGAATGAGATAGGCGTGTTTGAAATGGCCGGCAGCGGCCTGCGTGAGGTCGAGAACCCCTCGGCTATGCTGCTTGAGGGCAGGCCTGTGGGCGTTTCGGGGTGCTGCGCTATGTGCGTTATGGAGGGCTCTCGCCCGATAATGGCAGAGGTGCAGGCGCTCGTCACAAAGTCCGGCTTCTCTTCGCCGAGAAGGACATCGACGGGGCTTGACCTTAACAGACTGTACATGATAATAGCCGTGCTCGAAAAGCGCCTCGGTTTCTTTTTCGGGGGGCTCGATGCTTACCTGAACGTCATCGGCGGTATGCGCATAGACGAGCCTGCCTGTGACCTTCCTGCTGCCGCTGCTCTCTGGTCGGGGCTTACTGACAAGCCGATAGGGGAGGATATTATCCTGCTCGGCGAGATAGGCCTGGGCGGCGAGGTCAGGGGCATACCCTTTGCAGAGCAGCGTATCCATGAAGCAGTCCGCATGGGATTTGGCAGGATAATACTGCCACGTTCTTCCCTGAAGGGTGTCAGGACGGACAATTTACCCATAAAAGTCGTAGGTGTCAGCAGTATAAGACAGGCTTTTGATGCAATATAGGCAACACCGCACGACCACCAGCTGGCGCCTATGGCGTATATAAAAATATGAATATTTATGTAAATGTTACCATTTTTGGACAGTTGGGCAAAAAATATTAAGATTTTTGTTAAATATGACAAAAAGATTACAGACATTTTCGGCTAATCTGCTGATTGAATAAATGTGATAATTGTGTTAAAATATGTGTATAGTTTATGTTGAGGAGATATCGCTCAATATGGATTAAATAAAGATTTGGAGGAAAATCAAATGAAAATTTCTAAGATTTTCGCAGGAATGTCTGCAGCTGCTATAGCTGCTTCTCTCATGGCTGCAATTCCTGCAAGCGCTGAGTTCCCGACAGAGGTCGTTGAGTCTGAGATCACAGACTTCACAGGCTTCGGTGCTCAGGGCTATGTAATGGGCAATGCTACATGGAACTGGAAGTCTACAGTTACAGATGCAAACGCTGACGGTACACTCACAGCTGAGTACAGCTACAAGGAGCTTGCTGAGCAGTCCAAGGGTGAAGGTGATACAGCAGTAGGTAATGCTGGTGTTCAGATCTTCGCTAACGGCGATATCGCTAAGGGCTCTTGGATCACCTGCGATGTTGACTACAAGGTAGTTACATCTGACGGCCAGGAGAAGACAGGCACAGGCAAGATCGATACTTCTAATCCAGACACTGCAAATGTAGGCGTTGAGCTCTGGGGCTACGGCGCAGAGTGGGAAGTTCTCGACACAGCTACAGCTACAGTTGAGGTAACATTCTCTAACGCAGTTCTCCACGAGAAGGCTCCTGAGCCCGAGTGGAACACAAAGAATGAAGTTGCTAACGATACATACGCAGGCGACTGGGCTGGCGACGGCTTCTTGTATGACGATTTCACAAAGATCGACACATCCAAGGACATGAAGGTAACTATCGAGTATACACTTAATGACGGTTTTGATTACTATCTCGCAGCTCCCATAGACGCTCACGGCTGGGGCAAGCTCTACAACGAGAAGGACGACGTTAAGAAGGATTGGATCCAGGGCGTAACTCTCAAGTCTTCACTTACAGATGAGGAGCTTGAGGCTACAGAGGAGCCTACACTCCAGAACGACGGTTTCTTCGTACTTAAGAAGTCCGGCACACTCACATTCAAGGTAGCAGGCGCTGCTATCGAGGCTATGAAGGAGAACGCTGCAACTGATCCTGATAAGGATACAGGCGAGATCTGGTACGGTATGGGCTTCCAGGTTTACGGTGTAACTATCAACAAGGCTACATATGAGTATGTTGGCGAGGAAGAGGAGAGCGAAGCTGATACTATCGAGTTCAACGAGGAGATCACTCCTGATACAAACCTCTCTCTCAAGAGCAGCGACTACGAGGCTACATATACAAAGGCCGGCGTAAACCTCCACTTCTCCAAGGATAACTGGAACGACTGGTGCACAGCTGCTATCAAGGTAACAGCTGGCGGCAAGGACAAGTACTACCTCCTTAAGGGCAAGCAGGTCGGCTGGGATACAACAGCTGAGATCCTCACTGTTGATGAAGACGGCGATCCTGACAAGGTAGTTATCCTTCCTCTTGACAAGGCAGCGTTCATGGAGAGCAAGGACTATACAAAGGATCCTGATGCATACGTTATCCCTGATTATGAGATGATCGACGTTGCAGCAGGCGAGGACATAACAGTTAGTATCCCTGAGATCGGCACAGCTGATGACTGGGAGATCAAGTTCCTCTGCTATGCTTGGAGCGCTGATAAATCCATCACAATGGAAGATCCCGACGGTACAGCTAAGCTCGAAGGTAATGACAGCATTACTCTCGATAAGGACGGCAATGCTAAGGAAGAGCCTTATGTATTCAAGCTCGTTTCTGTTGACTTCACAAAGGGCGAGGTAGCTCCTGTTGATGAAGAACCCGGCGACGAAGAGCCTGGTGACGAAGAGCCCGGCGATGAAGAGCCCGGTGATGAAGAGCCCGGTGAAGAAGGCGGCACAGAAGGCGACGGCAACAAGAACCCTGGTAATAAGGGTACTGGCGGCAGCAACACTTCTAACCCGAAGACAGCAGCTGCAGCTCTCGGCCTCGGCGCTATCGCACTCGCTGGTGCAGCAGTAGTAGTTTCCAAGAAGAAGGACTAATACTGAAATACCAAAAAGTGAATAGAAATTGACTTTTATGAGCCCGGTTTTACGCCGGGCTTATTTTTGTACAAAAATGATAACGTTTTCTGTGGATAATACACAAAAAGGAAATAATAAAATTGTGATATATTTGATTACAAATTTGGTGCTTACTACTTGATTTTTTGTAATAATTCTGTTATAATATAAGGGAATTGAAGGCCAATTCAACAAAGTAAATATGTTTGGAGGAAAATATTATGAAACTTTCTAAGATCTTTGCTGGTATGTCCGCACTTGCAATGGCAGCTACACTTTCTATCGCTGCAAGCGCAAGCACAACTATCGACTGTGACGATCCCGATCCGATAGACTGCGCTGACGCTTCATGGGGCAGCATCTGGGCTGACGGTAAGTACGCTTCTGCTGAGACATTCAGCGACGGTGAGGTTACTGTAACAGTTAACTTTGAGTGGACAGATCTCGCTAAGGATGAAGAGTACTGTGCATTCAAGCCTGCATTTGCAAACGGCTGGGAGGGTATCTACAAGGCTCACCCTGAGTATGTAAGCGGCTTTGTATGCGCTAAGGAAGATGCTATACAGAACGACGACGGCAAGTATGAGACTGCTGACGGCACTATCCTTGACTGGGCTCCCCAGAAGGACGGTTTCTTCCAGGTTTATAACACAGATGTTACATCTGTCACATTTACACTCTCTGCTGACTGCGTTGCAGATATGAAGGATTATTCCACATACTACGGCAATGGCAAGGCTACAGCTAACGATGACGGCACAACAACTGACTGGGACGGTTTCCTCATTCAGAAGGGTAACAACGGTATCGCTATCACTTCTGTAGAGTTCTCTCAGGACGGCGTAAAGCTCAACACAGAGCTCGAGGCTGAGGGTGACGATGGTTCTTCTGATGACGGCACAACAGATGACGGCACAACAGATGACGGCACAACAGATGACGGCTCCGCTGATGACGGCACAACAGATGACGGCACAACAGATGACGGCGAGACAGGTTCTGATGACGGCTCTGCAGGCGGCACAACAGGCGGTACAACAGGCGGCACAACAGGCGGCAGCACAGCAGGCGCTGGCACAACAGCAGGCGGCAGCACAGGTACAGGCACAGGCACAGCTACAGGCAACACAACAACAGGTTCCACAGCTGGTCTTGCTCTTGCAGGTCTCGCTCTTGCTGGTGCAGCAGTAGTAGTTTCCAAGAAGAGATGATCTTTTCATTCATAATTAAAAAGATAGAACTCCGCAAGGGGTTCTTTCTTTTTTGTGTGTTTTTTACAAAAAGAAAACGATTACCTGTGCAATCCGTCTAAATGCCGTATAGTAAATTGTGAAAAAAGTATATTGAAAAACGGACGTAAATATGATAAACTATTAACTGTAAAACTGTATTTTTACAACATGGAAATATCGAAAGGAATGGTAGATAATGAAAAAGTTTTTTGCAGCTGCTCTTGCTCTTACTATGACGGCAGCTATGTTCACAGCCTGCGGCGATGACAGCTCGTCAAGCAGCAAGGCAAGCTCCTCGTCGGCAGCTTCTTCCGCAGCTGAGTCTTCAAGCGCAGCTGAGGCTTCGAGCGCAGACGACGCTTCCTCGGCAGCTGATGATGCTTCTTCCACAGCTGATGACGCTTCTTCCGCAGCTGATGACGCTTCCTCTGAGGGCGGCGATGCTTCCTCTGAGGGCGGCGCAGCAGAAGGTGCTCCCGTTGACGAGAACGGCAAATTTGATGTAACTAAGATGCCCGGCTATGATGCAAACGCTAAAGAGACAGTTCTTACTGTTGCTGAGCCCGGCACAGACCCCTGGGTAAACGGCCTTGGCGCTGATGTTGACTACGGCGATATCTATATCGACGGCAGAACATTCACAAGAGACCAGGATCTTACTGTTAAGGTAGAGTTTGAAGTTGCAGCTGATGCTAAGGAAGAGTTTGAGCTCGGTATCAAGAAGCTCGAATCTCTTGACGACTCCGGCACTATCAAGAAGGGTACAACTCAGATCCTTATAGGACCTGCAAGAGCTAACGGCTGGGCTAAGTTCGTAGGCGCTGACAACCACGACGGCCTTATCGTTGACTTCCCGACATACTACAATATGCCCGAGGGCGATACTCACGGCAAAACAAAGACCGGTAAGGACGGCTCTGAGGACGTATTCAAGGCAGACGGCACACTTGAAGATGTATTCGTCAAGAACGACGGCTTCATCAAGTTCGGCAGCCCTGACGCTACAACTGTCGAATTCACTATCCCGAAGGAGACAGTAAACGCTATCATTGATAACGCTACAGCAACTCCTGCTGACGAGAACGACACAACAACAGGCTGGGACGGCCTCCTCTTCCAGATGGGTGACTGCCCGACAGCTATCAAGACTGTAACTCTCAACATGGGTAACGTATACTTCAGCACCGATATCTCCAAAGCAATGGACGGCGCACAGTAATACAGTAAAATATTAAACTTAGAAGACCACCCTCAGCGGTGGTCTTTTTTGCTGTCTGAGATGGTCTGCGGGTTTTGGGTAAAATACACAATATGATAACGATTACTTATGCAACATTGATAAAACACCATTTTTTAATTGTGCAAATAAGATATTGAAAAAAGAGCGGCATTATGCTATAATTTGAATGTAGATCAAACCAGTAACTAAGGTAAATTGGAGGTAATTTATTATGAAGAGATTTTTTGCGGCTGCTCTGGCGCTCACATTAACTGCTGCTATGTTCACAGCCTGCGGCGATGACAGCTCATCGAGCAGCAAGGCAGCAAGCTCTGCTGCATCTTCTGCTGCTGAGTCTTCAAGCGCTGCTGAGGCTTCAAGTGCTGCTGAGGCTTCAAGTGCAGACGATGCTTCTTCCGCAGCTGATACATCGAGCGTGGCAGATGCTTCGAGCGAGGGCGGCGACGCTTCATCTGAAGGCGGCGACGACGAGGCACCTCAGCCTGTTGATATATCAGAGGCTGCAAAGAGCCTGAAAAACCTTGAAAACGCTCAGGTAACATTTACAGCTGATACTGATGTTACAGCTATCGTTAATGATCTTGCAGAATGTTTCTCTTCTATAAAGCAGGACGTAGAGTATGTAAAGGCCGGCAAGAACGACAAGGACAAGGACTTCACTGTTGAGGATTTTGACAAGAAATGGGGCAAGAGAGGCGAGAAGTACGGCATCGACGCTACATACGAGAGCGACTATGTAAAGAAGGTGCTCGAAGGCGATACAGATGATCTTATCTATATATACGGCGACGAATCAAGATGCAAATACTCTGTCGAAGAGGTTGCAGGCGTGCCTATGCTCAAGGTGGAGATACTTGATAAGTACCCTGACGGTGTAAACTACGAAATGCCTAAGATACAGTTCAATGTTGCTGAGATATTCAAGGGTCACGAGGAGCTTCTCCCGACAGTAAACACCGTTAAGGTCGATATGATACAGAGAGCAGTAGGTGACTATGTAAATGACGAGGGTGTAGCTTCTCATGTTCCGAATTACTGTATGGGTAAATTTGTTGTACAGGCACAGAAGAATGGCAAGATGACATGGGACGAGACTGATGAGTTTAGCTTTAGTGAATATACCTCCGAATGGTTATATGGTGAGCTTGTATCAAATGAGCTTCTTATCTGGAAAAACAGTGAGTTTGCCAACACAACAGAGGAACAACACGTAACTATTATGAGATGGGCACTCCCCAATGATGCTTGCTTATATATCGCAGACATCGCATTCTACGATATCGACGGCAATCCTATCAAGTTCTGATAATAAGCATAATAAAGGCCGGAGAAAAGTGAACTGACCCCAAAAAGTTAGACAAACTTTTCAAAGAAAACTTGTGCAAAGCGACTAAGAGAGATCGAGCCTCTGAAAAAAAGTCTGTAAAAAGTCAGCAAACTGTGATAAAATAGAATTAATATCACAGGAGGCTGATTTTTTATGGCAAGAAGAAAAAGAGAACCGATGAGCGAGGGCAAGAAGAACATAATAGGAATGCTGCTTGAGGAATACGACATCAAGTCGGCTAAGGATATTGAGGATGCTCTCAAAGACCTTCTCGGAGGAACGATCCAGGAAATGCTTGAGTCCGAAATGGACGAGCATCTTGGATATCAGGAATATGAGCGTTCCGACAATCCTGACTCTCGTAATGGTAAGAAAACCAAGAAGATCCGCGGAAACTTCGGAGAAACCGAAATAGAAGTGCCGCAGGATCGTGACGGCAGTTTTGAGCCAAAGGTCGTAAAGAAGCGTCAGAAGGACATCTCAGGTATTGAGCAGAAGATAATTGCTCTGTATGCCAAAGGAATGACCACACGCCAGATAAGCGAAACTATCGAAGATATCTACGGATTTGAAGTCAGCGACGGTATGGTATCAGATATCACAGACCGCCTTCTGCCACAGATAGAGGACTGGCAGAAACGTCCATTGGACGAAGTATATCCGATAGTATTCATCGATGCTGTACACTTCTCAGTGCGTGATAACGGACAGATCAGGAAGCTTGCCGCATATGTGATCCTTGCTGTCAGCATGACAGGTCACAAGGAAGTTCTTTCAATACATATCGGTGAAAACGAGAGCGCCAAGTACTGGCTCGGCGTACTGAACGAGCTGAAGAATCGAGGCGTAAAGGATATTCTGGTCATCTGTGCAGACGGTCTTACAGGCATGAAAGAAGCTGTATCAGCTGCATTTCCGCAAACTGAGCTACAGCGCTGCATCGTTCATCAGGTAAGAAACACGCTGAAATACGTCGGAGAGAAGAACAAGAAGGAGTTGGCAAATGACCTTAAAACGATCTATCATGCGCCTTCCGAGGACGCTGCTCTGGAAGCTCTTGATCGCATTACTGAGAAATGGGAGGACGATTATCCTAACGCTATGAAGAGCTGGTACAAGAACTGGGACGTAATATCGCCGATCTTCAAGTTCTCAGCTGATGTCAGAAAGGTGATTTATACCACCAACGCAATAGAGAGTCTTAACAGCGGTTATCGCCGCTTGAATAAGCAGAGGAGTGTATTTCCGAGCGATACAGCGCTCCTGAAGGCTCTGTATCTGGCGACGCATGAGATAGCTAAGAAATGGACCATGCCGCTGCGAAACTGGGGCAAAGTTCTGGGCGAGCTTGAGATCATGTACCCCGACAGGATCGGCTGATATCCAAAGAACCTTGACAAATTACAGTATCTATTGTATACTGTAAAAAAATTGGAGCGGCTATTTTCAAGCCGCTCACAACTTAACGTTTTTATCACAGTTTTTGAATTTACAGAGTTTTTTTCGCAGAGCCGAGAGATCTTGGTCGCTTTTGTCATGCAGCGTTGAGCCTGTATTCAACAGGTGACATTCCATCAAGCTTAAGCTTGATGCGCTTTGTGTTGTACCAAACGATGTATGAATGTAGTTCTGAAATGAAGTGCTCAACAGATGAGAATTCCTGTAAGTAGAGAAGTTCTGTTTTCAGCAATCCAAAGAAGTTTTCTGCGCAGGCGTTATCAAGACAGTTTCCCTTTCGTGACATACTTTGTCTTATGCCTTTATCTTTGAGCATTTTCTGGTACTGCTTGTGCTGATACTGCCAGCCCTGATCTGAATGCAAAATGAGTCCGGTGTTTTCCGGTATCTTTGCAAATGCTTTATTCAACATATCGGTCACTTGACTCAAATTAGGGTGGTAACTCAGGTTGTAGGACACAACCTCTCCGTTGAAAAGATCGATGATGGGCGACAGATACAGCTTGACACCAAACAGAGCAAACTCTGTCACATCTGTGACCCATTTCTGATTTGGCTTATCCGCTTTAAAATCACGTTCCAGAAGATTTGGTGCTATTCTGCCGACTTCACCCCTGAATGAGTTGTATTTCTTCATTCTCACACGGCAGAATATTCCCATTTGACGCATTAAGCGCTGAACTGTCTTGTGGTTTATCCTATGCGTTTTTCTCAGTTCTTTCGTTATCCTGCGATAGCCATAGCGTCCTTTGCTTTCATCATATATCCTGCGTATATCCTCCTTGATCGCTGCATACTTATCAGGTTTCGGATCATTAAATTGCTTGCTGTAATAGTAATAGGTACTGCGGGGGATTCCGGCAACATCAATGAGCAGACCTATCTTGTGTTCATGCCTCAGTTCCCAGATCACTTGTGCTTTTTCTCTTGCCGTACCCTTTCGGAAACCAAGGCATTCAATTTTTTTAAGTATGCATTCTCCGCACGAAGACGCTGTACCTCTGCAATGAGATCTTCTTCGTCTTCTTTCTTTAACTTTGGCGGACGACCTGTTGATTTACGTCCTCGACGTTCAACATATAAGCCATCCTTACCTTCTTCAAGATAGATGCGCTCCCACTTCGCAACTGTCTTATCTCCTTGTGGAATGTCAAATTGTCTTGCAGTTTCCATATAACTTAATTTCTCGTTCTGCATTGTTTCAACCACTTTGATCTTAAATTCGGGTGTGTATCTCTTATTGGGTATTCCTTTAGGCATAAAAATGCCCCCCTTTCGTTAGATCCCTAATTGGTATGTTTCTATTATACCACATTGTCTAACAAAAGGGGAGCATTTCAAAGCTCTCCGGTCTTTTTTTGCGCTATTCTGCACGGAAGTCGTGGAAGGTCACGGCTATCTCGCCGCCTATCTCCATAGAGCAGGGGAGCGAATCGTCAAAGGTCACGGTGAAGTCAGCACCGCCCACAACGCCCTTGTTGACAGTCTTGCCGTCTTTTATCTCGGCAGTTATGCCCTTGCCGCTGCGGCACATATCAAGAGCATCTGCGATAAGCCTTGCAGGCGAGCTCTCGCTTAAGTTTTGCAGCTCGTCTGTCAGCTGGAGCTTTTCTATCTCGGCGGTAAAGCTGTCTGTATTTTTGGATAGCTTTAGTCCATTGACACTCTCTGGCGCTGAAAACTCATACTCCCAGCCCTCCTCGCTTTTGTGCATCGTGGCGGAATACTCCCGGCCGCCAGCAGTGATCTCGATGTCGGTGGTGTAGCACTCCGGCACAGTGTCGGGCTGGGTGGACTTTGCAGCGCAGGAGCATAACATCACTGCCGGCAGCGCCATCAAAACAAGATATCTCCTCATAAAAAACACCTTTCATATAATAAGACTTGTACTCCTATTATATGAAAGGTGATGTTCGTTAATGCATAGCTGTCGGCAGACTTTCGAGCTCTTTCAGCGTCTTTGGTATCTGAGCGAGAATGTCTCTTGCAAGCACGCTCCTCTCTGACATATCCATACAAAGCAGCTCTGCCGAGCGGCCGAGAAGATAACAGCCGAGCGCTGCGGCCTCCTTGCCTGTCATGTGCTGTGCGACAAACGATGCCGTCATTCCTGCGAGCATATCGCCGCTGCCGCCCTTTGAAAGCGCCGTGTTGCCGTAGCCTGAGACTATGACGCTGCCGGTGCTGACTATTAGCGTGCCGGCGCTCTTTGAAACGACTGTCGTGCGGTAGGGGCACTTATTTGCAAGCCCCATAGCAAGCGGCAGGCGCTCAGAGAGTGCTGTCTTTGTGTCGGTGCCGCAAAGCCTTGCAAGCTCGCCTATGTGTGGGGTGAGAATCGTTTCATTCTGCCTGTTGCAGATAAGGCCTGTGTCTTCGGAGAGGCAGTTCAGCCCGTCTGCATCTATGATCACAGGGCAGCTGTCGCCTGCTAAAACGGCTCGCAGCGTCTGCCTTGTGTGGCCACTTACGCCCATGCCGCAGCCTATGAGCACGGCTGATGCGCTATTTATCGCATCGTTCAGCTTCTCCGGGCTGTCGTCAGGCTCGTAGGGCAGGAAGGTGCATTCATACATACTGCCTGCAAGCGCCGATATCACGCTTTTGGGGGCTGCGAGCTGCACTATGCCCACACCGCACCTGAGCGCCGCCGTGGCAGCCATTGCCGCTGCACCGTAGTAATCCTCACTGCCGGCTATTATCAGCAGCCTGCCGAATGTCCCCTTGTGCGCACCGACCGGGCGGCGGGGGAGCAGCTTTGCAAGCTGCTGTGTGTCCGGCTCGAATATTATAGAGTCCGTATTTTCGTACTTTTTATCTATCCCGATATCGCATACCTCGATCCTGCCGCAGTATTCCTTTGCCGGCATCAGCGCCATGCCGATCTTACCCTTGTGGAAGGTCACAGTCATGTCAGCCCTTACCGATAGCTCATCGCAAAGCCCTGTGTCTGCGTTGCAGCCGGAGGGTATGTCGCAGGCTATCCTGTATGCAGGAGATTGGTTCATGCAGGAAAAGAGCGACCGCATATCATCACGCAGCGCCCCCTTGAAGCCTGTGCCGAATATGCAGTCAACTATTATGTCGGCCGAGGAGAGCTCCTTTACCGCAGCTTCCTCCATGTCGTCTGTTATCCTGACACCGCCGAGCTTTTCAAATGCGGCCTTTGAGAGGTCTGTCGCAGGCTTGCCCTGAACGAGCAGCACGCATACATCGAACCCCGACTCATGCAACAGCCTTGCGCAAACAAGCCCGTCGCCGCCGTTGTTGCCCTTGCCTGCGGCTATGCACACACGGCGCACGCTCTCCGAGCGCTGTGCGGACAGCTCTGCTGCGGCCTTTAAAACAGCCCTGTAAAGCCCCTGTGCTGCATTGTCCATGAGCGCTGACAGCGAGAGCCCTTCCTTGTCAGAGCGCTGCTCGCAGTTTACCATTTGTGAGACTGTGAGGTATCTTTTCATGGCTTACCCCTGTCTTCTGAGCTCTGCCTGAAGCTGACGAGGGAAGAATTTTATCATCAGCTCTCTCATGTCCTCATTCGGTGTGAAAAGCACATAAGTATCTCCCAGCTCCTTGTGGTCAACTCTTAAATACCACACGTTCTCGCCTGTGTTGTCGTCAGCCGAGACGATAGATGCGCTTGTGTCGAGCTCTGTGTTCTCTGTAAACTCTGCAAACTCCTTTGCTGTGTCGAGCTTGACCGTGATAAGGCGCTTTCTTGAACGCTGTGCGATTATCTTGTCAAAATCCATCTCGCCGTTGGTGAGAAGGTATTCGTATTCGTTGTCAAAGCCTGTCGTCACACGGTAGGATGCATAAAGCACACCGCCTGAGAGCAGCAGCCCGAGCCCTGCAACGCCGAACTGCGCTGTCAGGAAAAATACTGCAAAGCAGACTATGAAGCCTATCACGAATATCGCCGCCTTTGCGAAGCGGTCGTTGGCTGTCTGAGCCCTTACTACATTCTGTTCCTTGTATACGTCCATTTTGGTTCCTCCGTCTTGTAATATGTCTTGTAATACTTCTTGTGATGCACTGATAGTTATTATACCACATATTGTATCCTTTTTCAATAGATTTTTCACAATATCGGTGCAAATTTCCTATTGAAAAGCCGCAGATTATGTGGTATAATTAATAGTTGTAAGATTTTTTGTACTGTAAAGGTGATAATTCTTGCTGATAGATGTTCATGTTCATGCGTTCAATGAGAAGATCGCTGCCAAAGCGCTCGATGCTCTTGCAGGCTATTCGGGGCTTACACCTCTGACAGACGGCACGGTGGGGGATACTTTTGCTAAGCTCGATGAATGGGGCGTTGATAAGGCGGCAATACTATCTATAGCTACCAAGCCGACCCAGCAGAGGATAATAAACGGCTGGGCGGAAACAATAAAAAGCGACAGGCTGCTGCCCTTTGGCAGTATACACCCCGACGCTCCGGACTGCCTGGAGGAGCTTGAAAGGATAAAGGCCGCAGGGCTCTACGGCATAAAGCTGCACCCCGACTATCAGGGCTTCAGGATAGACGAGGAAAGGCTTTTCCCGATATATGAGCAGTGCGCAAGGCTCTCGCTGCCGGTGATACTGCATTCGGGGTTTGATTACTATTCGCCTGATGAGATACACTGCACACCCGAGCGTGCGCTCAGGGTGATAGGCAGGGTAAAGGGCTTAAAGCTCATTCTGGCGCACCTCGGTGCAAACAGAATGTGGCAGCAGGTCTTTGATACCATCGCAGGGGCAGACGGTGAGGTGTATTTTGACACATCATTTACTGAGGAATGCCCCGACGAGCTTATGGAAAAGATAATACTTAAGCACGGCGCTGACAGAGTGCTCTTTGCAAGCGACTGCCCGTGGGCGAGGTCTTGCGATATTGCAGAGAAGATAGAGCGCCTTGCTCTTACTGACGATATGAAAGAAAAGATATTCCATTTGAATGCCGAGAGGCTTCTCGGCTTGTGACAGGAGGAGATATCTGTGAAAAGAAGACTGATGATGATAGCTTCTGCTGCTGCGGCAGCTGTTGTGCTCTCGGGGTGCAGCCTTTTCCTGTATGACGATGAGAGCAGCTCGACAAGCTATCAGACGACCGTGAAAACCGAGAAAAACAGAGCCACCACCACGAACAAGATATACATCGTGGAGGAGGACGAGGAGTACACCACCACCTCGAAAAAGAACGGCAGCGAGGATATCGACCCGGATTCCCTTGAAAGAGTGTCTGTAGGCACTACCAAGAAGAAGGATACCGACAAGGATATCGTGCTAACGACTACTACCACGGCAAAGCTCTCGGAGTATAATACGCTCCAGCTGCCTAAAAACAACGAGTATTTCGATATAACCAAGCAGTACCGCATATCAAAGGACACAGAGCTCAGATACGGGCCGTCTGATGAATATACCTCACAGGTGAGCCTGCGTCAGGGCGATTCGCTGTCCTGCTACGGCAAGAGCGGCAAGTGGTATTATGCTTTGTATGATAATAACACTTATGGCTGGGTGCATGAGTCTGCACTTGAAGGAATTGCCAAAAAAACCACCAAGAAGAAAAATTAAACGTTTGAGCTATTGACATTGTACCTTGTAGGTGGTATAATAATTGGGTATGGTGTTTTTATTGACAATATAATAGTAAGGAGACAAAAATAAATGGATGAGTCAACCAAGGAAATTGACCTTGCCGAGCTTTTAGGGGAATTGCTTAAAAGGATAAAGTTCATTATCCTTATCTCCGTAATTATCGGCGCACTGGCTTTTGCCTATGCAAAGTTCGTTCTTCCGCTTCAGTACAGTTCAAGTATCTCGATGTATGTCAAGAACTCTGACAACGCTTCAGAGCAGGTCGCGCTGGGTGATATCAATGCATCTAAGAGCCTTGTTTCAACATATATAGTTATTCTTCAGAATGATGCAGTTATTGATAAGATAGGCGATGCTATACTTAAAGAATACGGCGCAGATGACCTTTCTGATTATCTTTCCATAGCATATGACGACAACGATAAGCCCTATGTGGTGACATCTTCCCTGAGAAACTGCATAAAGCTCACAGCAGAGCAGGATACTGAGGTGCTCCTCATATCTGTTACTACAAAGAGCGCAGCGCTCAGCGTTTCGATATGCAACGCTATGGAGCAGATAGGCCCTGAGGAGATAAAGCGTGTCACACAGGCAGGCTCTGTACAGGTAATAGGCACTGCCAAGTACCCCAACAGCCCCTCCGGCCCGAATGTAAGAAGATATACACTTATAGGCATAGTTTTAGGCTTTATACTTTCCGCAGGCATCGTTATCGTTAGAAAGATGCTCGATACAACGATCCGTACAGGTGACGATATCAAGACGAGGTTCGATTATCCTATCCTCGCTGAGATACCCGATATCGAGGCAAAGGAGACCAAGGGAGGGTATTATAAGTAATGGCATTGTTTAAGAAAAAGCAGAATAATAACTCTAAAAAGAGATTTACACTTTTTGAAGAAAATGTTCCCTTCCAGGTAACTGAGGCTTATAAGACCTTAAGAACAAATATAGTCATGGCTCTCGCAACACAGCGCAGCAAGGTGTTCGCTGTTTCGAGCGCTAATGCAGGTGAGGGCAAGTCAACAACTGCTGCCAACCTTGCGATAGTTTTCTCGCAGGCAGGCAAGAAGGTGCTGCTGATAGATGCCGATATGAGAAAGCCTGTTCAGCACAGAGCTTTCAAGTTCAAAAACGATAAGGGTCTTTCGACTCTCCTCGGCGGTATCGACTCGTTCAAGCAGGTGCTCAAATCAAAGACACCTAACCTTGATGTTATCACAAGCGGCCCTATACCGCCCAACCCCTCTGAGATGCTCGCATCTGAGAATATGAAGATACTTCTCGACGAGCTGGTAAAGTATTATGACTACGTTATCATAGATACTCCGCCTATAAACGTCGTTACCGATACGCTCACACTCAGCCCGAATATCGGCGGTATAGCAATGGTAACACGTTCCGGTGTCGCTACCTACGATGAGGTGAGCCGTGCAGCTACTTCCATAGAGTTTGCAAACGGCAAGCTGCTGGGCGTTATAGTAACAGCTATTAACGAGGACACAGCTACCTACAAGAGAGGCTACTATAAGAAGTACTACAGGCGTGACTACGCTTACAGAGCAAGCAGCTATGACCCGGCTGTCAATAATGCTAACGAAGACTAAAAGAAACATATCCGCAGATACCACATCTGCGGATATTTTGCAACACTGCGCAAAGACCGCCTAACGGCTTCGTGCGGAATTGCTTTAAAATGAAAGGACGGTAGTTATGACTTACAAGGAAGAATTTATCAAGTTCATGGTAGACAGCGGCGTGCTGACGTTCGGCGAGTTCACACTCAAAAGCGGCAGAAAGGCACCTTACTTCATCAACTGCGGCAATTACAAGACAGGCGCACAGCTCTCACGCTTAGGCGGCTTCTATGCTGACTGCATAAAGGAGAACGGCATCGAGGCTGAGACACTTTTCGGCCCTGCATACAAGGGCATACCGCTCGCTGTTGCAGCTGTTACATCGCTTGCTGACAAGTACGGCATCGACTGCTGCTACTGCTTCGACAGAAAGGAAGCAAAGGATCACGGCGAGGGCGGAATGTTTGTAGGCAAGAAGCTTGAAGACGGTGAGAAGGTAGTTATCATAGATGACGTTATGACCTCCGGCAAGGCGCTCAGAGAGAGCCTTCCCAAGCTCAAGAGTGCAGCTGATGTGAATGTTACGGCTATGGTCATCACAGTTGACAGAATGGAGAAGTCGCTCGACGGCGAGCTCTCGGCTGTAGAGCAGGCTTATAAGGACTTCGGCGTGAAGGTATACTCTATAGTAAACATTAATGACATAATCAAGGCCATCGAGGACGGCATCGTGCCCGGTACAGAGTATCTCGAAAGCATGAAGGAGTACAGAAAAATGTACGGCGTTGGCTGATATCGGAGAGGAAACAAAAAACTCGCCGCAAAAACACAAGCGATTGTGGTCGGTGTGTGATAGAATACGGCATATTTTGCGGTCGGGGGTTTTTTGTAACTAAATTGTAGTAAAATGTAATTTCTTTGTTGTTGTTATTTACAAAGTAATGGTATATAATATTATATGTAGAGCAAAGAAAGAAAAGAATGAAAAACTAAGTGACAAACTCCTTAGCTCATTTCATCCTCTCCAAAATTTTTACACAAACAAAGGGCAGCTGATAAGGCTGCCCTTTCGTTTTGCCTTTCTCCCTCTTGATAAATGCATCAAAATAGTGTATAATATACATATCGTATTTACAGAAAGGACGATACTGAATATGTCAGAGCAGAGAATACCCAAAAGAAGTGAAGTTGATAAGGCCTATACATGGGCGATAGAGGATATATACCCCTCCGACAAGGCGTGGGCGGCAGACCTTGCAAAGCTAAAAGCCGTGCCGGCAAAACTCATGACCTACAAGGGCAGGCTCTCCGAGAGCGGAGATACGCTGCTTGGATTTTTGCAGCTTTCAGATGAGATATCGGTGCTCGTTGACAGCCTTGCAAACTACGCACAGCGCAAGAGCGACGAGGACACGGCAGTTGCAGTATATCAGGCCATGACAGGCCAGCTTATGAGCACCTATGTTGAGATAAACTCAGCAGGCAGCTTTGAAACGCCTGAGCTTATTGCAATAAGTGACGAGAGAATGGCAGAGCTTTACAAGGAGCAGCCGGCTCTCGAGCTTTACAGGCTCAATTTAGACCGCATAAGGCGCAAGAAGGCGCACGTTCTCACAGAGGCCGAGGAAAAGATAATGGCGCTCGCAGGGGACGCTATGAGCACGCCTGAGAATATCTTCTCGATGTTCTCTGATGCTGACCTTAAGTTCCCGGACGCTGTAGATAAAGACGGCAGCGCTCATCAGGTGACACACGGCAGCTATTCGCCGCTGATGATGCAGTCTGACAGAGAGCTTAGAAAGTCTGCCTTTGAGTCGATGTACCACACATATGATAAGTTCCGCAACACTATGGCTGCGACCCTTTCGGCGCAGATAAAGAGCGTGCAGTTCTATGCAAAGGCAAGGAAGTACGACTCCTCGCTCCAGGCAGCGCTTGATGCGAACGAGGTGCCTGTCGAGGTGTACACAAACCTCATTCAGGCGGTGCATGACAATATGCACTATATGTATGACTATGTGGCACTCCGCAAGAAGCTGCTGGGCGTTGACGAGCTGCATTTTTACGACCTCTATGCGCACATGGTATCAGATGTCGAGATGAAGATAACCTTTGAAGAGGCCAAGGAGACTGTTCTCAAAGCACTTGCTCCTATGGGCGAGGATTACCTTAAGATAATGCGTGAGGGCTTTGAAAACCGCTGGATAGACGTATATGAGAACGAGGGCAAGGCAAGCGGCGCATACTCGGCAGGCGCAAGGGTTCACCCCTTTGTAATGCTCAACCACAAGGACACGCTCAACTGTATGTTCACCCTTGCTCATGAAATGGGTCATGCTATCCATTCTTATCTCTCAAACAAGAACCAGCCGGTAGCCTACAGCGACTATGTGATATTCGTAGCAGAGGTGGCTTCTACCTGCAACGAGGCGCTGCTTATGCAGTATCTTCTCAAGACCACCGAGGACAAGAAGCAGAAGGCATACCTTATAAACTACTTCTTAGAGCAGTTCCGCACGACACTTTACAGGCAGACGATGTTTGCAGAGTTCGAGCTTAAGATAAACGAGCTTGTTTCGCAGGGCGAGAGCCTGACAGCGGACGGATTGTGCGAGATATACAGAGAGCTCAACAAGCTCTACTTCGGCGACGGCATAGTGCTCGATGACGAGATAGCTCTTGAATGGGCGAGGATACCGCATTTCTACTACAACTACTATGTTTACCAGTACGCCACGGGCTACAGCGCAGCGATAGCACTCTCGACAAGGATACTCAGAGAGGGCGAGGGCGCTGTGAAGGACTACATCGGCTTCCTCTCGGGCGGCTGCTCGAAAACGCCCATAGAGCTTTTAAAGGACGCAGGCGTTGACATGGCGACCGCACAGCCGATAAACGATGCCCTTAAGCTCTTCGGCGAGCTGATAGGCCAGATGGACGAGCTGATGAAATAATAAAAACAGGCGCTTCTCTGCTAAGAGAGCGCCTTTGTCAGTTAATAGTTAATAGTTAACAGTTAACAGTTAAGGTGTGCGGCGCAGCCGCACGGTATGCCCATTCGGGCGGAGCCGCTGCGCTTAGTGAATAATGAATAGTGAAGAATGAATAGTGAATAGTTGAGGTGCGGCGAAGCCGCATTTCCGAAGGGTCGAGGTGGCGCATGAGCCGACACGGTCGGCTCGAAAGCCCCTCGTGTACCCCCCTGAGGACGAGAGAGCCGCCTTGAAGGTAAGCTGCCGTTGCGAAGGGGTGTGGGGGCGACCGCAAAGCCCCCACAATGTACCCTATGGGAGCGAGAGAGCCGCCTTGAAGGAAAGCTGACCCCACTAATTAGCTAAAGGACAACGGTTGGCTTATCCTACGCTACGGTAGGGGGGCTTTCGAGCTGTCGCAGACAGCTCATGCGCCACCCCTGCTTCGGCTTCGCCTTCGCCACCCCCTTCGGGTTCACCCCCCACACGCTGAGTTGAAGACGAATACAGCCCGAATGGGCATCTCGTCGGCGTAAGCCGACACCACAACTGTTACCTGTTACCTGTTAACTGTTAACTGACCAAGCGGCGCACCTCAATTATGCATTATGCATTGAAAAAGCACCATACCTATTGCCTGTTACCTGAAAAAAGCGCCTCCGCCGGAGACGCTTTTTTAGCTTACTTGACTTTGACGCTCAATACCTTTGAATAAGCGCCGTAGACGTATTTGCCGCTGACCTTCTTGAAGGCTCTTACCTTGACGTAGTAGGTGCTGCCCTTGGTGAGCGAGCTTATCGTCGCAGAAGCGGTCTTGTTGCTGTTTATGACCTTCTTCTTGGCTGATGAGAAATTGCTCGATGTCGAATATATCACCTGATAGCCCTCGCCGGAGGTGTTCTTAGACCATGTGGCCTTCATGCTGCCGCTTGAAGGCGATGTCAGCGTCTTTAGCGTGGTGGCCTTGGGAACTATCGTGAAGGTCTTTGTTACCGAGCCGCTGTAGTTGCCTGTGCCGGTTATCTTGACAGAGGCTATGCCGATGTTTATGTTGTTGGTGTAGCTAAGCGTGTAGTCCTTGCCGAGAGTAAGGGTGTTGCTGCCTACCTTGACAGTCGGGGTGGGCTTTATCTTGCTTCCTGTGTAGGGGAATGTAAGGCTTGAAAATGCCACGTTCGCATTCGCTACAGATGCACGCTTTACCGTGAAGCTGCCCGAAACGGTGCCCTTGTATTTGCCTTTGCCTGTGGCTGTCACAGTCGCAGTGCCGGTGTTTGTGTTGTTTTTGTAGGAGAGAGTGTAGTCTGTGCCTTCTTTTAAGGTCTTGCTGCCGTATGTTACCTTTGCAGCCGGCTTGCAGGCCTTGCCTGTGTAGGTGACGCTCTTTTGTGCAGGCTCTATCTTTGCGCTCTTAAGGTCTCTTACTATCTTGCTGTCGTCAAACGAGAGCACAACGCCTGTTAAGGTGATGCTGTAGTCGTCGCTGTTGCAGTCAAACCATATCCTTGCATACTTGTCATCGTCCTTGAAAAAGCCTGTGGGTTCTTCAAGCGTCACGCAGTAGTAGCCGTCGGTTATCTTCTCCATTGTCAGCTCTTTGTGAGAAACAGGCTTTAAGTCGTCGCTGTAGACCACCTCGCCGTTGCTGTCGAGCTGATAGGGAACGAATGACCACTCGTGAGCCACTCTGCCGAAGGTGCTGCTCTCGGTGCCAAGAGAACCTGTGAAGTCTATCTCACCGTTTATGGCCTTTTTAGCCACGCTCTCATCCACCCTGAATGTAAATGTCACAGCAGAAACGCCTGTGATATCCGTAACGTTCGGGAAGCCGCCCTTTTCGCCGTCCTCGCCGGTGCCGTAGATAACAGCGCTTGTGTAATATTTCGAGCGGCTCTGTGTATCTGCCGCAGCGACATCAAAGCAGCCAAGCGTCACAGCCGCAGCCGTTGCAGCCCATACTGCCGATAGCTTTTTAAACATCTGTATCTGTCCTTCCTGTATATACTATACTATATTATAATATATTATAGCACAGACCCCACAGATTGTAAATAGGCAATTTGACCTATATTTCAGGCAAATTGTGTGTATATCTCCTTTTGCGAGCCCTTGACTGAATAGTCCCACCTGCCGAGCCTGCCCGAGCGTGTGAAGTATTCTATCTCCGGTGTCCCGGCAGGGGAGTCGAACACATCTACCACGATGAGCTTTATCTTCATCTTTTCGGGGATAATGGCCTTTATGTAGACGCTCGCACTCATGCCTGCCTTTGCGCCCTCAAACGGCTCGGCAAGGCCTGCGAGGTTGGGGGCAAGCTCTATGAACACGCCGTAGCTCTCGACCGAGCGTATTATGCCGCTTACAGTCTCGCCCTGTGTGAAGCGCTCGGCGTTCTGCTCCCATGTGCCTAACAGCTCCTTGTGCGAAAGGCATATCCTGCCGCCCTCTCGCCCCTTGACGACGGCCTTTATCGGCATACCGTTGTAGAACCTGTCGGCAGGGTGTGCTATGCGTGAGACGGATATCGCATCAATGGGTATCAGCGAACATATGCCGCAGCCTATGTCGGCAAATGCCCCGAACGGCTCTAAATGCGTCACGCAGGCATCTATTATGTCGCCGGCAGAAAGCAGAGACAGATATTCCTGCGTGCAGCGCTGCTGGGCTGCCCTGCGTGAGAGCACGGCATGAGCCCCTCCCGCACCTACAGACAGTGGCACAAAGCAGACAGGCTTGCCTACACGGGAGAGGATAGCTATGTCACGCACCGAGCCGTCGCTTATGCCTAAAGCGCCCTCCTCTCTCGGTATCACAGCCCTGCAAAACGGCAGCTCGACGTATAAGTCGTGCTCCTTAGAGCATACAGCCGCCCTCGCTTCGAGGATAAGCCCCTTTGCTGCGGCTTCTGCGAGCCTTTCGGGCGTTTTGAGATAATACTCGCTTTCCGAGCGGTCTTTGATGTATCCTTCCGGGTAAAACCTTTCCATGCTTGTATCAATTCCTTTCCTTGAATATTTCATGCTATTAGGGCAACACCGCCGGGCCACCGGCGGATACCTTTGCACGCCATCCACTTGCAAATTTTCCGTCATATCACCCAAATTTACCTTGAAATACGTTAGTATTCCTGCGGTAAATTTAGCCAATCTGACGAAAAATTTGACTGCGTGTCTGACGTACAATGGCCCAGCGGTGTTGCCTTAGTCTAAGTCTATGCAGCCTTTATCTATTATATTACTCAAAGGGGGATTTTTATGCTGAAAAAATGGTTCTGAAAGGTCATTTCAGGGGCAGGATAAAAGGTTACAAATTGTCACAAAAAACGGACACTAATTTGAAACCATTTCTTGTGTCTGCTGACATATTGTTACACAAATTGTTGGGATATGTCGTTTTTTTAATCGTTTAAGTATGCATAAAACCGTTGTCGATTTTAATAAAGATATATTACTCATAAGTAAATTTTTGTACATATTGGGTCAGAAAATGTAAATAAACTGTAAAAACACTTGACAAATGGGGTGGGCAGTGTTACAATAACGAAGTAATTTGTAACTCTTTTGTAATTATTGATTGCAAGGAGAATTTTATTGTGACAGTGCTTCTTGCACCTGTTGCCGAAAGGAGATGAAAGGCGGGGTTTCGGAACACCACAGCCGAAATATCTTTCGCCAACTAATTTATGGGTATTATTTCTAACACATCAAGTGAGGGCGTCACGTCTAAGCTGAATAAGGCAATAACAGCGATATTAGCAATTTCTATATTATTTGTATCCTGCATCGGTGAGACTAAGGCTTATGCCGCAGAGACCGAGACAGCTGCAACAGCAGTAACAGCTCAGGCAGAGGAGAAGGCCGAGACAAAGCAGGAGACAGCAGCATCAACAGCTGCAACCACCACAGCGACAAAAACAGCAGCTACAACAACTGCCGCAAAGACAACAGCTGCCAAGAAGGTAACACTCAAGACTCCTGTGTTCGTTGGCGAGGCTAAGTATGACAGCGGTGCTACACACCCCTACAATGCGCAGACTTCACAGCTCATCGTAAGATATAAGGCTGTAAAGAACGCCGAGAAGTATCAGCTCTACATCAAGGGCGGCAAGTATAAGAAGTGGACAAAGATAAAGACCACTGCTGACACAAAGGTAAAGGTCAAGAAGCTCCAGAGAGGCACGACTTACAAGTTCAAGGTAAGAGCAGTAAGCGGCAGCTCCAAGAGCGAGTTCTCAAAGACACAGAAGCTCTCCACCGCAGTTATGGACTACGATGTATACGGCTATCAGGCAATATGCAGGATAGTGTTCCATGAGGTAGGCGGCATGGCAGGCGAGATGTGGGATAAGCCTATCGTTTACGTTTCTGACTGCGTGGTAAACAGATTCGTTGCTGCAAAGTACACAGGCAAGGGCGTATGGGCAAGCTACTACAAGAGATACAACACCGTTCAGGATATGATATACTTAAGCGGCAACTTCATGTCGTCATACGGTCTTGCTGCTGACGGTGCGATATACAGCAGAGTTCCCAAGAGAGTAAAGGTCGCAGCATACGGCGCACTTTACAACAAGACAGCACTCAACGGCATCAAGAACGACAGCACAGTATACTACTGGTGCAACCGTCCCTACTATTCTTCTGACAGCAGGATAGCGTACTCCTTCAAGATACCGTGGGGCTACTTCAACGTATGGAGAGAATACTGGGGCTAAAGTCCATTAAAAAAGAGACCTTATGACAGGTCTCTTTTTTGTTTATCAGAGGTAAAATGAGTAGGAGGCAGGAGCTTTTCCTACATCTTTGTATTTTTCGTATAGATAGCGAAAAAGCAGTCCCTATTGGGACCGCCCTTCATGAAAAGTATTTATTCAACATAATCATTATAGCACTCACAGGGGGATATTTAAAGTAAATTCTTGGGCTTTTTTGTAAATATATTGTAAAGCGACATAAATCGACGGAAAGCCCGTAGATACGCCATTTTAAAAATGTTAAACGATTTAAGCAACCGCTTTTGTTGATTTAGGCAAACATTTAACTAATTATAAACACCCATTTTTACCCATAGATACTACACGAAACCGATTACTCTTGACATACCCCGTGCAATGTGTTATAATTTTAAAAAAATAGGCGAAAAAACGCCGGCTTTAGAATAAGGGAGAAGAGAATAATGATGAGTAAGAGAAACCCGATAGTGGTAATAATACTGCTCGTGCTGGCACTTGTCTTTGCGGCATATGGGTCTATCAGGTATTTCACCGGCAAGGCGAAGTATGATGACCTTATAGCTTCCTGCACGGCTCAGGCAGACGCAGAGGTGATAAGCTGCGATTCGCACATCGTCAAGGAAACAAAGCGTGTGTCAAAGCACTCGACCAAGACTGTCTCGCACACCTACTACCTCACAAAGGCTCAGTTTACAGTAGACGGCAAGCAGTATGTCTGCGAGGAAGACAGCACGGTGGAATTCCCCGTAGGTGCTCTGACGACTATACAGTATGACCCGTCAGACCCCGAGAGGAACTTTATCGGCTCTGCCCCCATGAATGATTACCAGAAATATCTGCGCCCGATGATAATCGGCGGTGTACTGGCTCTTGCAGGCGTGGGCACGCTGCTTAAAATGAGAAGCGCTGCCTGATAAGCCAAAGTGATACGGCAAAATAGTAACCCCCGAAAGGAAGTAATAAATATGACTGTTTATGAAGCAAAGCAGAAGATACTGGAGCTTAAGAAGGAAAAGGATATCTGTATCCTCGCACACAGCTATGAGTCAAGAGACATTGTAGAGGTGGCAGACTACACAGGCGATTCCTACAAGCTCAGCGTCGATGCATCAAAGGTCACAAATAAGAACATCGTCTTTGCAGGCGTGCATTTTATGGCGCAGACAGCCAAGATGCTCTCGCCCGACAAGCACGTTTATATGCCCAACACCGCTGCCGGCTGCGAAATGGCCGAGCAGATGGACGTAGAGCTGCTTGCCGGCATGAAGGCCAAGGAGCCTGACAGGACGGTCGTAGCTTACATAAACACCACAGCCGAGCTCAAGACGCTGTGCGACATATGCGTTACATCATCGAGCGCTGTCAAGATAGTAAGCTCTATACCCGACAAGAAGATACTCTTTATCCCTGACTGCAACCTGGGTGCTTTCGTGCAGAAGGCCTGCCCGGACAAGGATATAATGCTGTTTAACGGCGGCTGCCCTGCACATCAGCGTGCAACAAGGCAGGACGCAGTCGATGCCAAGGCTGCACACCCCGATGCGCTGCTGCTCGTTCACCCCGAGTGCCGCCCGGCAGTCACAGAGCTTGCCGACTATGTAGGCTCGACAAGCGGCATCATGAATTTCGCAAAGAACAGCGACAACAAGGAGTTCATCATAGGCACAGAGCTTTCGATAGCCGAGCATCTTCAGTACGAGTGCCCCGACAAGCGCTTCTGGCTGCTCACAAAGAACATCATCTGCCCCAACATGAGAATGACCACCCTTATGGACGTCTTTAACATCTGCAACGAGATAGGCACAGACGCAGCAGCTGACAGAGAGATACTCATGAGCGACGAGCTCATCGCCAAGGCAAAGGTCTGCATAGATCGCATGATAGAGCTTGGCGGCTGATACACGCAATACAAGCCCCCTGACAAGCGTTTGATGTCAGGGGGCTATCTTATATCCTGTAGATACAAAAACGCCGCAGCGACGCTGTGAGAGGCCTCACAGAAGCTGCGGCGTATTTTATTATACTTTGAGGTGCTTGCCGGTGCTTATTGATGTACCGACAGCGCCGATAAGAGCGCCTGCGACGGCATAGGAAACAGCAACTATCTTGAACAGGCTGTCGAAGGAGTAGAGGTTCTGCATACCGAGAACTGCCCAGAGCGAGAAGTCGGTGCTGAATATCTTATAAACGCCCTCGTAAGCAAACTGTGTCAGGAAGAGCGCACAGGCTGCTGCTATGATACCCACTATCATACCCTCGATGAAGAAGGGTATCTTGATAAAGGTGTTAGTAGCGCCGACGTACTTCATGATGTTTATTTCCTTACGTCTTGTGAAAACGCTTGCCCTTGTGGTGTTTGATATGATGATAAGGCAGACGAGCACGAGTGCTATGATTATCGCTGCCGAGATCACTGTTACAACTCTCTGGATGGATATGAGCATATCCGTAAAAGATGTAGGAGACTTCACCGAGTCAACGTTCTTGATAGAGCTTATCTGAGCGGTAGTCTCGCTCATCTTCTTGATGTCTACAACAGTCATCTTGAATGTGTCGGGGAGGGGGTTGTCGTCGGCGTACTTAAAGAGGTCCTGCTCGTCCTTGGGCATATCCTCTACCATTGACTTCCACGCTTCCTCCTTCGAGTAGAACTTAAGCTCGTTGACGTTCGGTATGCGTGTTATCTCCTTGGTGAGCTCGTCCTTTTCCTCCTGGGTGATATCGTCCTTGATAACGACTATCGCCTCGCTCTTGTCCTCGATGCCGTTTATTATCTTCGAGAGGTTTATCGAAGCCAGAGCCGAGAGCCCTACCATAAGAAGTGATACAAGTATTATACAAAACGATGCAAAGGACATCATTCTGTTTTTCCAGATGCTTTTAAAACCCTGACCAACAAGGTATCTCATACTACTGAATCTCATTTGCCCTTACCTCCAACTACTTCATCGAAGGATATGACACCCTTGTTGATATTTATTATTCTTCCGCCGAAGTGACGTACTATGTCGTGCTCGTGGGTAACCATGAGAATGGTAGTGCCGCACTCGTTTATGCCCTTAAGAAGCTCAACTATCTCATAAGAGAGCGCCGGGTCGATATTACCGGTAGGCTCGTCAGCGATTATGAGCTTGGGGTCATTTACCAGAGCTCTTGCAAGAGCCACACGCTGCTGCTCACCGCCCGAAAGCTCGGTGGGGTAGGCCTTTGACTTTTCGGTAAGGCCAACGAGCGAGATAACGTAGGGAACTCTCGTTCTTATGTACTTTGCAGGTGCATCTATAACTCTCAGAACGAAGGCTATATTCTCATACACCGTCATTGTGGGTATAAGTCTGAAATCCTGGAAAACAACGCCTATCGTGCGTCTGAGCTTGGGCACCCTGCTGCGCCTGAGCTTTGAAAGGTTGAAGCCGTTTACCGTTACAACGCCGGAGGTTGCATTGATCTCCTTAAGTATCAGCTTTATAAGCGTTGACTTGCCTGCGCCCGAGGGGCCGACAACGAACGCAAAGTCGCCGTCGTTGATCTTGAGGTTTACTTTGTTAAGCGCATCCACACCGCTTGTGTAGGTGACGGACACGTCCTTGAACTCTACCAAAATATTACACTCCTAACTTAATAATTGCAAATGCCTGCCGTATTTTTATGTATGGCAGGCATAAATATGTGCATAACCTTAGAACTTAACGGGGTTTGCCGATAAGTATTTCTTTACCATAAGAGCTATCTTGAAGATGATAGCATGGTCGAACTCTCTCAGGTCAAGGCCTGTGAGCTTCTTGATCTTTTCAAGTCTGTATACGAGAGTATTTCTGTGAACGAACAGCTTTCTCGATGTCTCGGAAACGTTGAGGTTGTTCTCGAAGAACTTCTGTATAGTAAACAGTGTCTCATGGTCGAGCGACTCGATAGAGCCCTTCTTGAATACCTCTCTTAAGAATGTCTCACAGAGAGTTGTCGGGAGGTGATAGATAAGTCTTGCAATACCGAGGTTATCGTAGGAAACGATTATCTTGTCAGTATCGAACACCTTGCCGACTTCAAGAGCTATCTGAGCTTCCTTGAAGGATCTTGCAAGATCTCTTACACCCTCAACGACTGTACCTATACCCACGTTTACTCTTGTATAGAACTCGCTTGAAAGTGTATCTGAAATGCTTCTTGCGAGCTTTTCAAGGTCTCTTGAATCAATGCCCGAGGAGACCTCCTTGACGAGCACGATATCGCTCTCAGTGATGTTGAAAACGAAATCCTTATTCTTGTCGGGGAAAAGGTTCTGTATAACATCGTAAGCAGAAACGTCGTTAGACGAGATTATTCTTATGAGCAGAACGACTCTCGGAGTATCCGAGCTGAAGTGCAGCTCTCTTGCCTTTACATGGACATCGCCGGGAAGCACGTTATCGAGCACAACGTTCTTGATGAAGTTGTTCCTGTCATACTTCTCGTCGTAATACTGCTTGATGCTCGAAAGTGTGATAGCGAGGATGCTTGCATACTTTGCAGCCACCTCGTCTGTGCCCTCTACGAATACTGCGTAGTCAGGCTTCATGTGTGCGCCGAAGGGCTTGTATGTGTAGCCGTCCCTCACAAAGATATCATGTGAATCGCTCAGATCAAGGGAAACGAACTCATTTGTAGTGCCCACCTGCGAAAGCTCCGAGCAGGCAATGATCGAGGCATTCTCGTCGATAACGCCTATGGTGCAGTCGATAGTGTCACGCATCTGATGAACAACGCTCTGAAATAATCTGTTTGACATAAGTTTTACTCCTCTGCTTACATATTTTTACTTGAGGACATGACAGACCGTTTTATCTGCCATTATCATTCATAAACCATTATACCAAAAATAAAGAAATTTTGCAAGTGGTTTATAGTAAAAATGTTCAAAACCGTCGAAGCGGGCATTTTGAAATCCCTGTTTATTACAAATTGTAACATATTTTGCCCCCGAATGTGTTAACGCATTATTAAGACACACCTGAGAAAGCCTTGCATCTAAAGGCACAAACAAATTCGCAGCCCGAAAACAAGGTAGTTTTTGTTACTCTTTTGTAAATTCTAAACTTTTTATGAACGGTATACAAATTGCACAAAAACGGGGTACTTTTTACATTAAACTCAATGAGCAAGCGGTTTTATATGACCCTTGCATTTGGGGCTGATTCGTGATACAATAAGTAGTGAACAGTTAATAGTTAACAGTTAACAGTTGTGGAGTCCTGCTGCGCAGGACAGATGCCCATTCGGGCAGTTCTTGCGGTTTTATCCTATATTCAAACGATAATGCATGGGTGAAAGGCCGAATGGCCATACGTCCGCCGCAGGGAAATGTTTTGCAAAGCAAAACTTTCTTCTTATCGGCTTTGCCGATAAGACACGACACCTCACCAAAACTATTAACTGTTAACTCTTAACTAAACACCTGACGGGAGGAACCAAATATGACGCCTTATGAGAAGCTGAAAAAATGCTATGAATGTGTAAGAGAAAAGACTGATTTCGTGCCGCAGATAGCGCTCGTGCTCGGGTCGGGGCTGGGGGCATTTGCTGACAGTATGAAAAAGGTCTGCGAGATAGACTACCGTGAGATAGAGGATTTCCCGATATCCACCGTTGAAGGCCACAAGGGCAGGTTCGTGTTCGGCTATGTTGACAGCGTGCCTGTTGTGTGTATGCAGGGCAGGATCCACTACTACGAGGGATATGATATCTCAAACGTTGTCCTCCCGGCAAGGCTCATGGGTATGATGGGCGCAAAGGTGCTTTTCCTGACGAATGCTTCGGGCGGAATCAACAAGAAGTTCTCGGCAGGAGATTTTATGCTGCTGACCGACCATATAGCAACATTCGTGCCTAATCCGCTTATCGGCCCCAACATCGACGAGCTCGGCACACGCTTCCCGGATATGAGCGAGGTGTATGACAAAAAGCTCGTAAACATTATTAAAGAGACTGCAAAGGAAAACAACATAAAGCTGCAGGAGGGCGTGTATGCAATGCTCACAGGGCCTTCGTTCGAGACACCGGCTGAGATAAGGATGCTCGCAAAGCTCGGCGCTGACGCAGTAGGCATGAGCACGGCAGTAGAAGCGATAGCTGCAAGGCACGCAGGCATGAGGGTGTGTGCTGTGTCATGCGTGTGCAATATGGCTGCAGGCATTAACCCCACACCGCTCACTCACGCAGAGGTGCAGGAGGCAGCCGACAAGGCAGCCCCGAAGTTCAGAAAGCTCATAGCACGCTCTATAGAGGAGATATCTGATGCACTTCTCACAGGGGCGGTATAAGGAGAGCTTTTTTCTGTTGTAATGAAAAAATGATAAATCAGGATTTATTGGTGCTTTGTGCCGATAGGCAGTGAATAGTGAAGAATGAATAGTGAATAGCAGAGGTGTTCGCTTCGCTCACATTATTTTTTAAATATATCGCCGCAGGCGATACCTTAACTATTCACTGTTAGCGCCATAAGCGCAAAACTCCGATCTATCGTAAAAAGGGGGTAAGATAATATGCAGTATTTCGACACCGACCCCGTAAGGCTCTCAGCTGACGGCAGGAGCATTATCATCATCGACCAGCGCAGTCTGCCGAATGAGGTGGTTTACACCGGGCTGACAGAAGCCAAAGCCATGTATGATGCCATAAAGACCCTTGCTGTAAGGGGTGCGCCGTGCATAGGCATATTTGCGGCATACTGCGTGTATGTGCGCTCACTCTATACGCCTGATGAACAGCTTGACAAGGCACTGGGGGAGTTTTGTGAGTATCTTGACTCATCACGCCCTACAGCAGTCAATCTTTCCTGGGCGCTCGGCATTATGAGAGAGCAGCTTGGAGCATCACAGGCTCTCCCGGCAGACAGCCGCAGGGAGCTGCTTAAGCAAAAAGCCATTCAGATACACCAGAGCGACATCGACACCTGCCGCAGAATTGCCGAATACGGCCTTTCGCTTGTAAAAGAGGGCGACGGCATAATCACCCACTGCAACGCAGGAGCGCTCGCTACATCACGCCTTGGCACAGGGCTCGGGCCGCTGCTGCTTGCGGCAGAGCGTGGGATAAAGCTGCGCCCGTATGTTGACGAGACAAGGCCGCTTTTGCAGGGGGCAAGGCTGACAGCCTTTGAGCTTGAAAGGGCAGGGCTTGCGCCGACGCTGATATGCGACAACATGGCGGCGTATGTCATGAGCCGCGGGCTTGCGCAGGCGGTCTTCATAGGCGCTGACAGGATAGCCGCAAACGGCGACATCGCAAACAAGATAGGCTCGCTCAGCTTAGCGGTAAATGCAAAACACTTCGGCGTGCCGTTCTATGTTTTTGCGCCCGGCTCAACGATAGACCGCAGCTGTAAGTGCGGTGCGGACATCGAGATAGAGCAGCGTGACGGCAACGAGATAAAAAGCCTTTACTTTGCCCGACCCATAGCCCCTGAGGGAGTTGCGTGCTTAAACCCTGCCTTTGACGTTGTGCCGGCAGAGCTTATCACGGCGATGATCACCGAAGACGGGATATTCAGGGCACCGTTTGAGTTTTAGCAATGCATCGTGCATTGTTACAGAAAGGAAAGCATACATGAAAAAATATCTTGAAATAGGAAAAATAGTCTCGGTGTTCGGGATAAAGGGCGAGGTCAAGGTCGAGCCTTGGTGCGACAGCCCGGAGTTTATCTGCGAATTCGACACGCTCTACTACAAAAGCGGCACACCTGTCGAGGTCGAGCGCTCACGGGTGCATAAAAACCAGGTGCTCCTGAAAATAAAGGGCATCGACACCCCCGAGGAGGGCGTAAAGCTCAGGGGGCGTGTGCTTTATATGGACAGGGACGATGTTGAGCTTGACGAGGGCGCATACTTCCAGCAGGATCTTTACGGGCTTATAGTCAGGGACAGCGGCACAGGCGAAGAATACGGCGAAGTGACCGATGTCTTAGAAACAGGTGCTAATGATGTGTACGAAATAACGGACAGAGAGAAGAATAAAAAGTATATCCCTGCGATACCCGATGTCATAGACCGGGTAGACCTTGAAAAGGGCGAGATGCTCATAACGCCGCTTGAGGGGCTTTTTGACTGATATGAGGATAGATATTGCAACGCTTTTCCCGGAGCTTATGGAGAGCTACCTGAGTGCGAGCATTATAGGCCGTGCGAGAGACAAGGGGATATTCACCGCCGAATGTCACAACATAAGAGACTACGCCTTCAACAAGCACAGGCGTGTCGATGATACGCCCTATTCCGAGCGGCAGGGTATGCTCATGCAGGCAGAGCCTATCTACCGCTGCTGGCAGGCTGTGTGCGATATGCAAAGGCGCCAGCCGCACGTTATCTATATGTCGCCGCAGGGGGCGACGCTTACCCAGAAAAAGTGCATAGAGCTCTCGAAGATGGACAGCTTATTCATTCTCTGCGGCCACTACGAGGGCGTTGACAACAGGATAATAGAAAAGATAGTCGATGAGGAGATATCCATAGGCGACTATGTGCTCACCGGCGGTGAGCTGCCGGCACTCGTGCTCGTTGACAGCGTTGCCCGTATGCTTGACGGCGTACTCAAAGAGGAGGACGGTTACATGGACGAGAGCCATTTTAACGGCCTTCTTGAATATCCGCAGTACACCCGACCCGAAGTCTGGGAGGGCATGGCTGTGCCGCCGCTGCTGCTTTCGGGGCATCACGCAAACATCGAAAAATGGCGCCACGAGCAGCGTCTGATAACTACTTACAAAAAGCGCCCCGAGATGCTTGATAAGCTGTCTCTGAGCGATGAAGATTTGGCTATAATTCACAAGGTCGATGAGGGGTAAAATGCCCCTTTTTCGTAAATTTAGAACAAACAACTAATAATGTTAACTTATTTTGTATAAACTGTTTAAGTGAATTTAAACTTGCTGTGCATAGTGCATAAGATTGTTGAAAACTTTTAGGCGATATATGAGCATTTCTACAAAAAATCGTCAAAAGCGGTTTGTTTGTTCAAAATTTGCGTTGACTGTCAGAAAAATGTTTTGTATAATATATTATAGCAGAGAGGAAAGCACCTATAGGCTTAAGGGGCTCTGCAAAAGATCGGCGTATTCGGCGCTGAGATCTTATGTTTAATTATGTATGAATGGAGAGATCAAACATGACTTTAAAGGAAGTAGTAGTTCAGAATCAGGTAGGCCTTCACGCTCGTCCGGCAACATTCTTCATCCAGAAGGCTAACGAGTTCAAGTCCTCGATCTGGATCGAAAAGGAAGAGAGAAGAGTTAACGCTAAGTCCCTTCTCGGCATTCTTTCGCTTGGCATCGTTGGCGGCACAACAATAAGAGTTATTGCTGACGGCTCTGACGAAGAGGCTGCTGTTGAAGGTCTTGTTGAGCTCGTTGAGAGCGGCTTCGCTGAGGACGCAAGATAATTCTCTTTACTTAAAGAGCAAAGTTTACCCGACATCTCGTTTTGAGGTGCCGGGTTTTTGTTTTAGGCAACACCGCACGACCACCGGCTAATGCCTTTATATCACAAGTCGATACTTTTTATAAACCTCTCCTTGAACCCCTCGTCCTCCGAGAGGGGGAGTATCTTTGCAATACCGGCAAGCCTTTCAAGGCGCTTTACAAAGCCCTCATCAAACAGCGAGAGCTGTGCGCCTTTAAGCGACGTGTTGCCGGGGGTGACGGCCTTTTCTCTGAGCTTTTGGGGGATAAGCCCTATGGTGCAGGCGCTTTTTACGTCAAGAAAATGCCCGAAGCCGCCTGCTATTACAAGCCTGTCGATAGCTTCGTAGTCTGTGTGCGAGCGCTCAAGCAGCGTGTCAAGACAAGCCCTTATCGCCGCCTTGGCAAGCTGTAACTCCCTTACGTCCTGCTGGGTAAGGGATATCTTGTCGGTGAGCATCAGGCCTGTGTCTGCCAAACTGTCCGAAAATACACCCCGTTTGTCAATAAGCCCACTGTCGGCGCAGTAAGCAAGCGCATCAACAGCACCCGAGCCGCATATGCCTTTGGGGGGAGCGTTATCGACCGTGTCGAATGCAAGCCTTCCGTCTTTGCTGTAGACCCGGCACACCGCACCGCTGACACCGCCCATTCCGCAGCTTAGCTCGCCGCCTTCAAGGGCAGGGCCTGCCGCCGCCGAGGCGCACAAAAGCTCGCTCCATGTGAAAAGTGCCGCCTCGCCGTTGGTGCCGAGGTCTAAAAAGAGGGTGCAGCGCTCATCATCAAGCGTCGCAGCAAGGCCTGAGGCTATGTCGCCGCCTATAAATGCGCCGAAGCCCTTTATAAGAGCTGCCGGGATATCGGGCAGGCAGGCGTTTTTAAAGCTCTCGCCTAAAAGCTCTGACAGAGGCATTACCTCTCCGCCCAGCGTCGCAGGCGAAAAAGGCGCTTTGCCGAGCCCCGAGCAGTCAAGCCCGAGCAGCATATGATACATCGCCGTGTTGGCAGCGATGCTTACCCTTTGTATGTCAAGCCCCTCTGCGCCGAGCCTTGCAGCGGCTGATGCTATGTCCTGCTGCATGGCGGCCTTTATAGCGTCTCTGTTCCCGGCAAGCGATGAGCCTATCCTTGTTATAACATCAGCGCCGAATGCGGCGGCGCTGTTGGCTGCTGCGACTGTTCTTACCGCACGCCTGTCGGTGATATCCACAAGCGAGAGGGCGATAGTTGTCGTGCCTATGTCGGCGGCTATGCCGAAGGTGTGGGTGCGCTCGGGCGTTTCCCACATTTTATCAGGGGTGTTGAAGCTGCTGTCGTTATCAGGTATCTCGATGCGCACAGGGGCTTTTGTTACGGCCTTGCAGGCAAGGCGCACGCCGTCTTCAAGCTGCTCACGGGAAAGCAGCTGCCTGTCAGCAGGCGTTATGTCAAGGCTGCCTGCAATGAGCTTTACTGAACACTTGCCGCACGCCCCTGCGCCCTGGCAGTGAGCAGGCAGGGATATCCCCTTGCTGCGAAGGTATTTCAGTATGTTCACTCTGCCCGGAATGACCGTCTGCATCACATTCACCGCCCCTTCATTAAGATAACATATATTGTATCATATTTGCCGTTTAAAATCAATAGTATTAATGAAATTGCGGTTGATTTTTCGGGGCAATTGTGATATAATATTATAGATATTATTCTGAAAACCGAAACGGAGATACTTAATGAAGAAATGGAGCATATTAAAGCCCGATGAGGCAAAGGCTGCCGACATAGCATCACGCTGTGATATCGACAGGCTGGCGGTCGATGTGATGGTCGCAAGGGGCTTTGATGATATGGACAGCTTTGCGCAGTTTTTCAGGGGCGAGGAGCTTGAAGACCCCTTTATGATAAAGGACATGAAAAAAGCCGCCGACGCTGTGACGGCTGCTGTTGATGATTATGAGCTGATATGCGTTTACGGCGACTATGACTGCGACGGTGTCACGAGCACAGCTATTTTGTATGACTACCTGCTGAGCATCGGCGGAAACGTCATATACTATATCCCCGAGCGCTCTGACGGCTACGGCATCAACTCAAATGCGATAAAATACCTGCACGACCAGGGCGTAAAGCTCATAATAACAGTAGACAACGGCATCTCGGCTATCGCTGAGGCCGAGGAGATATACTCACTCGGCATGAAGCTCGTCGTTACCGACCACCACCAGCCGGGAAGCTCACTGCCCCGTGCTGAGGCAGTCGTAGACCCTCACAGGGAGGACTGCCCGTCGAGCTTCAAGCACCTGGCAGGCTGCGGCGTGGCACTTAAGCTGTGCGCTGCGATAGACGGCGGAGATTATTCCACCGTGACCGACCAGTATCTTGACCTGTGTGCAATAGGCACTGTAGCCGATGTAGTCTCGCTGACAGGGGAGAACAGATACATAGTCAAGCAGGGGCTGAAAAGTGTATTAAACACTGACAATTACGGCCTGCGTGCTCTTAAAAAGGCAGCAGGGTGCCGTGAGAATATGAGGGCGACTGACATAGCCTTCACATTGGCGCCGAGAATAAACGCCGCAGGGCGCTTCGGATCGCCGATAACTGCTGTCAAGGCACTGCTCAGCGAGCCTGAGGACGCTGATGTTTATGCAGCAATGCTCGTTGACTTAAACGACAAGCGCAAGGAAACGGAAGCGGCTATCTCAAAGGAGATATTTAGCTTTATTAACGACCACCCGGAGATATTAAATGAGCGTGTGCTCATTCTCTCAGGCAAGGGCTGGGCACACGGTGTCATAGGCATCGTCGCTGCAAGGATAATGGAATACTACGGCAAGCCGACCGTGCTCATATCCGAGGAGGGCGGCGTTGCAAGAGGCTCGGCAAGGAGCATGAGCGGATTCAGCATCTTCAAGTGCTTCCAGTCGGCCGAAGACCTGCTGGTCAAATACGGCGGCCACGAGTGCGCAGGGGGGCTGACTATCCTCCCTGAGAACATTGATAGGTTCAAGGCAAGGGTACTTGAATTCGCATCGCAGTTTGACGAGATGCCGGCTATCACCATAACCGCCGACAAGCTGCTCGCCCCGTCGGATATAAACATCGACAGGATAAGGGGCTTATGCAAGCTCGAGCCCTTCGGTGAGGGCAACTCTCTGCCGCAGTTCGCCATTTTAGGCGCACAGGTGAGAGACATAAGGCCGCTGTCAAACGGCAAGCATTCAAAGATAGCGATAAACTACGGCGGCGCACAGGCAGAGCTGGTGCTTTTCGGCACAGCCCCCTCAGCGCTCACCGTAAGACCCGGCAGCAGGGCTGACTTTATCGTGACACTTGACATAAACGAATACAACGGGCGTGAATACACGAGCATCAGGATAATCGACTACCGCCCCTCGGGCTTCAACCAGAACGCATATTTCTCAGCGAAGGACTGCTACGAGAGATACAAGCGTGGCGAGAAGCTGGCAGAGAGCTTTTTAAAGAAAGTCACCCCTGCGAGGGAGGAGCTTATAAAGGTGTTCAAGGCAGTGCAGGCATCGGGCAGCATAACTGCCGACAAGCTGTATTACCTCTTTGACCCGAAGGTGATGAACTACTGCAAGCTGCGCCTTTGCATAGATATTTTTGAGGAGCTGGGGCTTGTCAGCTTCAAGGCAGGCAGCGGCACTGTGAGCGTTCTGCCGGTAAACGGCAAGGCAGACCTTGAAAGCTCGCAGATACTTAAAAGGCTGAGAGAGAACGGCAACTGATCCATGCGGCAAAGCCGCTCTTTGGATCCGCCGCAGGCGCACCTCAATTGTGCATTGTGCATTGTAATGAAGGAAAGGGTGATATATATGGAGAATAAGGATATGATACCTGCCGCTGAGCCGGCTCCTGCTGCGGGGGCAGAGGAGACTGCAAAAGAGGCTGATAAAAAAGAAGAGATAACCGTTGCCACATCGAGCTCGAAGTTTATCCCCGAGCCGAAGGCATACACGATAGATGTTCTGATACAGAAGATACTTGATACAGACAAGCAGTACGACCTGTCAAAGATAGTCTCGGCGTATGAGCTTGCCGAGAGCTACCACCACGACCAGAAGCGTGAGTCGGGCGAGCCGTATATAGTCCACCCGGTGGCTGTTGCTTATATACTCTTAGAGCTCGGCATGGACACCGACACTATCTGCGCAGCACTTCTGCATGACGTGGTTGAGGACACGCCGTGTACGCTGGAGGAGCTTCACAGGCAGTTCGGCTCGGATGTGGCGATGCTCGTCAACGGCGTCACAAAGCTCGGCAAAGTCGAGATCTTCACAAAAGAGGAGCAGAAGGCTGAGAACATCAGAAAGATACTCCTTGCGATGAGCGACGATATAAGAGTAATAATCATCAAGCTCTCGGACAGGCTGCATAATATGCGCACGCTGGGCTTCTGCTCGGAGAACAAGAGACGAACGATAGCCCATGAGACAATGAATATCTACTCTCCTATCGCTCACAGGCTCGGTATCAGCTCTATACAGAACGAGCTTGAAGACCTTGCTTTCCGCTATCTCGACCCGTTTGCATACGAGGAGATAGAGCGTCAGATGGCGCTCAGAAAAGACGCAAGAGAAAAGCTCGTGCGTGACCTTGTAACTGCCATAAAAGACCGCCTTGCCAAGGACTTTGACCCTGTGCCGTGCGTTGAGGGACGAGTAAAGAGCAACTACGGCATCTATAAAAAGGTCTACCGTGACGGCAAGGAGATAGACCAGATATATGACCGCTATGCAGTAAGAGTAATAGTCAACACAGTGACCGAGTGCTACAGCGTGCTCGGTATCATACACGATATGTTCAGACCTATCCCTGCAAGGTTCAAGGACTACATATCGACCCCGAAGCCTAATATGTACCAGTCGCTCCACACGACGGTCATCGGCAGGCAGGCAATACCGTTTGAGGTGCAGATAAGAACGTGGGAGATGCACCAGATGGCTGAATACGGTATCGCATCTCACTGGAAATACAAAGAGGGCATCAAGACCTCTGAAAAGGACGACAAGCGCTTAGCATGGATAAGGCGCATAATCGAGAGCCAGCAGGAATCAAACGACGTCGAGGAGATAGTAAGGGCGATAAAGAACGACCTTGCCCCCGAGGACGTATTTGCATTCACACCCAAGGGCGATATGATATCGCTGCCGGTGGGCTCGACTGTTATCGACTTTGCATACGCTATACACACCGAGGTAGGCCACAAGATGTGCGGCGCCAAGGTAGATAAGAAAATGGTCTCCTACGACTACGAGATAAAGACCGGCGAGATAATCGAGATACTCACCTCAAACATCGAGGGTCACGGGCCGTCAAGGTCGTGGCTGAATATCTGCAAGACCAACGAAGCCAAGTCAAAGATACGCTCGTGGTTTAAAAAGGAGAGGCGTGAGGAGAACATCTTCGAGGGCAGAATGGCGCTCGAGAGAGAATTCAGGCGCAATATGATACACGTCCCCGAGGAAGACCTTGAGGAGTTCTTATCACTTGATATGAAGCGCCACAACTGCGACACGGTGGATGATTTCTTTGCGGCTATCGGTTACGGCGGCGTACAGCTTTCAAAGGTCATTCAGCGCCTGAAGAATGAATACAACAAGCGCTATGCCGAGAAGATAAAGGACGACAACGAGGAGATAATACAAAAGCCAAAGCGCTCATCAAGCAATTCGGGCGTTATCGTTGACGGCGTTGAGGACTGCTCGGTCAAGTTTGCCCGCTGCTGCAACCCGATACCGGGCGACGATATCGTGGGCTTTATAACCCGTGGCCACGGCATAAGCATACACAAGAAGGACTGCCAGAACTACCTTACTCAGCGCAACTCAGAGGCCGCTAAGGACAGGTGGATAAAGGCTTCATGGGAGACAGCCGACCAGAGCAAGCAGTCATCATACTTCAAGGTGACGCTCGACATAATAGCAGTAGACAGAATAGGCCTTTTAGCAGACGTATCTACTGCACTTGCTATGATAAACGTATACATCTACGAGTCAACATCAAGAGAGCTCAAAAACGGCAACGCTATACTGTCAGTCACTCTCTCGATAGCAGGCATGGATATGCTAAACACAATTATCGCCAAGCTCAAAAAGATACGCAACGTAATATCTGTTGAGAGAAGCGGAAAATAAGGAGATGTAATTATGAGAGTTCTCAGATTGAAGCCACTCAGCTTTTGTGATACGAATTGTTATATAGTCGCTTCCGACGAGGGAAATGCAGCGCTTATTGATGCGCCCGATGATGCGGCGTATATCCTCGAACAACTCGATATTTTCAACTTAACACTTAAAATGATACTGCTCACACACGGGCATTTTGACCACATAGGCGCAGCAGCCGACCTTCAGGACGAAACAGGCTGCGAGGTGTATGTACACACTGATGATATGTACATGGTCAAGGACGGCGAGGCCTCAAAGGGCGGCTTCCCGGGTATAGGATACATAAGAAGCGTCGAGAACGTGACCCCCGTTACCGAGGACACTGTGATTAAGCTCGACGAGATAGAGTTTGACGTGCTGCACACCCCCGGCCACACCCCCGGCTCGGTATGCTACATAACAGGCAGCACGATGTTCTCAGGTGACACGCTCTTTGCACGCTCGATAGGCAGGACAGATTTGCCGGGCGGCGACATGGCAAAAATGGAGCAGAGCTTGGAGAAGATAAAGGACTTAGGCGGTGACCTGACCGTCTACCCCGGACACATGAGCATGACTACTCTTGACACGGAAAAGAGAGTTAACCCGTACCTCAGATAAAGCAAAGCTTTATCAATGCATAATGCATAATGATTGTGTCGGCTTGCGCCGACGGATGCCCATTCGGGCTATGGTGGGGAGCGATCGAGCTTTATGGGTAAGCTCTCACTCCCAATGGGGTACAACGTTGGACTTTAGTGCCTCCACATTCCTTCGAGGACGCATATCCTACGATATGACCGAAACCGTCAGGCTAACAGGCCGAATGGCCATATCATCGCCGCAGGCGGCGATCCCTCAGTTTTGCATTATGCATTATGCATTCTGCATTGACTTTAAGCCGTCTTATGGCGGCTTGATTTTTTAGGTGAGTATATGAAACTGATATTTTGTGGTAATGATTTTAAATACGAGTGCGAGGGCGTGATGAAGCTCTTTATCCCGGCGCAGCGCTTTGAGATGGTGTATGAAGACCCCTCGCAGGCGCAGGGCGACTATGCGCTGATATCCCGTGAGGTCAATGGAGATACTGTTTTCCTTGCGGTGAGATGCTCATACAAGGGTTCTGAAAGCGAGCAGCAGGATACGCTGCCTGTAAGCACTCCTGACTATGATGACGAGTGCGAGATGACCCTTTGCAGGCTGCTTTACAGGGCAATGAGCGCTCTTACAGGCATGAGCCCCGAGTGGGGGATAATCACAGGCATTCGCCCGGTAAAGCGTGTAAACCTCCTGCTTTCAAGGGGCATGAGCGAGAGTGAGATAAGAGCGCATATGCGCTCACGCTACCTCTGCTCTGATAAAAAGACGGATATCGCTCTTAAGACTGCCTGCACGCAGGAGAAGATCCTCTCGACCCTTGACAGCCGCAGCTTCGGGCTTTATGTGTCGATACCATTTTGCCCGACAAGGTGCTCTTACTGCTCGTTTGTATCAACGGCGATAGAAGGCTGTGCAAAGATGATACCCGAGTATGTCAGGCAGCTCTGCGAGGAGATAGAATATACCGCCAAGATATGCAAAAATATAGGCATCTACCCCGACAGCGTCTATTTCGGGGGCGGCACGCCGACGACGCTTTCGGCTTCTCAGCTTGAAGCGGTCATGGGCAGGATAGAGAGCTGCTTTGACCTTGGCCGTGTGCGTGAATACACGGTAGAAGCAGGCAGGCCTGACACGGTGACACTTGACAAGCTCGAAACGATAAAGCGCATGGGGGCAGGCAGAGTGTCGATAAACCCCCAGTCGCTAAATGACAATGTGCTCAGAGCCATAGGCCGCAGGCATACCGCAGAGCAGTTTTTTGAAGCGTTTGACCTTGCAAAGAGTGTGGGCTTTGATGTGATAAACACCGACATAATAGCAGGCCTTCCCGAAGACACGCAGGAGAGCTTTGAAAATACAGTAGATACTTTAATATCCAAAAAAGCGGACAATATAACCGTGCATACGCTGTCTATCAAGCGTGCGGCAAGGCTCAATCACGAGGGGGCAGACGAGGTGCTGCACAGCCCTGCCGGGAAAATGGTCGATTATGCGACAGGCAGGCTGCTTGAGAGCGGCTACAGCCCATACTACCTTTACAGGCAGAAGAACATGAGCGACAATCAGGAAAACATCGGCTGGGCGAAGCCCGGCAAGGAGAGCCTTTATAATATCTACATCATGGAAGAAGTGCAGACGATAATCGCAGTAGGCGCAGGCGGCTCGACAAAGCTGGTGGATACGCAAGGCAAGCGCCTTGAAAGGGTGTTTAATTACAAATACCCGAACGAGTATCTTAAAGGCTTTGATGAGATGATAAGGCGAAAGAGCGAGATAGAGGAATTTTATGAAAAAAAATGATACAGTACGCCTTGAAATAACAGGCATGACCAACGAGGGCAACGGCGTCGGCAGATATGAGGGCATGGCGGTTTTCGTGCCGCTGACGGCTGTCGGCGATGTTATCGACTGCAAGATAGTCAAGGTAAACAAAAGCTACTGCTACGGAATAATCGATAACATAGTCACCCCCTCGGCGAGCAGGTGTGATGCAGGCTGCGGCGTGTTTTCAAAATGCGGCGGCTGTGCGTTTCGGCACTTTACATACGAGGAGGAGCTAAGGGTAAAGCTTGACTTCGTGCGCTCGTCATTTGAGAGGATAGGCAAGCTGCCCCTGCTGCCGGATAAGATAATAGGCAGCGAGAATACCTCACACTACCGCAACAAGGCGCAGTATCCTGTCGCAATGCAGGACGGCAAGGCTGTGTGCGGCTTTTATTCAAGGCGCTCGCACAGGGTAGTGCCGCAGTATGGGTGCGACTTGCAGCCCGAGGTCTTTGAGGGCATAATCGGGCAGATAATGGAGTATGTTGACAGCAAAAATATCCCTGCATACGACGAGCTGACAGGAAAGGGTCTGCTTCGGCACATATATCTGCGGCGTGGTGAGAACACTCATGAGATAATGCTCTGCCTGGTCGTTACATCAAAGAGCGCTGAGAGGGCGTTTGAGGGGCTGTATAGGGGGCTTTGTGAGCGCTTTACTGACATTAAGAGCATAGTTTTAAACATCAACTCAAAGAACACAAACTCTATCCTCGGGCGTGAGTTTATCACCGTCTACGGCAAGGACACGATTGACGACATAATGTGCGGCAGGCGCATAACCCTCTCGCCGGCGTCATTCTATCAGGTGAACACCCCGCAGGCGCAGCGGTTATATCAGCTCGCAGGGGAGTATGCCGATATCAAAGAGGGAGAGATACTTCTTGACCTCTACTGCGGCACGGGAACTATCGGGCTTTCGCTTTACAAAGAGGGGTGCAGGCTGATAGGTGCTGACATAGTGCCGTCGTCTATCGAGAACGCCAAGAAAAACGCTTTGCAAAACGGCATTGATGCGGAGTTTATCTGCGCTGATGCTGCAAAGGCGGCGGAGCTTTTCTACCAGAGAGGAGAGCGGCCTGATGTGATAATCGCCGACCCTGCACGCAAGGGCTGCGACAGGCAAACACTTGAATACATGGCAAAGATGGCTCGTAAGCGCATCGTCATGATATCATGCGACCACTCGACGGCGGCGAGGGACATAGCTATACTCAGGGAGCTTGGCTTTGAAATGACCGACTGTGCAGCGGTGGATATGTTCCCGAGGACTGCGCATGTTGAGTGTGTATGTCTTTTGTCAAAGCTTTCTGAGGCATAGCGTCATATCAAAGGCAAACCTAAATAAGGAGTACTACACATGATAATAGCAACATACAACGTATGGAACAGTGACGCAGGAATGCCTGATAGGTTTGGGCAGCTTGTTGATGAAATTACCGGGATAGGGGCAGATATTATCTGTTTACAGGAAGTGTCGGATCATCGGATGCACGACGAATTTGCGGCGATTTGCGGATACGGCAATTCTCATTGGCAGGAGCAGGCAGGGCTTTCTATCTTAAGCAGATATCCCATTGAAAAAACGATGGATCATAAATTTGCTGCATCGGCTTATATACGATATGAAAGCAAGAGCATACTTATCGTAAACGTTCATTTACCGTGGGAAAGTGCGTCTTTAAGGGAAAAGGCGATAGTGGATATCTTAGAGGGCATTTCAGATATACAGGCTGACTACACGCTTATAACGGGAGACTTTAACTGCTCTGAAAGTTCGGCTGTCTATCGTTTCCTTACCAATGAGCAGTCGCTTTTGGGTGCGGACGCATATTATTTCGATTTGGCAAAAGCCTATGCCGAAATAAAGGGGACAAAAGCACCGGCAACTTTGAATTTTCGTGAAAACCCTCGCTGGGGCACAGTGCAGGCTAAAAATACAATAGAAGTAAACCAAAGGGTCGACTGGATATTATTAAAGAACCCATACCCCAATGAACTGCCTGAATTAAAGAACTGTACGTTGTTTGGCAGAAAGATATCAGAGCAAACACATCTTGCGGCAAGTGATCATTACGGCATAGCGGCTGAGATAGAATTCTGAGGATAATGAAAAATGACAACAAGAAAAATACAGGTCTGCCCTTACGATGAGCGGTGGGGGAAGGTGTGCTGTAAAGAATAAACATAGCGAGGTAACAAATGCAGATAACAAACTACTTTGACAGCGATGACAAGGCGCACTGGCTTGATGAGATAGGGCGCTGTGAGTGGGCAGGCGGAAAGTATCTTCACGAGCTTTTAGAGAACGGCAGCTTCTTTGACTTAGCGGGCGAGGGGGCAAGGGTGCTGATGCTTGTCGAGGGCGGCGAGCTGCTCTCATTTTGCACCTATGCGCCCAAGGACGACATACAGCCCACCGATTTAACGCCGTGGGTGGGGTTTGTATACACCTACCCCGAGCACAGGGGCAGGCGGCTTTTCGGGCTTTTGCTTGACGAGGCGGTAAGGTTAGCGGCATCGGAGGGCAGGGAGGCACTCTACATATCCACCGACCATGTGGGGCTTTACGAGAAATACGGCTGCGAATTTTTACGCACCATGACGGACGTTCATGGGGGAGAGAGCAGGGTATACATAAAGCGCATCGCTGATACAGAAACAGTGAACGGCGGAGGTGTGCAGACATGACACCTCCGGGCGCTAGATTCCAATCTATCGCAGGACACATTGTGAAAAAAGGAGTTGACAATATGAGATCACCTAAAACAGCTTTTGTGCTTTCGGGACTTATTATGTTAGTCGGTGTGACACTGACGGCGGCAGGGTTAATTCTGCTTGATGAAGCGGCGCTGTATACAGCACTGTATACAGCACTTCTCATCATCGGGATAATACTCTTTATATCCGGGCTGTATCTGGACAACAGATATGTGCGCTGCCCCCACTGCGACAGCCACCTCGGAAGGGTACAGGGAAGCAAATGCCCTTACTGCGGCAGAGAGCTTTGAATATGCCCCTGAAATAAATCATTTACAATATCTTCTTGCATTATACTTGAATAAAATCAAACTATGTGCTATAATGTTGCTTGTGATGTTAAACCGACCACCGGTCAGATATATACTCGTAATAAGGAGATAATATATAATGGGTGATGAAAAAACAGTCAAGAGAAATTCCTTTTCAAGCTCGATAGGCTTTGTGCTCGCAGCGGCAGGAAGTGCGATAGGGCTTGGCAACATATGGCGCTTTCCCTACCTTGCGGCTAAGGACGGCGGCGGTGTTTTCTTAGTTACATACATAGTACTTGCGGTGACATTCGGCTTTACGCTGATAGTTACCGAGGTGGCAATTGGCCGAAAGACAAAGCAGAGCTGCCTGACAGCCTACGGCAAGCTCAATAAAAACTGGGGCTGGGTCGGCGTGTTCTCGTCACTCGTGCCGTTTATGATACTGCCGTATTACAGCATAATCGGCGGCTGGGTGCTCAAATACATGACCGTCTACTGCACAGGCAATGGCAGCAGCGCATCGCAAAACGGCTTTTTCGGCAGCTTTATAACAAGCTACGCACAGCCGCTCATATTCAATGCTATCTTCCTGCTCGCAACGGCCTTTGTCATATATAAGGGCGTTAACGGCGGCATCGAGAAGCTCTCAAAGGTGCTCATGCCGATACTGCTCGTGGTCGTTGTGGGTATTGCGGTATTCTCGCTCACCATAGAGGGCGAGGACGGCAGGACAGGCCTTGACGGGCTGAAGGTCTTCGTGGTGCCTGACTTCTCAGGCATGGGCGCTAAGGATTTCTTTATCGTGCTGCTCGATGCTATGGGTCAGCTTTTCTACAGCATAAGTGTTGCTATGGGTATCATGGTAACATACGGCTCGTATTTCAAGGACGATTCAAACCTCTTAAAGAGCGTCAACAGCATAGAGATATTCGACACGCTCGTGGCTTTCCTCGCAGGTGTTATGATAATACCGCCTGTTGTGGCATTCATGGGCACAGAGAGCATGAAAAACACAGCCGGCCCCTCGCTTATGTTCGTAGCCCTGCCGAAGGTCTTCGAGCAGATGGGCACAGTCGGCTCGGTGGTAGGTGCTGTGTTCTTTGTAATGGTGCTTTTCGCAGCGCTAACCAGCTGCATATCTATCATGGAAGCGGTAGTATCGGGTCTTATGGATAAGTTCGGCTGGTCAAGAAAAAAGGCCGTTATCATAGAAACAAGTGTCGCTATGGCAATAAGCGTTGTGATATGCCTTGGCTACAACGCATTCTATTTCGAGGCAAGGCTGCCGAACACCGCACCCGGCGGCTCGGCACAGATACTTGATATCTTCGACTATCTCTCAAACAACATTTTCATGCCGATAGTCGCAATAAGCACCTGCATACTCATAGGCTGGGTAGTGGGGCCTAAGACGGTGGTGGACGAGGCAACAAAGAACGGCGAGCGCTTTGGCAGAAAGCATCTCTACATCGTGATGATAAAGTTTATCACACCTGTGCTGCTTGCAGTGCTGCTGCTTGGGTCATTCGGCGTGTTCAGCTGATTTAAAAAAGCAATATTGATCCCCGGACAGCTTATCCGGGGATTTTTTTGCAAAAATGTCACTTTTTCAATGCCTTTTACGACTGTATTATATGAAACGTTTCAAAGTGAGGTATTCATACATGGATGATAAACAGCTGGTATCGCTGCTTGCAGCCGACCCTGAGGAGGGGCTTAAGCAGGCGGTAAGGATATATTCAGCCTATGTCTACAGGATAGCCTACAGCAAGCTCGGCGATGTCTGCACAAAAGAGGACATCGAGGAAGCCGTGAGCGATGTGTTTGTGAGCTTTTATTCCTATGTGACAGAACACGGCAGCTCTCTGCACTCGGCTGCGGCCATGCTCTCGGTGATAGCAAAGCGCCGCTGCACGGATGTTTTCAGGGAGCGATGCCGACAGGCTGAGACTCTGCCGCTTGAATATGCCGACGATCACCCGGGCGATGATATCTTTGCCGAGAAAAGCGAGCTTATCTCGGCTATAAAAGCCCTCGGCAGGCCTGACAGCGAGATATTTCTAAGGCGCTACTATCTCGGCGAGAGTGCTAAAGAGATAGGCTCAGCCCTTGATATGAAGCCTAACACAGTCAACAAACGGATATCCCGGGGGCTTGAAAAACTCCGGGAGATGCTAAAGGAGGGAGAAAAATGAAAACAGGGCTTAGCAGGCTTTATGACTGCGATGATATCACTCTGGCAGAGGATCTCTCAGAGCTGCTTGAAGACATCGCAAAGGCCGACAAACTGCCCCGTAAAACACAAGACAGGATATTCTCCCGTGTTTTGAGAAAGGCAGGGATAGCAATGGATAAAAAGCAAAGCAGCATAAGGAAAAAGATAGCCGTAACAGCAGCAATACTCGCAGCGGCAGCCGTTTCGGTGACGGCAGGGGCTAAGATATACAACACAGCCATGACCAAGGAGGAGCACGCCGAGATAATTGATGCAGCCTACGGCGAGAGCGCTGCAAGCAAGCTCGATGAAAAGGGTCTTATCCCCGACAATGAGGTGATATGCGATCATCTGAAGCTCACGCAGGAGCTGGGCGCATCTACAGGCAAGGATTCGCAGTTTATCATCACCATTGAAGCCATAGACGACATTGGCTTGGAGAAGATGAGGAATATGCCCAACTACGACTTTGAGCTGATAGCCTATGACCCCAACGGGGGGCAGTATGACAGCCTGAATGATGTACTGGACGAGAGGGGCTGGGGGCGCTTCAAGAGGATAGCAGACGAGCGCTATGAATCATTCCGGTTTGATGTGAGCACTAAGACCGCCGAGCCGTTAAAGCTCAAGGTCATAGCTTATGAGTATATTGTTCCCGAAGAGGGTAATGCTGAGCGTGGCGAATATTTAGGCGAGATAGAGGTAGAGCTCAACAAGAATATCGAAAGCTACGAATTTGTAAGCGATGACGGCGTTACGGCAAGGCTTACCGATATGAGCTATGAGATAGACGACATGGTAGACATAACCGCAGAAACGTCTGACGGAACGTCCGACAGCTTCACTCAGGAGGACTGGGATAACTGGCATAATGAAGTCATATTCACAGTCACAATGAAGGACGGCAGCACTCAGGAATACACAAGAAACCAGATATTGGGCAGCGGTTCAGCCAGCGAGGGCAAAACACGGCAGTTCTTTGGCGAGGTGATACTTGATGCAAAGGACGTTGAGAGCTTTACACTAATGGGTAAAACATATAAGAAAGTGAAATAGATACAGCAAAGCCCCCGGGAAATCCCGGGGGCTTGGTGCTTTACAGCATATCTTTGACAGTTATGCTTATCTCGCCGTTATACAGCGAAACGGGGATAGGCTTGTCAAAGGTGTAGATATTAACCTCTACCCTATCGCCGAAAAGATAAACGACTGTCTTTTCGACCTTCGGGTCGATTATCCAGTATTCACGCACGCCGCTGTTTTTGTAAAGCTCGAGCTTTGTTGAATAGTCATCTGTCAGATTTGATGACACGATCTCGATAACGAGGTCGGGTGCACCGTTGAATTTCTGCTTGTCAAACCTCTCGGGGTCACAGCCTATGAAAATATCAGGCTGAACGACTGTGTATTCATCAAGCTTGACATCTGTCGGTGCGCTGAAGACCTCGCATTTGCCGCCCTTGCTTTTAACATAGCTGACAAGCTGAAAGCTCACCTCTCTTGAAATGCGCTGATGCTGTATACTCGGTGCAGCCTGCGCCACTATCTCGCCGTAGATAAGCTCGCTTTTCTCGTTTGTTTCGGGGGTGAGAGCGAGGTATTCCTCTGCGGTGTATTTTCTGTTTTCTTTTAATGGCATTGTTGCTTCTCCTTGTGTTCTGTGTGGGGCTGATTAATCACCAAACGATATACCCAGCGCTCTTGCTGCGAGCACCATCTGGTCGTCCTGCGGCACGAACTTTGTCTTGCCGGCAACGTCCTTCAGGAGATTTGAGCCGACACGGGAATCTATCATCGCAACAGCCCTGCCGTAGTTTTCATCTGCTATCAGCTTTGCAGCGTATGTGCCGAACTGTGTTGCAAGTATCCTGTCGTAAGCCGAGGGGCTGCCGCCACGCAGCATATGGCCTGGCACGCATACTCTTGTCTCGTAGCCTGTCATGTTCTGAATGTTTGCGGCTATTCTCGTGGTGGCGGTGGTTATGCCTGCCTCTGCACGCTTTGCAGCACGCTCTTTTTTCTTCATCTTGGCTTCCTTCTTGTCAAAGGCACCCTCTGCAACGGCTATGATAGAGAACTTCTTGCCGGCCTCGTTTCGCTTTACGCAGGTCTCGGCGAGCTTTTCTATGTCGTAGGGTATCTCCGGCAGAACGATAATGTCAGCGCCGCCTGCAACGCCTGCATAAAGTGTCAGCCAGCCTGCCTTGTTGCCCATTATCTCGGCGCAGAGTATACGCCCGTGGGAGTTTGCCGTGGTGTGCAGTCTGTCTATAACATCAGTCGCTGTGCCTACAGCCGTGTGGAAGCCGAAGGTAACGCTCGTTCCCCAGATGTCGTTGTCGATAGTCTTTGGCAGACCAATAACATTCAGGCCTTCCTCGGAGAGGAGGTTTGCAGTCTTGTGAGTGCCGTTGCCGCCTAAGGTGAGCAGACAGTCAAGCTTCTGCTTTTTGTAGGTGGCTTTCATTTCTTTTACCTTGTCCACCTTGTCGTCCTCAACGACCTGCATCATCTTGAAGGGGGTTCTCTTTGTGCCGAAGATAGTGCCGCCTGTAGTAAGTATGCCCGAAAAATCGGCCGGAGTCATCTCCTTGCACATATTGTTGATAAGGCCGTAGTAGCCGTCGTTTATGCCGACTATCTGCACATCGTCACCGAACTGGTGATACACAGCCTTTGCAACGCCACGAATGGTCGCATTAAGTCCCGGACAGTCTCCGCCGCTTGTGAGTATGCCTATGCGTCTTTTCATTTTTATCAAATCCTTTCGGTAAAATTGTATTCTTTATCATATAGGCAACACCGCACAAAGACCGCCTGAAGGCTTTGTACGCAACTTACTTGCATCTTTTCCGTCATATTACACATTTTTTCCTTGAAATACGGTAGTATTCCTTCGGAAAATCTGTGCAATCTGACGAAAAAGCTGACTGCGCAATTTGCGCACAATCTTCGTGCGGTGTTGCCTATATCACATCAAGCTCTCCCTCTGAGAAGCTTGTGTAGTATCTTTTGTCGGCAGCTCCTGCCATATTGAAAGCAAGCGCAAAGGGGTATGCGTTTATCTGCCCCGTGCTTTTGTATCCCTCATATGAAACAGTCTCCCGGCATATCTCGGGCTCTGTCTTTAAATTCAGCCCCTGCCGAGATAAGCGCATTATAAAACTTTGTGACCGAGCTGTGCGTAAGTGTTTTTCTGTCGTATGTAAAAACAAGACTGTAATATGTGCTCATTGTCTCTCCGTGCTTTGAAATACAAGAGGCAAGAGGCAATCAAACCTCTCACCTCTTAAAGCATCAATATTTATCGTCCTCGTCATCAAGGTCTATCCTGATGTCTTCTTCATCATCAGAGCCGAAGTCCTCATCGTCGGGGTATACAAAGCTCGTGCCGGGGGAGGTTGCAGGCTCGTCATCATCGTCCGGATAGTCAAACTTGGATACCGGCTTCGGAGCAGGCTCGTCGTCGTCATCGTCCGGATAATCGAACTTGGATACCGGCCTTGGAGCAGGCTCGTCGTCATCATCGTCCGGATAATCAAACTTGGATACAGGGCTTGCAGTCGGCTCGTCGTCATCATCGTCAGGGTAGCTGAACTTGGATATCGTAGATGCGTGTACAGGGGCTTCCATGTCGTCGTCATCGTAATCGAACTTGCTCCTTGAAGGTGCTGCGTGGTCCGAAACGCCTTCGCCTGCGCCCTCTGAGAGTTTGAAGCGTGCTATCATGTTCTTGAGCACGAGCGACTGGCCCGAGAGCTCCTCGGAAGCAGAAGCTATGCCAACTGCCGCTGCCGTGTTGTTTGCAACGACTGCGCTTATCTGGTCAACGCCTGTGTTTATCTGAACGATAGCCTCGGCCTGTGCTTCAGATGCGTCTGTGATGTTCTTGACAAGACCCTTGATGTTGTCAGAGCCTTCAACTATCTCCTCGAGCGACTTAGCTGTTTCCTTGGCTATCTCAGAGCCACGGTCAACGGCATTGGCTGAGTTTTCGATAAGCTGTGAGGTCTGCTTTGCGGCCTCTGCCGAGCGTGAAGCAAGTCGTCTTACTTCGTCCGCTACGACGCCGAAGCCCTTGGAGCCTTCTCTTGCCGCCTCAACTGCTGCGTTGAGAGCGAGGATATTCGTCTGGAACGAGATCTCGTCAATTACCTTGATGATCTTTGAGATCTCCTCGGTAGCTTCTGTTATCTGCTCCATAGCCGAGAGCATATTGGTCATATCGTCGTTGCAGTTGTTGATAGCTGCGGTATTGTCGGATACGATGTTGTATGCGTTCTTAGCGTCGTCGGAGTTCTGTCTTATCTGCTTGGATACGCCGTTAAGTGTAGCAGAGAGCTCCTCGACCGAGCTTGCCTGCCTTGTCGAGCCCTGCGAGAGCACCTGTGCCGAATCTGACACTGACGATGCACCGGTGTTCACCTGCTCGGCAGCAGTATTGATAGATACGAATGTCTCGGAAAGCGCTTCCAAGATGTAGTTGAAGGTGTTCTTTATCTTCACGAAGTCGCCCTTGAAGTTGCCCTCCATGCGGTGACAGAGGTTGCCCTCGGAGATCTGTGTAAGGCCTGCCGTGATAAGGCTGATGTACTGTCTCAGCGAGAGGATAGTTTCTTCAAGTGAGTTGGTAAGGATACCCAGCTCGTCCTTTGAATCCCAAACATCAACAGGCTCGGCAAGGTTGCCCTGTGCGAGCTTTCTGATACGGTCGGTAGTCGTAACGATAGGCTTTGATATGCTGCGTGAGAAAAGAAGTGCCGTTACAAGTGTGGCTGCAATAAGAACCACTGCTACCACTACTATAATAATGTATGTCGATGTTTCAATGCCCATGAAAACGTCTGTCGTGGTGTAGCATATCACATTTGCGTCAACGTTTTTGAGCTTGTATGCTGCGGCTATCCTCTGCTTGCCGTCTAACTTGCAGCTCTCAGCGCCTTCGGATTCAAGGGCAGCTGTGTATGCATCCTTAAATTTGCCAAGGCTGTCATCAGAGGCTATGTCAGTACCGGGTGCGACAACAGCATCATCTGATGCGAGCATTACCTTGTCCTCACTATCAACTACCAGGATATTGGTCTTTGACTTGTCGGAAACATCGTTTATGTCTGTGAGTATACCGTCAAGAGTGGCAATTACCGCTATCCTGTCGTTACTGTAGCTGTCGGCTTTACCTACGCCGCAGACGTAGCCTATATAATACTTGCCATCAAATTCCTTAAGGCCTGTGTTGCAGCAGTAGCTCGAAACGCTCAGCGCCTTTCTTAAGGTGGGCTCGTCGATTATCTTGCTGACTATCTCTTCCGAGTTGCTATCAAGAGTTCCCGCTGCGCTGTAAACGCCCACGCCGACAAACAGATCCTTGTCAAACATAGGCTTTATCTCCGCAGGAGAGGTGTTCGAGGTTATCTTCGCAGCAACCTTAGACACGGCAAGCCCGTAGCTGTCGATAGATTTGTCAACGCTTCTTGAAACGTCGAACGACACCGCCGGCACAAAGCTCTCAACGGCGCTCTTGCCTGATGCCTGAACGTACATCATAAATATCAGTATTATAATGAAGCTGGTGATCACTGTAACACCCAGCATAGTAACAAGTATTTTGGAACGAATTGATTTCACGGCTGAAAACCTCCCTATAAATATGTTTACCCAATTTGATTATATCACAATTGCACAATTATTTCAAGCCCTTTTATGATATTTTTTTGTAATTGCACAAGCCAAAGGGACATATAATGTATAATATAAACAAAGTATTAAATCATTTTAGAAGAATGAGAGGAATGACAGAGATGTTTATGAGCATCAGGATAAAGCGCCTGCCGGCTGTTTTGGCACTTGTGGCTGTGTTGACAGCGGCGGCGATGATACTTCGCCCGTCTGCCAGAGCAAGCGGGGACAAAGAGCAGGGGCTTGATGTACCTATTATAATGTATCACAGCATATCCCGTGACGAAGGGCGGCTCGGTGAATACGTCGTGTCGCCGCAGGTGTTTGAGGAGGATATCATGTGGCTTTCACAGCACGGCTACACGGCAATATTTGTCAACGACCTTGTCATGCACCTGCGATACAATACACCTTTGCCGGAAAAGCCTGTCATAATAACCCTTGACGACGGACATCTTAACGCCCTGACCCGTGCTCTGCCTATCATCAAAAAGCACGGCTATAAAATGACCGTATCCTGCGTCGGCAAATGGAGCATGGCGGCAGGCGAGGAGGCAAGCCCTGATGAGAACTACTCCTACCTCGATGCTGACGGCATAAAAGCCCTGAGAGACTCAGGCTGCGCCGAGATAGCCTGCCACAGCTTTGATATGCATTCACTTGACAGCAGGCGAGGGGCGCTGATAGCAGACGGCGAGAGCGAATACGAATACCGCTCGCACCTTTTGGGCGACATATACAAGGCGCAGAGCTTTTTCAAAGACAGCTGCGGCTTCGAGCCGAATGTCTTCACCTATCCCTTCGGGCTTTGCAGCGGCGGTGCGGAGGATATTGTCAAGAGTGCAGGCTTTGATGCGACCCTTGGCTGCGAGGAGGGGATAAACGTCATCACAGGTGAGTCTTCGTTATACGGGCTTAAGCGCTTCAACCGCCCCTACGGCGAGACAAGCGAGGAATTCTTCACCGCCCGTGGCATAGCTTGACAATAGGGCAAAAAGCGTGATATAATATCAATGCATAATGCAGAATCAAGGTATGCGGCGCAAGCCGCACCGCAACTGTTCACTGTTCACTGATAAATGGGGGCTCATCTATGGATATCCGTTTCAGAAAAGCAGAGCTTAACGATGCGCAGCTGCTTATTGATATTTATGATGCAGCCTTTTACAGCGACTATGTAAAATACGGCGAGTGCCCGGCTTTTGGCAAGACTTTGGAAATGATGCAGCGCTCTATTGCCGAATACCCGAAATTCCTGATACTGTGCGGCCAAACGCCTGTCGGGTGTGTTTCATGTAAACAGCTGCGGCAGGGTGAGTATGAGGTCGGGTGCCTGTGCGTGATACCTGAGTTTCAGGGCAAAGGCATCGGAACGGCGGCGTTTTCCTTTGTTAAGTCGTATTACACTGACTGGTGCAGCTTTACGCTGGTAACGCCGGCGGATAAAAGCGAGAATGTCTCATTCTACACGAAAAAATGCGGATTTGATATACAGTCATACGAAATGGACGGAAATGTCAAAGTCGCCAGATTTGTTCTGGAAAGATAAAGGCAGTTATTCAGTGCTCTTGCAGCAAGCCTTTAATGACAAGGGTGTAAGGGTCTTAAAACACATCTCCGCAGGAGATACCTTAAGGCAACACCGCACAAAGACCGCCTGAAGGCTTTGTACGCAACTTACTTGCATCTTTTCCGTCATATTACACATTTTTTCCTTGAAATACGGTAGTATTCCTTCGGAAAATCTGTGCAATCTGACGAAAAAGCTGACTGCGCAATTTGCGCACAATCTTCGTGCGGTGTTGCCTTAACTAAAGTTGAAAGCGAGGGCTTGTTATGAGCGAGGAAAATACAAACTGGGGGCAGAGCGTGGCAGGTGTCGTCATAAAGGACGGCAAGGTGCTGCTCGCAAGGCATACCTACGGCAACGGCAAGGGTATGCTCATTATCCCGGGGGGATATGTTCAGTACGGCGAGAGCCCTCAGGATGCGCTCAGGCGTGAATATATGGAAGAAACAGGCATCAGGGTAGAGCCTGTGAGCCTGATAGGTGTAAGGTTCAATGCCAAGGACTGGTATATGGTGTTCCTCGCTGAGTATGTCTCAGGAGAGGCCGTGTCAGACGGTGATGAGAACAGCGAGGTGCTGTGGCTCTCTCCCTCTGATGCCATTTCAAGAGAGGACGTGCCTGACCTTACCAAGAAGATGATAGAAAGTGCGACCGCAAACAGCAAAGGGCTAATGCCGACACAGTTTGTCAGCCGCAGCAGCACACCGAGCACGCTTTACAGCGTGAGATGACTAAAAAGACTCCGGAGGTTTAAAATATGACAAGAGAACAGTTCAGAGCCCTGTGCGCAGAGCGATTTGTGATACTTGACGGTGCGACAGGCACCAATCTGCAAAATGCCGGTATGCCGGTGGGCGTATGCCCTGAGCAGTGGGTGCTCGAACACCCCGAGGCGCTTATCGACATACAGCGAGCTTTCATAGATGCAGGTGCTGACATAGTCTATGCCCCGACATTCACCGCCAACCGCATAAAGCTCGAAGAATACGGCCTTGCTGACAAGCTGTGTGAAATGAACACCGAGCTTGTCAGGCTCTCAAAGAAGGCGGCCGACGGCAAAGCATTCGTTGCAGGCGACCTTACTATGACCGGCAGGCAGCTTTACCCGATAGGGGATATGCAGTTTGAGGAGCTTTTTGAGGTCTACAAGCAGCAGGCAAAGGCCATAGCCGATGCAGGCGCAGACCTTTTCGTAATAGAAACTATGATGAGCTTACAGGAGACAAGAGCAGCAGTTCTCGCAGTCCGTGAGGTGTCTGACCTGCCGATAATGGCGACACTTACCTTCGAGCCGGACGGCAGGACGCTTTTCGGCACGCCGCCTGAGTGCGTTCCTACTGTGCTTCAGGGGCTTGGTGCTGATGCTGTGGGTGTCAACTGCGGCGCAGGACCTGACACAATGCAGGATATTGTTCAGACGCTGCTTGAATACTCGGATATCCCGGTGATAGTCAAGGCAAACGCCGGCCTGCCCGAGCTTGAAAACGGCGTGACGGTATACAAGATGACGCCCGAGGTGTTTGCAGAGAATTCAGCAAAGCTCGCATCAATGGGCGCAAGCATTATAGGCGGCTGCTGCGGAACTACTCCGGAGCACATCAGAGCTTTAAAAGCCGCCATCGACAAGACAGAGCGCAGGCTTGTTAAAAAGGCAGGGCAGCGTGTTATCTGCTCTGAGCGCAAGGCTGTAAAGATAATGCCAGGCGAGCGTTTCTTAGTCATAGGCGAAAGGATAAACCCCACCGGCAAGAAAACGCTCCAGGCAGAGCTTAAAGAGGGCAAGCTCGATATCGTTCGCAGGTTTGCCCGTGAGCAGCAGAAGGCAGGCGCATCAATACTCGATGTAAACTGCGGCATGGGCGGCATTGATGAAAAGCAGACGATGATAAACGTCGTAAACGAGCTGTCGCAGATAAGCGACCTGCCGCTGTGCATAGATTCAAGCTACCCTGAGGTGATCGAGGCAGCACTTCGCATCTACCCCGGCAGAGCGCTCATAAATTCTATTAACTACGAGGAAGCAAAGTTTGAGACTATGCTTGCCACAGCAAAGAAATACGGTGCTATGTTTATCTTCCTGCCGATAGACGATGTGGGCATACCGAAGACTATAGAGCTTAAGCACGAGATAGTTGACAAGGCGATAGACCGTGCGCTCGAGGTGGGCTTTAAGGAGACTGACATCGTGGTGGACGCTCTGGTAGGCACTGTCGGTGCTGACAAGGCATCGGCGCTTAACTGCTTTGCGACCTTTGAGCATTGCAGGCAGAGGGGATTGGCTACCGTATGCGGCCTTTCTAACATATCATTCGGCCTGCCTGAGAGGAGCTTTGTGAACACGGCTTTCCTTGCTATGAGCATAGCATCAGGCCTTACAATGGCTATAGCCAATCCCTCGCAGGATCTTCTGATGAACACTGCGGCGGCTTCGGATATGCTTCTGAACCGTGAGGGCAGCGACATTCGTTACATAGAGCGCATAAGCTACTACACCGAGAAAATGGCTAACGAACCCACAGCCGCTCCAAAGGCTTCATCAGCCGCCCCCACAGCTCCGGCAGAGCCAAAGGACGAGAAGGAGAGCGATCCGATATTCGCAGCTGTCATGAACGGCGAGAAGGACAGCATAGTGCCTCTTACAAAAGAGCGTGTAGAGGGCGGAGCAACTCCTTCCGAGATAATAAACGACCTGCTTATCCCGGCGATAAACAAGGTCGGCAAGCTGTTTGAGCAAAAGCGCTACTTCCTGCCGCAGCTGATAGCATCAGCAGGCGCTATGGAGCAGTCGATAGCATATCTTGAACCGATGCTCGTTTCCGACGGTCAGGACGATGATGCGCCGGTAGTCGTGATAGCCACCGTTGAGGGCGACGTTCACGACATCGGCAAGAACCTCGTCGCTCTGATGCTCAAAAACTATGGCTACAGGGTTATCGACCTTGGCAAGAACGTCGAGAGCGAGCTGATAGTTGACACAGCGATAAAAGAAAACGCCGCTGTCATAGCACTTTCGGCGCTGATGACAACGACCATGATGAACATGAAGACTGTTATAGGCATAGCCCATGAAAAGGGCTGCAAGGCAAAGGTGATAGTCGGCGGTGCGGCCGTGACCGAGAGCTTTGCCGAGGAGATAGGTGCCGACGGCTACTCCGGCGATGCAGCCGACTGCGTAAGGCTGGTGGAGAGGCTGGTCAAAACCGGTTAAGAGCTGACAGTTAAGAGTCATGGTGTGCCCCCTGCCCCTTCGGGGATACCGCACCTACAGCTTATCTATATAAATAACAAAGGTATCGTCTATATGCGCAGTGGCGGTAAAGAAGTATTTGCATATCAGGCTATATATGCGCCACTGCTAAAAGAATAAAGAAGAAAGAATAAATAAGAAATAAAAATAAAGGTATCGCCTTCGGCGATGATATTTTTGATCATCGACCGCAGGTCGATACCTTTATTATTCATTATTCTTTTTTCTTTATTCTTTCTTCTTTTAGCAGGCGCTGAACAAAGCTCTGCCCATTAAACTTCTTTATTGCGCCTGCGCTTATACGGCGATACCTTTTTGCTTGGTTATTTTCTTTTCGAGTGCTTTATCTTCTTTCTCTTCTTGCCGGAGCTGCGGCTGGAAAGAATGGCTACTATCACTACAAGTATCACTACAACGACTATGCCGGCAGCTGCTATCATCTTTTTGAAGGAGCTGCTCTCTTTGTCGAGTGACAGCTTGCGTGTGGTCGTCACGGTCGTTTCAGGCGTGCTCTCGGGAGCCTGCGTCTCGGACGAGGTCATGAAGCTCTCCTCCTCCTCGGCGGTCATGCGGCTTATGTGGAAGGTATATACCGTCTCAGCACCGAGCGAGTCTCTTACGGCGATAGTTCTTGTGATAACGCCGTCGTAGACGTTCTCGTCGCCTGTGTACCATATGTAACCGCCCTCAAGCGACGGCACGCCCTCTAAATCGAGCCATGTGCAGTCGTGCGGCACCTTGATGTCATATTCAAGCACGTCATACGAGAAGGCAGGGGAGATGTAGCCTGTTGATATCTTAAGCTCAGCGAGCCTGCCCTCGGGTATCTCGCTGTTGTCGGTCTTTTGGGCTGTCGTCGTGGTCGCTGTCTCTGCTGTTGTCACAGTAGTCGTTGTCGTTTCATTTGACGAGTCGGAGTCTTCCGAAGCTGTGGTCGTTGTCGTGCTGTCAGGCTCCTCTGTCTTGGCGGCGGTAGTCTCCTTTGGCTTCTCTGTAGTCTCAGCACTGCCCTGAACCTCAATGCTCGCCTGAGCCGACGGACTTCTGACACCGTTCTGGCCGCTGTCGGTTATCTGGCAGTTTACGAGCTTGATAAACCCGTCACCCTCGCCGATGGTCTTAAACACAACGGTCATGGTATACACGCCCTCAGCGCCCGTGTCGGTGAAAGCCCTCACAGCCAGCGTGCCACGCCCTGCAAAGCTGACATCATCGCAGCTGACGTATTCGAGGACTTTGTCGTTATAGCTTATGCTGCCCTGTATATCGGCGATGTCGTTTTTGTCGCTTCTGAAGGTAACAGTCGCCGTCACCTCGTCGCCAAGGAATGTATGCTGCTTTGAGAGCGATATATCAGCAGTATCCTCCGCCAGCACCGCAGGCGCAGCAATAACCGCCAGCACCGTCAACAGAAACACTGCTATCATACGTTTTATCATGATGTCATCTCTTTTCTTTTTTGTCCGTCCCGTTCTCCGGGCATTGCCTATACTATTATATATCAATAATCGTCGTTAGTCAAGAGCTTTTTCAGTTAACAGTTATCAGTTAACTGTTAACAGTTACGGTGTCGGCTTACGCCGACCTATGCCCATTCGGGCGATTTGGTCTGACGATTTCAGCGAAGCCTCATGCTATGCGCGGCGGTGCAGGCACTGCTACTTGGCAGAGATCGCACGACTGACAGGCTGATATGGCGCTCGTCTGCTTGCGCAGACAGCCAAGTTTCGCAAAGCGAAACTTGCAATAATCGCCGCTCCTCACCTGTTACCTCAATGACTGCATCTTCCACTCCAAAACAATTGACTTTTCTTTAAAAATATAGTATAATAATTACAGATAATGTCTGCACAGGAAAGGGGGCGGGGATAGTTATGGCGGATATTTATTACGCCGTGTGCCTGTCAGCGTCAGTTGTGCTGATGCTTATATATTGCTTTATCTACCATAAACACTTTGATGTCCATATATCTATGATATTTGTGCTGATACCAATTAATAATCTCGGCCACTTCCTGATGAACAGGGCTGTCAATCTCGAAGAAGCTATGATAGCGAATAAGATCATCTATATGTCAGGGTGTTACCTTATACTGATGATAACGCTCGTAGTTTTTATCTTGTGTGATATCAAGATAAACCGGTATATACGGTTGATAATGTTCTTTATGTCAACGCTCGTCTTCGGGTTTGCAATGCTCATCGGCGAGAATAAGCTGTTCTATAAGACAGTTGAATTTGAACGTGTGAACGGCAAGAATATCATCACCAAGGAATACGGCCCGCTGCACTCTACGTTTTATGTGCTGCTGACTGTCTACTTCCTGCTCGGTATGGGTGCGATAGCCTACAGCTATTTCAAGAAGAACCAGGTGTCAAGAAAATTCATCTACCTGCTTGCACTTCCCGAAACGCTCGCTGTCTTAAGCTATTTTGTCAGCAAAAAGCTCTCGAACGTGTCGAACCTGCTGCCTGATGTCGAGCTTTTGCCCTTTACCTATATAATAGCTCTGGTGGTATACCTGATAATCGTTCACAGGCTTGTACTGTACGATATTTCGGACACTGTAATAGACACGATGATACAGAAGGGCGACACGGGCTTTATCTCTTTCGACTTCGGCATGAGATACTTAGGCTCGAACGAGACGGCAAAGGGCATATTCCCCGAGCTTTGCAGCCTGACCGTTGACAAGCCTATCGACAAGAACGAGTTCATGTCAAAGACAGCACTCATATGGCTTGAGAGCTTCAAGGAAAACAAGCGAAACGACAAGTTCCACTATCAGAAGGACGACAAGATATACCTGATAGATGTTAACTTCTTATCAGACGGCTCACGAAACAGGGGCTATCAGCTGATAATCACCGATGACACCAAGAACCAGCAATACATCGCCCTGCTTGACAGCTTCAACACAGAACTCAGGCAGGAGGTAGCCGAAAAGACCAAGCACATAGTCGAGATGCACGATAACCTTATCTTAAGCATGGCGACCATGGTAGAAAGCCGTGACAATTCGACAGGCGGCCACATCAGAAGAACGAGCGAGGGCGTTCGCATTCTTATCGACGAGATACGAAACGGCGACGACTTTGAGCTTGACGAGGAATTCTGTAAAGACCTCATCAAGGCAGCGCCGATGCACGACCTCGGAAAGATAGCCGTTAAGGACGAGATTCTCTGCAAGAACGGGCGCTTCACCGACGAGGAATACGCCATAATGAAGACCCACGCCGCAGAGGGTGCAAGGATAGTCCACGAGATACTTAAAGGCACAGACGACAAGCGTTTCCACATAATCGCCGAGAACGTCGCCCACTATCACCACGAGCGCTGGGACGGCTCGGGCTATCCCGATGGCTTAAAGGGCGAGGAGATACCTCTCGAAGCGAGGATAATGGCTATAGCCGATGTTTATGACGCACTTGTCAGCAAGCGTGTCTACAAAGAAAAAATGAGCTTTGAGCAGGCCGACAAGATAATCACCGAAGGCATGGGCAAGCACTTTGACAAGCGCTTAGAGCCCTACTACATCAAAGCACGGCCACGTCTGGAGGAGTACTACTCGTCCATAGAATGCTGATTGGCTTTAATCTACAAGTTTTCCGCCTCTCCGTTTGGGGAGGCGGATTTTTTAGGTGACAGGTGTGGTGCGCCTGTTACCTGTTCCCTGTTACCTGAAAATAAGTTTCCCTGCCGTAGAAAAGGCTTAAGCCTCTTGCGGCAGGGAAGGAGAAAATTAGAAACAGGCGTTATTTGTTGTCAGAGCTGTTGTACTCGTTGTAGCTGTTGTGATCATCAACGTTCTGAGTACCGCCCATGACTGCCGATTTCTCGGGAAGAATGACAGCGGCTACAAGGTATGCTATCACGCCGCTGCCGACACTGAATGCAAGCAGCACGGTGATAAGCCTTATCACGCTCACGTCCATGTTGAAGTATTCAGCAAGGCCTGCGCATACGCCGCATATCATCTTGTTCTCTGAGTTTTTGTATAATACCTTCTGGTTGTTCATATATCATCTCTCCCTTTCATGCACTTTTTATGTAGTCTGTTATCTCTTTGAGTGATGCTCTGTCAGTCCAGTCGCAGGGGGTGTCACGGGCTTCGAGTATAGCTCTTTCGCAGACCTCGCAGCTGTCGGGGTCTTTTTTTGACACGACCTTTGCAAGCATTTTGCAAAGCGTTCTGTCGCCGAATTTCAGGCTGTTCATATCGAAAGCCCCTCTGAGGTAGAAGCAGGGGATACCGAGCAGCTCGTCCTTGAAGTTCTGCTCTTTGAGGGTGTTGACATACCCCTCGTCGTACTCAGATGCGCCGCAGCAGTAGACGGCGAGTTTTCTGCCCTTAAGCGAGTTCATGTTTTTCTTTAGCACCGAAAGCCCTGCTATGCGTCCGGCGTAGATGCCGCCGCCGAGGATCACTGTGTCGTACTCCATAAGAGCCCTGCTGTCGGCCTTATCTGCTTTAACACAGTCAAAGCCTGTTTCCTCGCTGAGCCATTTTGCATACTTCTCAGACGAGCCGTATTTTGATGCGAACAGAATAATACCTTTCATGAGTGGTCAGTCCTTTTTTATTTGTCCGTTTTGTTATCTTTGTTCTTTCTCTTTACTCGAAGTATATATCACAATCGCCGAGGCCTGTACTTATCTTGATATCATATTCTTCATCAGATGTACTATTACCGCCTCTATGGATATCAACGTCGTCGCCCTTGAAATTATAGTTATCCGAGCTGTTCTTGATATGGAGCTCGACGTTGCCGACGCCGCAGCTGAGCTTTGTATCGCCGAGGAAACCTCTTACCTTGACGTTACCCATACCTGCTGAGAGGTCAAAGCTCTCAAAGCTGACCTCGCTGCAATCGACATTACCCACGCCTGCCGAGAAGTCACATTCCTGAGCCTTTGTGCCGTTGATATCGACATTGCCTACACCAGCCGAGAGCTTAAATGTCTTACACTCGCCGCCCTGTACATCGACATTGCCGACACCTGCTGTTATCTTGACATCATCATACAGTCTTGCAGGGATAGTTATCGTTACCTCGCCGTCGCCGTCATAAAAGAGCTTATCTAAATCGGTTATACTGTCTATCTCGTCAGCTCTTGATAAGTCAAGGCCGAAGAACTCGAAGTGGAAGATGCCCTTATTGATATTCGTGCCGCTGTCCTCATCGAGCTTGAAGGAGTTCTTCTCGGTCTTTATATCCAGCAGTTCCTTATTAACGTCGGTGCAATCGACTTTTATATCCGTTGCGTTCTCATCAAATACTACCCTGTAGTCATTAAGGCTGAATGATAGCTTTATCTCGTCGATGTTCTCAGCGCTGTATGTCTCAGCAAAGCTCTCATGCCTGTCATTTTCCTGCTTATACTTTGACATATCCGTGTTGTTTACGGCAATGATGCCTATTACGAGCACCAATATACCGAGTATCAGGAAGCTAAGACCTGTTATATTTCTCTTTTTGTTTTCCATAGCTCTTACCTCCTTATGCAGCAGCGCTGCGGCGCTTGTTTATAAGTCCCTTGATAGTATCAGCCAACCACTTTATGAACTTGATAAGTGTGCTGAACACCCACTTTACAAACGGGAAGATGATAAGTATATCAAGTGCTAATACTATAAGGCCGATGCCGATTATGCAAAGCCCTATCGGGGGTATCTTAAAGAGGTAAACAAAGCCGGCTACCGTAAGTGCCACGCCTGCCGCTGTGAATGCTGCCACAAGGCCTATCGCAATACCGATAAGACCGCACAGCACGCCGAATGCTGTTCCTACTATGCCGCCCCATAACGGAGCTGTGAGGATTATTATTGCTATCACGAGTACTATCTTTGTAGAGTCGCTCATATTGCTGACATCATTCTTCAGGTTCTCGGTAAAGCTGCCCTGGCCGTTCTGAGTATTCTGCTGCCGGGGTCTTACAGCCTCGTCTATCATAAACTCCGGTCTTCCGTCGGGGTCAATGCCGTTGTCTGTGAGAATCTGTCTTGCTATCGTGTCGGGGTCATCGAGGTCATCGAGTATCTTCTGCTCGTCTATCGGGCCTGCTTCATCAAAAAGCTCGTCGTAATATCTCAGTGCGTCCTCCCTGTCCTCTGCATTCAGGGGCATCAGGCGTTTTTCAAGGGCGCTCATAAATTCTGTCCTGTTCATATCTTTTCTCCTCCGTCAAAACTACTGGTCAAGTATCTTATCTACCATTTCCTTGTGGTGCTGCCATTCTGATTTATATTCATCAAGCGCCGTTATGCCTTTTGCAGTCACCCTGTAATACCTTCTGTTTCTTCCCATATACTCCCGGTCATACGTTTCGAGCAGCATATTCTTCTGCAATCGCCGCAGCACAGGGTATAGTGTCGATTCACTGACATCTGCCACTTCACGAAGGTTTCTTGTTATCTCATAGCCGTAGGTATCCTCCTTCTCGACTATCGCAAGCACCATCGAGTCAAGCAGCGCTGCACTTATCGGAAAGCCCATGTATCGTACCTCCTTTTTGAACAGTTAATAGTAAAGGCAACACCGCACGACCACCGGCTCTGGCCTTTGTGTGCCATCTGCTTGCCGAATTTCCGTCATAATACCCAATTTCACCTTGTTTTACGCCAGTAAAACTGCGGCAAAAATGGGCATTCTGACGAAAATTCGGACGGCGCATCTGACACACAATGGTCGTGCGGTGTTGCCTTAACAGTTAATAGTAATTGTTCACTTCCTGTGTCCTTGATAATATTATACAACGTATAATATTGTTTGTCAATACAATATCTTGAATTTTATAATATTTGTCGGATAATAATAATGCATGCCAAACAAAACCTTTCCGCTTTATGCAATTTTGCACAAAAGGTAACTGATTTTACTTATTACAGTGCCATAAAATGTACTATTAGTGGTTGACAAGGGGGCTTTGGTGTGGTATAATTACAAAAGGGTTACTATTTGGCATACGTTTGTAACCTTTTTGCTTTCACATAGTTTTCACATTTGATTTAAGTTAATTTAAGTTACCAAAGCTATAATAATATCATCGGCAATAACATTTATGATATTGGAGTTGATATTTATGAAAGCAAGCATTATTAAAAGGGCAGTTTCAGGTTTTACAGCGGCAGCTATGCTGACAGGTGCGAGCATTTGGAGTGCCATAGCTTACGAGAGCGAGGACATCACAAACAGCTTCACCTTCACAGAGACAGGCATCGTTACAATGACAGACGAGGGCGGATATAAGATCGATGGCACAGAGCTTACGATCAACGCTTCCGGTACATATGTCATAAGCGGCGAGTGCGCCGAGGGCAATATCAAGGTCAAAAAGGGCACGACTGATGTAGTGCTCATTCTCGACAGCCTGACGCTTACTTCGTCTACAACTGCGCCCCTCTCGGTCAACAAGACGGCTGAGGCTACTATTATATTAAAGGGCGACAGCGTGCTGACCGACAAGGAAGACCCTGCAAACGAGACATCAACAGACGAGGCAGTCGCAGATGCTTTTGAGGGTGCAGCGATAAAGGTCAAGGCAGGCGCATCTCTTACAATAACAGGCGACGGCACGCTGACAGCCGACGGCAGCAGCTGCAAAAACGCCATCAAGGGCGGTGCGGCATCTACTATTAATATAGGGCAGAGTGCTGACGACAGCTTCACACTTAACGCAAAGGCCGCAAATTCAGGCATTGCCGCAGACGGCGAGCTGAATATCCTTGGCGGCATTATAAACGTCACATCTGACAACGACGGCATAAAGAGCTCGCCTGACGACGACGACACAGAGAGCAAGGGCGTTCTCACGATAAGCGGCGGCACAATAAACGTGACCGCAGGCGATGACGGCATCAAGGGTCAGAACGGCGCCGACATTACAGGCGGCAAGATAACCGTTTCGGCAGCTGATGACGGAATCAAGAGCGACTATACACTCAACATCGGCACAAAGGGCAGCGACTACGGCCCTGACATCACGATAACTACAGCTTACGAGAGCTTTGAGGGTGCAGTGGTGAACCTCTACAGCGGCGTGGGCGTTATTAATTCAACTGATGACGGCATAAATGCTGCCAACAGTGACCTTACAAACTATGATTTTTCGATAAACATATATGGCGGCGAGTGGCTTGTAAACGCAGGCGGCGACGGGCTTGATTCTAACGGCAACTTAAATTTCTCCGGCGGCTTCACGCAGGTGTTCGGCTCGACCCAGAACGACAATGCAGCCCTTGACTACGGCGACAGCGGCAACGGCTTTTATGTGACCGGCGGCACAGTCATCGGCATCGGCACAGCAAATATGGCGACAGTTCCCACCTCCGGCAATTACATCGCATTTGGCTCAGGCGGAATGGGCGGCGGTATGCCAGGCCAGCAGGGTGGTATGCCGGGACAGCAAGGCGGCGGTATGCAGGGTGGTATGCCCGGACAGCAGCAGAGCCAGCAGGATAGCGGTGTCAGCATATCAAAGGGCGACACAGTCGAGATAAAATCATCAGACGGAGAGACGCTTTATTCCTTCACAGCCGAAAAGTCAGCGAGCCATATAGTTTACGCATCAGATACGTTACAAACAGGCGACAGCTACAGCCTGTATATAAATGGTACAGAGGTAAGCACAGCGACAGTAACAGCCGGAAACGGCAGCACCTCATCTCAGTTCGGCCCCGGAGGACAGGGCGGTCAGGGGACAGACACCCCTCCCGAAAAGCCGGCTGACGGCGAGGAGCCGCCCGCACCGCCGACAGGTATGACACCCGGCGATGTGAACGGTGACGGCAGCGTCGACCTTAAAGACGGTATGCTCATGCAGCAGTATCTTGCCGGCTGGGAAGTGGAGATAGTCATGCCAAACTGCGATGTCAACGGCGACGGTGAGGTAAACCTTAAGGACGGTCTGCTCCTTAAGCAGTATCTCGCAGGCTGGAATGTGACTCTCGGCAAAACACAGTAAAGCGATCAAATGTCTGCGCACACCTCTGACCCATACACTATAATGGGAAGGAAGTTTTCAAGTCATGGAAATGAAAAAGCGAGTGATATCACTTGCGGCGTGCGCAGTTATGCTTATGTCGGCAGCTGCACCGTCAGCACAGGAGACAGGGCTGTTTGACAGCACGATACAGGTAAGCGCAAGGTCAGCCCCCGAGAACGAGGGCAAGACCCCCTCAAAGGTAGTAATAAAGGGCTACAGCGCAAACAGCACATCTGTCACCCTCAAATGGGATGAGGCAGAGAATGCACACGGCTACAGGATCTACAGCCTTGTAAACGGAAAGTATAAAGCCGTGTATACTATCAGCACCTTTGCATCGAGCGGCAAGCTCACAGGGCTTAAGGCAAACACTGAGTATACACTCAAGGTGAGGGCATTTAACTACGACAAGGACGGCAACAAGATCTGGGGCAAGTCGAGCAAGGCCTACAAGGTGACGACTGCGCCTGTAAGCTCTAAGGACTACAAGGTCAAGAGCGTAAGTGTCATAAACCCCAACTCTGATGCAACATCAATAAAGGTAAAGTGGGGCAAGACCGAGTGCGACGGCTATCTTATCTACCTCTACGACTACTGGAACAAGAAGTGGAAGAAGGTCGCAAATGTGACTGACCCGACAAAGGGCAGCATAAAGCTCGGTATGTACAGCAAGTCAAAGTATCAGACCAAGGCGCTTTACATGGTGAGCACAGGCGGCACTAACGGCTATCGGTTCTGCGTAAGGCCTTACAACAAGGACTCAGCAGGCAACGGTGTCGCATACGCCAAGAGCCAGAAGGCAAAGGAAGCCCACTATGACCTGACAGAGCTTGAAAATGCATTCAGCATGGAATACGCTTTGCTTTGCAAGATGCTGCCCAAGGCAAAGGCTGCTGATGCACCCAACTACTATTATACATACATAACCTCTGCCAATAAGAAGACAGGCGCTATATCATCGACCAAGACAAAGTCATACGTCAGCGAGGCGAGCAGAAAGGCTTATGAGACTTTTGCCAAGGAGCATTTCGGTGCAGACTGGACAGATGCTCAGAAGCTGCTCTACACAATAAACTGGATAAACAAGAACAACAAGTATGACTACAAGTACGTTGCCAACGCAGGCGGCTACTTTGCAAATGTTACTGTACAGAAATTAGGACAGTGCAACAGCTACAACGGTGCGATCGCCGAGATGCTCACGATACTCGGCTACAAGGGGCACTATATGCAGTGCATGACCCCGAGCGTGCGCTCCTGCCAGCATTTCAGGACAGAGATAAAGATAGGCAAGAAGACCTACAGCTTCGAGTCGGGCGAGACCGGCTGGATGTGGGTGTTCGAGCAGTACGACGAGGTGCCGCTCTCAAAGAAGGCAACAAAGAAAACAACTAAATAATGATGATAATGACCCGGGGGCGCTGCTGTTTCCGGGTCGTTTTTTGCATATAATTGTCATATCGTGGAAGATAAGAGGGTATGCGACTATTGTTTACAATATATTCAAACTTTTTTGCAAAAAAGTTCAATGTATAATGTTATCATAGGTTATGAAATTTTTAGACAAGTGTAAAAAAGAAATACATCTGTCTAAAAATATGACAGTAGTATAACTAACAGAGAACGAACACCCCTGATACGGGGAATAAGGGGCTTTGCAGGCTCTTCGCTTAAGACAGGAGATACATACAGATATGCGATTAGTTGATTTTTATAAACAGTTCGTTGAGGAAGGCTTTGACGAGAACGGCGTTATCAATAAGTTCGAGCTGCGGCTGCCTGATAACTTCAACTTCGGGTATGACGTTATAGACAAGCTGGCAGAGCTGTTCCCGGACAAGGTGGCGCTCTACTGGGTGAGCGAGAACGGCAAGGAGCGCAAGTTCACATACGCTGACATCTCACGCTATTCAAACAAGACAGCCAATATGCTCATAGCTCACGGCGTTAAGAAGGGCGATGCCGTTATGGCAGTGTTAAAGCGCCACTATGAGTTCTGGTTCTTGGCATATGCTCTTGACAAGATAGGTGCGCTGCTTATCCCTGCAACGAGCCAGCTTATGAAGAATGACTACGTTTACCGCTTCAAGGCAGCAGACGTAAAGTATATATTTGCAACTCACGAGGACAACGTAACGCTGCACATTGACCGTGCGCTTGAAGAATATGACGGCATGAAGGAATGCTTTGTCACAAAGTGCGAGCGTGACGGCTGGACTGATTTTGATGCTGAGATAGAGAAATACCCCGACACATTAGAGCGCATAGAGACAACCGTCGATGAACCGATGCTTGCATACTTCTCATCAGGCACCACAGGATATCCGAAAATGGTGCTGCACGACCATGCGCTTGCAGCAGGGCATATAATCACAGCAAAGCACTGGCACCACCTTGATGATACTTCCGTTCACCTGACAGTTTCCGAGTCGGGCTGGGCTAAGTGTGCGTGGGGCAAGATGTACGGCCAGCTCGCAGTCGGTGCGACTGTGTTCGTGTATGACTTTGACCGCTTTGACCCTGACAAGATGCTCTCGGTGCTTGAAAAATACAACATCACATCATTCTGCGCACCGCCTACCATGTACCGCTTCTTTATCAAGGCAGGCTTGGAGAAATACGACCTCTCATCGCTCAAATATTCAACTATCGCAGGTGAAGCGTTAAACCCCGAGGTGTTCAACCGCTGGAAGGAATACACAGGCTTAGAGCTCATGGAGGGCTTCGGGCAGACTGAGATGTGCGTAGCTATTGCGAACTTCTACGGCATGAAGCCCAAGGCAGGCTCAATGGGCAAGCCCTCGCCGATGTACGACCTTGACCTTGTTGACAAGCAGGGCAACACAGTTAAGACAGGCGAGACAGGCGAGATAGTCATTCACGCCGAGAGGGGCAAGAAGCAGGGGCTTTTCAAGGAATACTACCGCAACCCCGAGCTTACCGAAAAGGCATGGCACGACGGTGTTTACCACACAGGCGACACCGCTTACCGTGACGAGGACGGGTATTTTTGGTATGTCGGCAGAACAGACGACCTGATAAAGGCTTCCGGCTACCGCATAGGGCCTTTTGAGATAGAGAGCATACTCATGGAGCACCCTTCGGTGCTTGAATGTGCCGTGACTGCGGCTGACGATGCTATAAGAGGCAAGGTGGTAAAGGCAACTATCGTGCTCACCAAGGAATACAAGGACAAGGGCGATGAAAAGCTTGTCAAGGAGCTGCAAAACTACGTCAAGACCTCCACAGCGCCCTACAAATATCCCCGCATAGTGGAGTTTGTGGAAGAGCTGCCCAAGACGATAAGCGGCAAGATAAGGCGTGTAGAGATAAGAGAAAACGATGCTAAAAAGGCCGCAAACGCCTGATGCGTATCGGTGATAATGAAAAGCTCACCCCCGGGAATGTGCGTTCCCGGGGGATATTTATAGCTCTTATTTTTTGCTTACCCTGTAGTTTTTGTCTTCATCAAGGTATATCTCGATCACTGTTTCATTGCCGTTTGCATCAGTAATGGTCACAGTGTTTGTGTCATACTTGTAAAACTCCATCATAAGCTGGTAGTCGCCCTGATAGTCTTCCTCTATCCACGCCTTGCTGACAGCTTCGTCACTTACCTCGACCTCGCAGCCCTCATCAAGCTGGATATTGCCGATGTCATCAAGGAGGACGTTGCCTGCCATGATGTAAGAGGTGCTGAGTGCAAAGGTGTATACAAGTATCACGGCAAGAGCTGCTGCACTTATGATGCAGGAGAGTATCTTTGCCTTTTTGTTTTTAAGGATAATGAAGATAAACACGGGTATGATGCCTATGCAGTAGACCGTCGAGAGCAGGTGGTGCGGAAATTCGCTAAGCGCTGACTTAAGATAGCCCACCCCTTGAAGGCATAACAGCACAAGTGCGACTGAGAGGATAATGCCCGAGAGGATATTATCCTTTTTTATATACCACGCAATGAATGCGCCGGGGAAGGTGAGCAGGGTGATCATAAACCAGTAGCGGTAATACCCGAACAGCCCCCAGCCCATATCCGAAAACGGCACCTGTATGAGATAAACGAGCGGCTGCGAGATAAGAAAGAACACAAATGTCTTCAGCGCTGCTTCAAGCGGCTTTTCACAGTTTGTGATAACGACAAGTGCGAGCAGTATCCAACCTTCTTCTGTCACGGCTATGTCGTGGAATGAGCACCAGTCAGGCACAAGTATTGCCATCAGCGCTGTATACACGCCGGCTGCTATGGCGTAGATGATGACCTTTTTCCATGTCATGTTTATTTCACCAAAGAGTTTTTTTATCATTTTTTGATTACCTCCAGCTTTTTTCGATTTCATGAATAATACCCCTGATACCAATATAAATGGTGCAATAGCGGCAGCCAATATTTGTTATTATTTCTTTTTAGATTTTGTGCATATCGCTAAAGTGCTAAAAACTTATATATAATATATAGTATATAAAGCGGCGCTATTATTATATCCCCCTAAAATGCCGTATCTACAGGCTTTTTTGCAAGCTGTGAAAAAAATATCAAAAAAATCCGAATTCTTTGCACCCAAATAATGGGCGGCAGGGTATTACTTATGAAAGCGCTTGAAAAACAATACACAAATCCCCCAAGCCCGAGCTTCAGAAAAACGCTGTTTTAGGCAACGGCAACTGAACCTGAAATCTTATGGCAACACCGCACAAAGACCGCCTGACGGCTTTGTACGCATCTTACTTGCAGCTTTTCCGTCATATCGCCCAAATCCACCTTGAAATACGGTAGTATTCCTGCGGCGGATCTGGGTGATCTGACGAAAAATCTGACTGCGTGATCTGCGCACAATCTTCGTGCGGTATTGCCTTAATTAAACATACTGAGACTTTCCACTACGTCTGACTTACCAAGGAGTGCCCGAGTACGGGCGCTCTTTTTTATGCTTAATTTAAGAGCATGATATGTTTGACAGAGGGCTTTGTGATGTGATATAATTATCAGGAAAAATTTTTTTCATCTCAGTGTCAGTTTTTCATAATGGCAGACGACTAAGTAAGTGAACGTTCAAAAAAAGTGAGGTTAAGGCTATGACTGATAAAAGAATAGCTGCGCTCATGCTGACTTGTCCCGAAACAGGGCTGCAGGAGGCTGTGCTGCAATACAGCGCTTATGTGCTGAAGATCTGCCGCACAAAGCTGTCCGGCATATGCTCTGAGGAGGATATTGAGGAGGCAGTGAGCGATGTGTTCTTTAAATTCTATACATACTGCAAAAGCAGCAGCCGGAAGCTAAAAACTGCAAGAGGCCTTATCTCTGTGATAGCTGCAAGGCACTGTAACGATATGCTGAGAAAAAAATACCGCAGCAGCGATACAGTGAGCCTTGAAGAGCTTGATAAAGAGATATCAGACCCCGGCGGATTCGGCGAAGGCGACTATGACCTTGCGTGTGCTCTCCACAGGCTCGGCAGCAAGGACGAGGAGATATTTCTGCGCAAGTATTTCTACGGCCAGAAAAGCAGCGAGATAGCCTATGACATGGGGCTTAAGACAAACACAGTTGACAAGCGCATCTCGAGAGGGCTTGAAAAGCTGAGAACGTTTTTAAAGGAGGATGACTGATATGCGTGACAGACTTGAACAAATGTCTGAGAGCTTTTCAGAAAAAGACATGGAAAAGCTCGGGCACGGCTTTGATAAGATAGATAAGTCAGCCGATATAACAAGTGCGCAGCAGGAGCGCATCATGTCCTCCGTTATGAGAAAGGCTGGCATTGAGATGAATGATAAGAGAACAAGAGATAATATAAAAGTTTCCCGTGGCTTCAAGGGCTTCGGAGCAGTAGCAGCAGCGGCAGCAGTGCTTATTGTCGGTGTGTCGGCAGTAACATTTGCAGGCAGGATAAAGGACGAGCCTTCGTCACTTAAGGCCGCACAGGCGGTTAATGATTCGTCAAACGCTATCGGCAAAGCAGACGAGCAGACGGTGGTATTCACAAGCATTGACGGCAAGACCCTGAAGATAGGCAAAAACACCTACGAGGGTTCCGAGTACGCCGACAGGGAAAGTGTGAAGATATTCGACTCGGGAGATGAGGACGACAGGACTGTTGTAATGACGCTTGTTTTCACAAACGGCGAAAGGCAGGATATCTGTGTCAGAGACATAACCGACAAGAGCTACGGCCATCTTGAATTTGCACACTTTGACATCGACCCGACAGCGGTCAGCTCGGTAGTCATAAACGGCACAGTGTATTCGCAGAACAGGGCAGAGAGCGATGCTGTACTGTGGGAGTTTGAAGAAAGCAACAGCGACTCGTTAACAAACGAATATGTCCTCACACAGCACTTCAAGCTGACAAGGTATCTGACCTATACCGAGGGCGGGAATCTTATGCTCGGCTTTTTGGCAGAGGCGCTTGATGACGAGGGCAGCGATATAATAGCGAACAACCGTGACAAGCTGCTGACATATCTCAGAGTGACCGACAAGCAGGGCGGCAAGCATTGCCTTAGTGAAGAACAGGTCTCTATGACCGATGACAGCGACGGCAAGACCTATGTAAGAGAGTATATCACCATACCCTCATACAATCAGACGCTTGCGGACTATGATGTCAGCAGTATCGAGGCGGTGTGGTTCACCCTGACACCCGAGCTTGATGAAAAGCTTGTCAAGATGAACAGAAATGATTATCCGCTCGATGACGAGGAGGATAAGGAAAGCATTCTCGGCAAGGTGACATTCTCACTTGATGATGTTGATGATGCCGATAATAAGGACACGGCAAAGGACACCGGCAATGCCGGATTTGAATTCCCGGACGCTGTGACCTTTGACTACGGCGATGACCTTTGCGTGGCACTTGGCATGAAGTTGCAAAATGAGACGGCAGCAAAGCTCATTGACGACAACAAGAGCAACATTGGCGTATACATCAGGACATACAAAAAGGACGGCACGGCAGAGAGTGCGACATTCAAAAAAGGCGAGAGCTTTACATACAAGACAGATGATGACGGCTCTACCCTCGTAAGCGCTCAGCTGACAATAAAGGAATACAAAGAGGCGCTTAAAGACCTTGACCCCGACCGATTCGAGGCTGTATGGTTCATATGGGACGATTCAATGGCAGAAGATGAATACACCCTTCTCGACCCCTACTGGACAGATAAGGAGCAGTTCAGGGACAGCGTGCTTGGTACTGTAGAGTTCTCGGTAAGCAGTGTTACAGGCGGAAAGGTATTCACCGCAGGCGATGACAACAACGTAACTCTTAAGGTCGATAGGGCAGACGGCACGGTATTCTCCACAGATGGCATCAAGAGACTCTTTGCCGAGAACGACAGCCAAAAGACAGTTATGTCGATCACCTTTGAGGACGGCAGCGTGCAGGATATAACCGTCAAGGACGTAGATATGGCAGATCTTGGCTACATCAGCTTCAGCTCGCTAAGGATAGACTATATTAAGGCTGTATCTGTAAAGATAAACGGCACGGTTTATAAGCCTATGGTGTAAAAACTACAGCCGCACTCTTTCATTACGAGAGGGTGCGGCGTTTTTTGCATACTTGAAAAGCAGTCTGATATGTGGTATAATGATACTGCAAACAAAGACCCATGACCAAAGGGAGGTAACGACTATGAGTGATAACAGACCATTAAAAAAAGCGACTGATTCGGTAACCGAGATAACAAAGCTGCTGCAATACCGTGACATCAACGGGCAGAACCGTCTTTTCGGCGGCAGGCTCATGGAATGGATAGACGAAGCAGCAGGCGTTGCAGCTATGCGCCACGCAGGCGGCAACTGTGTAACGCTCATGGTGGACAGCCTGAAATTCAAAAAGGGCGCTGTGCTCAACGACATAGTCGTGCTCATAGCAAAGGTGACGTATGTTGGCAATACCTCTATGGAGGTGCGTGTGGATTCCTATTCCGAGGAGAAGGCGACCGGCGTGCGCACAGCGATAAACCATGCCTACCTTACCCTTGTACACGTTGACGAAGACGGCGTGCCGCAGCCCATTAAATACGGCCTTAAATGTGAGACGATAAACGAGCAGATAGAATGGGAAGGTGCTGTCAAGCGCAAGGAGATCAGAAAGCACAGAAACAGCGAGGGATTCTGAACAAGCAGCGCTTGTTCAAGTTAAAAGATAAAAGTTAACAGTTAACAGTTATTGTATCCGCCTGCGGCGGATTGATGTCCATTCGGACTTGTGACCTGACATTTTGATAAAATACGCTTACTGTGATATAAACGCCCGAATGGGCATATGTGCGGCGCAGCCGCACACCTTAACTATTAACTGTTAACTGATAACTGTTAACTAAACAAGAGGGGGGTGTTATAAATGCTTATGTACTCATATCCGCCGAAGCTTGATAAGAGAGAGCAGGTGTTGAAGGCGGCGCATGATCTTGAAGAGCACCGCAAGATGCAGAAGAATATGTACAAAAACCTGATAATAGCTGCTGCTATCGTGGTCATAGGCTTTTTGGCACCAGTGATGATAATAAAGGTCATTCTGTGGCTCGTCGGGGTGGGGAATATCTTCGTGGCGCTGCTGCTGTACAGGGTGTATGCCCTCTCACGCAGCACTGATTGCTACACGAGGATATATGATGACCACATAGAGCACTGCCAGATAACGCTCATTACGCACATCAAGACCGAGATAGTGCTTGAATACAAGGACATCGAGCGCTCCTATCAGGACAATAGGGGCAGGCTGATAGTCTGCCTGAAAAAAGGCGCACAGCCCGCTGTCAAAAGCTCAAAGAAGTACAAATTTATGGACAGTGAGCTTTCGCAGGGCAGGCTGATGCTTGACTTTCAGGACACAAGGGGCAAGCTGTTTCTGCTTGAAAACCTGCATGAGCAGATACACTACCCCAAAAAGCAGTATAACATCATCGAGGACGACGATCCTGATGAGCATGAGAATATTTTTAATCTATAATAAGGAGTTTTGCTATGTTATTAAAGCTCGATGTGACAGATGAACAAATGGCGTTAGTCAATCAATACGCTGCAAAGCATAGTCTGACCCCTGAAGAAGCGTTTAAGGCTGCACTTTTTGAAAGAATTGAAGATGAGCAGGATTTAAAAGCATATAATGATGCAATGGCAGAATATAGAAAAGATCCTGTTTCACGCAGTTTTAAAGAATTAGCAGATGAGCTGGGGCTTGAATAATAGGAAGATATCTTCAACTTGTAAACTTTCTGTAAACCCCTTGAAATCGGGGGCGGAGGGTGATATAATATATTCTGTAATTGAAAACACGGTATAACACGTTGACCAAGAGAGTAGCATTTTAAAGTAATGCTTTCAGAGAGGGGTGCGTATTGGTGAAAGCGCCCTATGCATTGAAAAATGTGAAGTTCACTTGCGAGTGGCTGCGCCGAAGGGTGTCTTGTAAGCGCAGACGCATTTCCAGCGTTACGGGAAGGGGAAGTGGTGGCTTCTTTAATGGGTGGTTCATAAGCGAGACCGGGTCTTGTCCTGTTAAAAGGGCAGGGCTTTTTTTATTGACGAAAATGAGGAGGAAAACCTGATGAAAGAACAGCTGTTAAAGCTCAATGAGCAGGCTAAAGAACAGCTTGCAAAGGCATTTGATGCCAAGGCTCTTGAGGAGATGAGAGTCAAGTTCCTGGGCAAGAAGGGCGAGATAACTGCTATTTTAAAGCAGATGGGCGGCCTTTCTGCGGAGGAAAGACCTGTTATGGGTCAGCTTGCAAACAAGGTGAGAGCAGAGATCGAGAACGCAATTACAGAGAAGCAGAACGCTATAAAGCGTGAGCTTGCTCAGAAAAAGCTGATCGAGGAAACGATTGATGTGACCATGCCCGGCAAGAAGATAAAGACCGGCCACGCTCACCCACTCGATGCAACACTCGAGGAGGTAGAGCAGGTGTTCTTAGGCATGGGCTTTGATATAGTTGAAGGCCCCGAGGTCGAGACAGACCATTACTGCTTTGAGGCGCTCAATATGCCCAAGACCCACCCTGCAAGAGATACACAGGATACTTTCTATATAAACGAGAACGTCGTGCTCAGAACGCAGACATCGTCTGTTCAGATAAGAACTATGGAGCAGCGCAAGCCCCCGATAAGGATAATCTCTCCCGGACGTGTTTACCGCTCTGATACGGTAGATGCTACACATTCACCCCTTTTCCACCAGATAGAGGGTCTTGTAATAGACAAGGGCGTGACTATGGCAGACCTTAAGGGTACTCTCGAGCTTCTGATGAAGCGCCTTTACGGCGAGGAGACAAAGGTCAGGTTCCGTCCTCACCACTTCCCCTACACAGAGCCGTCTGCTGAGGTAGACCTTATGTGCTTTAACTGCCACGGCGCAGGCTGCCCTATGTGCAAGCAGGAGGGCTGGATAGAGCTTTTGGGCGCCGGCATGGTACACCCCAAGGTGCTGGAAGGCTGCGGCATAGACCCCGAGGAGTATTCGGGATTTGCATTCGGTATCGGTCTTGAGCGTATAGCAATGGGCAGATACAAGGTAAACGATATGCGTCTGCTCTACGAGAACGATGTGAGATTCCTCTCGCAGTTTTAAAGGGTGAGAGGCTATGTATAAAAAGGCTGTAAGCCAGAAGCTGCGTGGCGGTATTCTGGCAGAGCTTCTCTGCGGCGTGTTTCTGGCAGCTCTCATAGCGCTTACCGACGGTGCGGCGATGTATCTTCTCGCCGGGTTTATCGGCATCTTTCTGATAATGATACCGGTGAGCATGGTAAAGTATATCACTCACCTGAACGCTGTAAAAGCGCAGTACGGTGACGAGCTCGAAGCTGATGTCAACGCCTGCGAAAAGAATGTGGCAGGCAAGTATTTCTTTTTTGACGACTGCCTGATAGACCTTGCAGATGCAAGAATGATATACTACAGCGAGATAACCAGGATAAGCGGTATGCACACTGAGGAGACATGGACTCCTGCGACCGGAAGACACTATGCAGGTGCAGTTATCCAGCTGACTATGGACAGCGGAAAGAACTGTCTCTTTAGCAGCTTCACCAATGGTATGGCCAAAAACTCCACAGAAACTATAAACAGCTACCGTCAGTTCTGCCTGTATATGGGCGAATACGCACCCCATGCCATAGCAGAGGGCAGGCAACAATAAATAACACGAAAGGAAGAAAAACATGGATCTTTCATTAAGATGGCTCAAGGATTATGTAGATATAGATGTTCCTATCAAGGAGCTCGTTTCAGGGCTCACTATCTCCGGCTCAAAGGTCGAGTGCTTTGAGGAGGAGGGCAACTACCTCTCGAATGTCGTAGTAGGTCAGGTGCTTGAAATAGAGCGCCACCCCGACTCTGACCATATGTTCATCACTCAGATCGACGTAGGTGAGGGCGAGCCTGTGCAGATAGTCACAGGTGCTCAGAACGTCAAGAAGGGCGACTTCGTGCCTGTTGCAAAGCACAAGTCAACAGTTCTTCACGAGGGCAAGCAGGTCAAGATAACAAAGGGCAAGCTCAGAGGCGTTGCATCAAACGGTATGCTCTGCTCTGTTGCCGAGCTGGGTCTGACTGTTAACGACTTCCCCTATGCGATAGATGACGGCATATTCATCTTAGGCGATGATGTTGACAAGACTATCGGCAAGGATATAAGAGAAGCTATCGGCTTTGACGATACTAAGATAGAGTTTGAGATAACCTCTAACCGCCCCGACTGCTTATCTGTTACAGGCCTTGCAAGAGAGACAGCCGCTACATTCGGCCTGCCGCTCAAGCTCAAAAAGCCTGAGTACAAGGGCATCGACGGCAAGACGAGCGACTATGTTGACATCAAGATAGAAAACACAAAGCTCTGCCCCAGATACATGGGCGGTATCGTTAAGAATGTAAAGATAGAGCCCTCACCACGCTGGTTAAGAGAAAGGCTCCGTGCCTGTGGTGTAAGGCCTATCAACAACCTCGTTGATATAACAAACTTCGTAATGCTTGAATACGGCTCGCCTATGCACGCATTTGATATCCGCTATATCGAGGGCGGCAAGATACGCATAAGAAATGCGCAGGCTGGAGAAAAGATAACAACTCTTGACGGTGTTGAGAGAGAGCTTTCTCCCGAGATGCTCGTTATCGCTGACGAGAAGAAGCCTGTCGCTGTAGCAGGTGTTATGGGCGGCGAGTACAGCGGCATCATGGAAGACACAAACACTGTAGTTTTTGAGTCGGCTAACTTTGACGGCGCATCTGTAAGAACTACTGCAAAGAAGCTCGGCATGAGAACCGATGCTTCCGCACGCTACGAGAAGGGTCTTGACGCTGAGAACACCTACCACGCACTTATGAGAGCATTCGAGCTCGTTGAACAGCTCGGTGCCGGCGAGGTAGTAAGAGAATACACCGACGAGGATTATTCCGACAAGACACCCAAGAGCGTTGAATTCGACAGCGCATGGATAAACGGCTTCTTAGGCACGGATATCCCCGAGGAGGACATGATAAAGTATCTTGCGAGCTTAGAGCTCGAAGTCAGGGACGGCAGGGTATATGCGCCTTATTTCAGGATAGATATCGGCTGCAAGGCTGATATCGCAGAGGAAGTTGCAAGACTCTATGGCTACAACAGGATACCCTCTACTATTATAAGAGGTGTCGCACAGGCACAGCTTACCCCCAAGCAGGTGTTTGAGAGAAAGGTAAGACGCACTATGCTCGCCCTCGGCGCAAGTGAGTGCGAGACATTCTCCTTCATCTCGCCCAAGTATTTTGACAAGATAGCACTTCCGGCTGACAGCAGCCTAAGAAAGACTGTAGTTATCTCAAACCCCCTCGGCGAAGACACGAGCGTTATGAGAACATCTATAGTTCCTTCCATGTGCGAGGTGCTTGTGCGAAACATAAACTACCGCAACAAGGCAGCAACGCTTTTTGAGCTCGGCAACGAGTATATCCCCTGTGATGATGAGGTGCTGCCCAAGGAGCCTGTAAGACTTTGCATAGGTATGTACGACAGCGAAGACCCGATGAAGTTCTATGAGCTCAAGGGCATGATAACCGAGCTTCTCGACAAGGCAGGCCTTGAAGGATACGAGATAACACGCCCCGACGACAACTGCGTATTCGGCGAGAAGGCTTCCTTCCACCCGGGCAGAGTGGCTGTTATAAAGACAGCAGAAGGCAGGGAGATAGGCATATTCGGCGAGCTCTCTCCCGACGTTTCCGAGAACTACAAGGTAAAGGAGCGCCTTTACATCGCAAAGATATGCATACCCGAGCTTATGGAAGGCTGCGTGCCTGTCAAGACATACAAGCCGCTGCCCAAGTTCCCGGCAAGCGTGCGTGACCTTTCTGTAGTATGCGGCAAGGACACACCTGTAGCTGACATCGAGAAGGCTATCAGGAAGGCAGCAGGCTCTATACTTGAAAGCGTTACACTCTTTGACGTTTACACAGGCTCTCAGATAGACAATGGCAAGAAGAGCGTTTCCTACTCGGTAACTATGCGCTCGCACGACGGCACACTCACAGACGAGCAGACCGACAAGGCTATGGATAAGGTGTTCAAGGCTCTTGCTGAAAACGGCTGGGCACTGAGAGAATGATGAACTTCTTCGCTGCATAAATATCAAAATCTGCTATTTAGACAATTTTTTGTTGTGGGTTTATGTAAAATCAATAAAATTTTAAAAAAGACTTGATATTTTTATGAGAATGACGTATAATATAATATAGATAAATATATAAGGAGACATATCCCCCGGACAAGAAGGAGCTGAGCTTTATGCACGACAGAACAATGGAATTTTCATTGCCGCATGATAAGGAGTATGAGCTGAAAAAGACTCTTACAGTTATCTACGAGGCACTTAAAGAAAAGGGCTATAACCCTATAAATCAGATAGTAGGTTACATCCTTTCGGAAGACCCTACATACATAACCACCTACAACAACGCAAGAAGCCTTGTACGTCACATCGACCGTGACGAGCTGCTTGAAGCGCTGGTAAGGAGTTATTTAGACAGCTGATGATATTTCCCGGCATCGTGAGGTGCCGGGTTTTTTTAATGCATAATTAAGAATGCATAATGCATAATTAATTGAGGTGTCGTGTCTTATCGGCAAAGCCGATAAGAAGAAAGTTTTGCTTTGCAAAACAATTCCCTGCGGCGCACGGTATGCCCATTCGGGCGATCGACCTGACGGTATCAGCCAGGTCGTTGGATATGCAGTGCGAAGGGTCGAGGTGGCGTATGAGGCGCCAAAGTCGGCTCGAAAGCCCCTCGTGTACCCAATGGGGAGCGAGAGAGCCGTCTTGAAGCAAAGCCATCCCACCACAGCCCGAATGGGCATAACGTCCTGCGTAAGCAGGACACCTCACCTGTAACCTGTAACCTGTTACCTTGCTTCAAGTTCAAAAAACTCAAACCCTTTGCCCCTTATCCCGTCGATGACATCGCCTAAGACCTCGGCGTTGGTGCTCGATACTGAGTGCAGAAGATATATTGCTCCCTCATGAGCGCCGGAAATGAGCTTTTCTCTGGCGTAGGCAGGGTCGGGCTGGTCGTCGGTCAGCCAGTCCTTGTAGGCAAAGCTCCATAGCTTTGTGGTGTAGCCGGCCTTCTGCGTTTCACTCAGACTGAACTCTGAATACTCGCCCATAGGCGGCCGCAGCTCCGTCATCTCGTAGCCGTAGTGCTTTTTGATATAGTCGTGCAGTGTGCCTATCTCATCACTTATCTGCTCTGCTGTCAGGTCTGGCATTGAGGGGTGTGTCTGCGTGTGGCTGCCTATCGTGTGGCCGTCCTCTATCATGCGCTTTACAAGCTCGGGGTTCTTTTCGGCGTAGTCGCCCACAAGAAAGAATGTCGCTCTGACGTTTTTCTCTTTCAGGGTGTCGAGTATCTTCTCGGTGAAGCCGTTTTCATACCCCTGGTCAAAGGTCAGCTCTATGCGCTTGTCCTGCTCGTTAATGGCAAGTGCGCCGTATTTGCCGAACTGTGCGTTGAAATCAAGAGCGCCTGTCGGACGGTTTTTGTCATCGACATTCACGCCCTGGCCGTAGCCGTGCTTTTCCTTTGACAAGGTGTCAGAGCTTGCCAGCTCGCTTACCTGTGCGATGATGCTCTTGGCACCGTCCGCTGCCCGGTCTATCACTCTGTCGCTCTGCTCCTTGCCGGCATATGCCCCTGCCGCACAAAGGCAGGCAGCTGCTATCAGTAGCTTTTTCATGGTTATTTCTCCTTTATATCGTTGTTTTTGCCTGTATTATAGTGTCTCCTGAACCGATAGAACTATCACAGGAAATTGATTACAATATGTAATCGTTTGCCGATTTTTTGTCTGCTTTAGATAATAGGAGGGGGATTTTTGTTTCCGAATTGTGATATTAATAATATTGACATTCATTATTCTTTGTGTTAAAATAAAATTGCATAATAATATGCAGCAAGAAAAACAACAAAACGAAATGTAGAAACGAAAATACGGAGGGATGAATCATGCTTAAAAAGTCGATACTTACACCTGTCCTTTCAGGCGTGCTCGCAGTAACAGTGGTAGGTTCAGGTGCATATTACTTTGTAAACCAGAAGAATGCAGACAAGGACGATGAGAGCTCCAGCCAGTCTCAGGATAAGGACGGCAAGAAGAAGGGCTCTGACTCCATCGAGCTCAAAGTCAGCGACGAGGAGCTCCAGAAGGGTCTTGACAAGGCAACTGACAAGATCGAAGTTGTAAAGTCCAGCGTGGCAGATCAGGTAGAAACTGTTACCAAGGCTGTTTCCGGTGATCTTGACTTCGCTTATAACGCAAGCCTTACAGTTACTCCCGGTGAGATGCTCACACAGGAGGCTGACATCAAGTCTATCGCACTCAATGTCGCTGCAAAGCAGAAGGGTGATGCTGCACAGCTCACACTCGAAGGCCAGTACGGCGGCCAGACACTTGCTACAGCAAATATCATAGGCGACAGGAGCGGCGGCAATGTTTACGCACAGGTCCCCGAGCTTTCAGACACATATGTAAGCGTCAGCTTAGAGCAGCTCAAGACTATGGCTGAGAATGCTGTTCAGGCTCCGATGCAGGCTTATACACAGAAGTCGGCTGAGGCTATTGCAGAGCAGCAGGGCGGAGATATTGATGAGAGCAATGTCAAGGTGCCTGATTATAACGCACTTATCGAGGCTCTTGAATCTGTAGATCAGGAAGCTCTTGAGCAGGATATAGCTGAGTATGCTCAGACGATAGCTGAGAACTTCCCCGAGGGCAAGGATGCTGAGGCTACAAAGGGTGAGGTAGACGGTGTCTCCTACGAGCTCACTACCAAGACCTACGATGTAACTGAAGCTGATGCTATGAAGATAACCAAGGCTGTTATTGAAAAGGCTAAGGATGACACTCTTATCAAGGATTTCCTTGACAACGAGACAATAAAGGAATTCACACAGTCTGACAGCTCTGCATTTGTAGCAGGTTTAGATGAGATGCTCGCTGAGATGGAGGACAACTCCATTGATGAAAACGGCGAAGTTGTGAGCTTTGATGTAATGTTCGACAGCGAGGGCGCTATCGCAGGCTTCAAGATGGAAAATGACGGCGAGGGCATCTACGCTGTATCCACAGCTGTTGGCGATGACTACGTTGTAGATATGAAGTTCAACGGCGGCTCTGACGCTGATATGACAGTTGCAGGCGTTATCAAGAACGAGAACGACACTCTCAACGGCTCTATAAAGATGGATAACAAGACTTCCTCCGGCGAGGGCGACTATAACATGGTATTCGCTCTTAAGGACGTTAAGACTACCGACAATGTAATGTCCGGTACTGTATCCTTCGATGCTACAGCAAACGGCAAAACAGTTGGCCTTGTGTTCACATCCAACTCCACAGCTGACAAGACAGACTTCGTATTCTCGTCTTCGATGGACGGCAAGAGCATATTCGACATCGCATTCACATTAGAGCAGACTGATGCTTCCGACATCGCTGTTCCTTCCGATGCAATAGCTATCGACCTTGAATCCGGCGAGGGCACAGACAAGTATGCTGCTACTCTTGATATCCAGGGCTTCCAGGATCACCTTAAGGACGTTCTCGGCGAGGAGCTCTTCGGCAAGATCGTAGGCACAGGCACAAACGTTATTGAAGATGCTCAGACAGCTACAGGCGGCAGCGAGGTAACAGGCACTACTACTACCGAGCTCGGAACATCCACAAAAGAGGATGTCTGATAAATAAAAGGACGTTTAAATCTAAGGACGTATAAAAAACTAAACGCACCCGCAAGGGTGCGTTTTTTATGCCTGGGTGCGTTTTTTGCTGTGCTTTTATTCCTGCTCCTCTAAAAAGATGTCCATTCTTAAGTTTTCAAGACTGTCGATATCAAACAGGAATAGCACCTGGTCAAACTGCTCTGCCGATACGAGGTCTTCAAGTGTTACGTCAGATGCGGTGTCTGCATCTATCACCGTGACGAATGAGTAGTGGGAAATAAGAAACGGTATTATCGGGTCGGTCTGCTCGGTCTTGACTATCAGCAGCTTCGGGCTGTCCTGATTTATGGTGGCTATGTCGAGCTTTTTGTATCTGCTGCCGTAGAGGAACACATCAAGCGGCTTGTCTGTGCTTAGAGCGCTGCGGTCGTAGACAGACTTGTGCTTTTCCTTGCTGCCGCTGCCGTAGCCTGTGGCGGAGGTGACGACTGTGCCGTTTTTGGGGATTAGCAGCTCGATGTTGTCAGGGGTTATTCGCTGCCTGATGTTCAGCTCATTGCATAGCGAGCCGATGTAGCCTGTCAGGGCGTGCTCTGAGTCGTAGTCGGAATACGGTCTTGGCGAGAAACCCATTTTGCGTATGCATGAGGAGTATACGTCAAACGCTCCTCCGCTGGTCAAGCTCGTGTCGGTGCGCATGAAGATGTAGTTCTCTCTTGATGAATAGAGCGGGCTGTATGCATCGAGCGTTGCCACCGAGCTGTCAAACGAGCTGTAAAGCTCGGATATGTAGTGTTTCTGGTCAAAGCCTACGCCAACTGACGGCAGATCGGCCGAGTATATGCCCGAAGGGGAGGGGATAATGCAGGTGTATACGCCGATGTCTTCATGCCTTGCGGCAAAGTCATTTATGCTGCCGGTCAGCCTGTCTGTCGCTTTGCTGCTTACCTGCTCGGAGGGTCTTATGACACCGCCGTTTACTAAAAAGCTGCCGTCTATCTCGGTCTTGCCGGCGGCAAGCAGCATTGATGTGCGAAGCGTCTGCCAGCTGCCCTGCAGGGGGAAGCTCGCAAAAAGCTGTGCGTCTATCTCGTCGGTGTCCTTTGTCATATCTACAGGCTCAGGGCTGAAAAACAGCGTGCTGAATGCGAACATGACTATCAGAGTAAAGAACATTATCACGCAGATAAGGTCAAGCACCTTTTTCATCATATCACCTCAGTTCATAAGACCCGGTATGCTCTGCGCCGAGCCGGAAAGGAAAGCCGTGCATAACACAAGCAGCAACAGCTGCCACACAGGCTGCAAGAACGGCAGGAAGCTGACCTTGTAGCTGTCGAGCTTTTTGTAGATAAGGTCTGCAAGGCCTGTGGTAATGAATATGCATATGCCAAGGATAACTGCGTAGTTTTCAAAGAAATAGAGGGTGAGGTTGTCTATCAGCATACCGTTTCGCCCGAAGACAGCAAGGATATATGACAGAGCGTAGCTTGTGTCGTTCGATATGAAAAAGACAACGCCTAAGTGCATCAGTGCCATAGTGATAATGAGTGTCAGCACCCTTGCAAAGCCCTTTGACGGCCTTTTTATCCACCAGAGCTCGGCTATGCACAAAATGCCTGCATAAACGCCGAACACCAGCCTTGAAAGCCCCGGCCCGTACCACATAGAGAGGGTAACGCCTGTGGCTATGGTAGCAAGTGCTGTGAAAGCCCTGCTCTTGCCGTCGCCGTTTATAGGCCTGTAGATGTAGTCAACAAACCACGCCGTGACGGATACGTTAAAGCGCTTGACAAGCTCAGTCACCGTGCCAGACTTAAACGGGTGGTCGAAGTTTACCGGCAGCTCAATGCCGAGCATCAGGGCGATGCCCCTTGCCATGTGCGAGATCGATGCAAACTCAAAATAAACGAACATTCCGCCGGTGATGAGCCCGAGCCACGCAGTAGTAGCAGAAACGCCGCCTATGTCGAGCTTTGTCAGCTGCTCCCACATACCGTATACTGTTGCGCTAAGTACGCATTTCTCGGCAAGGCCTTTTAAGTAGAGCGATATGCCACGGCTTAGCTTGTCAAGCGTAATCTCAGGCGCTTCAAACTGAGGCAGCACCTTGCCGTAGCGCATCAGAGGGCCTGCTGTCAGGCAGGGGAAGAACCCGACATACGCCGTGACCAGCGAGAAGCGGTGGTCGCACCTTATCTCGCCCTTGAAGATGTCAAAGCAGTAGGAGAGCGAGCTGAGCGTGTATACAAACACTCCGAGCGGCGGAAACGCCTTTGCTGCGAGCTCACTTTTGACCGCCCCCGACGATGCGAGCACGCATATCACAAGGAAACTGAGCTCTATGCATATCATCACGGCAAGCACCTTTTTCTGCCGTGGCTTGTCGCTGCGGCGGTTGTCGATAAGCATACCGAGAATGTATGCACAAAGCGATGACAGCCCGAGAGGGATCAGCGCCCAGAGCGAGTGCCAGCCGACAAACACGCCCTCGCCTAAGATAAGCGTCTTTGCACGGTGCTTTTTAGGGGTGAGCGCATAAACTCCCACAAAAAGAGGCAGAAAGAAATACAGAAATGTTATTGATGACATTGTCATATTCTTTCTCTCCTTTCGTGGCAGTGTGTGTATCAGTCAAGCTCTTTGATCAGCTTGTCAAATTCTTCTCTTGTAAAGCCTGCATTGAGTATATCGAGCAGGCCGTTGGGCGTTGTTCTTGAGGGGAGCGAGAGCTTTTTGTAAAGCGCCTGCCTTTTTGCCTTAGAGTCAGGCCTGCCTGTAAGCCCTGCATCAAAGAGGTCGGCATTTGTGAGCCCTGCGCTCTTTCGCTCATTTGAGAAAACGCCTGCACGCTCAAAAGCCTCTCTGAGCATTTTAACAGATATCCCCTCAACGCCCAGCTTGCCTTCCTTCGAGGGTGCGTCCTTTCGCTTTTCCTTGCCGAAGACATCGGGGATATACACGTTTATTATCTCACCCTCAGGGCAGATGCCCTTGATGTAGCCCCTTATGCGGAAGCCTGCGCTGTCCGAGTCGGTGAGGATTATTATTCCTGTGTCGGCAGCGCATTTTCTGATGTATGCTTTAAGCTCCTCGTCGCCGTATACCGAGAAACCGTCGGTGACTATTATCACCCCGTCGATAAACGAGCTGAGCTTGTTTTTGTCGTATCTGCCCTCAACTATTATGGGCTTATCTATCCTGAGCTTTTCCATAACTAACTCCGTATCGCCATGCACTTGGCGCAGCATTCTTCAAGTGCGAGTATGTCTCCGCCCTTGGCATAGCCTTTTGTTTTGAGGGCAAGGTCGGTGTCGCAGAGGAATGAAAGGGTAAGCCTTATCCTCTCCTCGGATATCCTGCTGCAATCGCCGAAGGCGTTCTCTACTGCGAATTTCTTGTACGCCGGGTATGAAAAATCCTTGATGATGTCATCAACATTCTTGCCTGACGAGCGGGCGAGCTTGGCTCGGTAGATATCCATTATAGAATATGATATCGTGGATAGTATCTCGATAGCCTCGACCCTCTGGGATACAAGCTCGTCTATCCTGCCGAAGACGAATTTCGCATTGCCACGGAGAATGTTTATAGCAAGCGCAAAGCCGTCAGACTCTATCTTCGGGGCGACTATCATGTCTATCATTTCCCTGGTGACAGGCCTGCCGTCGGCAAAGGCCGAGAGCTTTGCTATCTCGTTGTCAACAAGGGCTGTGTCGCTCAGCAGCCTGTTTGCAAGATACTGTGCGTCGTAGTTGGATATCTGCGAGCCGGACTTTGAAAGCTCGGCGGCAATGTATTTGCCCATGTCGCCTGCACGCCTGTATGCAAAGTCGCACACCGTGCCTGCCTTGGCGCAGAAGTCGGCAAAGCTCTTGTTCTTGGTGTTTAGAGCCTTTTTGCTCTTGAACACCTTCTCGCCGTCAGCGCATATCACGACAGTGGTAGTGTCCGGAATATCAGAGAGAATGGTCTTGATAGCCTCCATATCCTCAGCGCTCACGGTGCTTGCATCAAAGCCGGGGATATATGCACACACTCTCTCAGCAAACATAGGCACAGCCATTACCGCATCGGCAAGCTCGGCGGTGTCTAAGTTCTTTGCATCGAACGGGTGGAAATTGAGCGTCTGTGCGTCCTTGGGCACAAGCCTTGCTATCAGCTTTTTTGTTACACGCTCCATATTCCCGACATCACGCCCGTAGAAGAAATACAGCCGCTCGTTTAGCGGAGCCGTTTTCTTGTTAAGGTCAGAGGGTGATATCAAAGCCATTTTTAAGCCTCCTTACTCTGCACTCACCGGTCGCCCGGTCAAGCATTATCTCTATCGCATCGTCGTTTATCTCATAAATACAGCCGTTTTGCTCGCTGTAGACTTCATTTCCTGCAACTATTACCTCGCCGTGGTCTGTGGTGCAGCTTATTTGTCCGTCTGCTGCCTTTATGCTGCCTAAGCTCTCACTTTCAAAGCTCTCGCTGCTGTAGCGTGTGCGGTTGTTGGTTGTGAGCGGCATATCGGGTATCTCGCCCCCACACACCACACCGTCAAGCTCGCACAGCCCACGCTTTAAGTAGAGACTGTCAAACGCCTCGAAGCACAGCCTGCCGCCCTTTTCAGATGCAAAGACCGTGCCCTGCGTGTCGTATGCTACAAGAGCATCGCTGCCGTAGCAGCTGTAGACTATTATATACAGCCTGTCACGCTCATAATACCTTGCGCCGGCCGACACGGCGAGCATCACCGCCGCCGACATAGCATATGAGCCTGCGAGCATGAGCTTTTTATAGGGCAGCAGCATTATCACGGCAGGCAGCACACTAATTATGATAACTGCGGCCTTTACTGCGTAGTGGTGGGTGCTCACACTTGCAAACGGCAGGCGTGAGAGCGCACCTGTTATGGTGATGCAGCCCTTTATCATCAGTGATGAATACCATATAAGCGCTCCGGATATCACCGGCACTGCCGACAGCACGAGCCCTGCGAGGCTGAGTATCATACAAAGCGTACACACCGGTATCATGAGCAGATTAGTCACCGGCGATATAACAGACACCCTGCCGAAAAGCAGCGCATTTATAGGCATCAAAAGCAGGCCTGCGCAGAAAACTGCGATAAGCGTCCTTTTTAGCCCCGTCGGCGGATACAGCTTGTCCTTGTGCATACGTTCGCCGAGCGCATCAGCATAGGCACTGCACGCAAAAGACCCTGCAAACGACAGCAGGAACGAATTAGAAGCCACGCTGTAGGGCGATACAACCGCTATCAGAAACCCTGCAATAGAAAGCGAGGTCAGAGGATCACTTCTTTGCCTTGCGAGGGTGGAGATAAGCAGCACGCTCATCATAACAGCCGCCCTTATCGCCGAAAGCGAAAGCCCTGAAAAGAGCACGAGCCCCCATGTCAAAGCAAGCAGCAAAAGGGTGTTTACCACACGCCGCCTGCCAAGCACCTCAAGAAAGACTGCCGCCGCTGATATCATTATTACGATGTGCGTGCCGGAAAAGGCAAATATATGCCCGATGCCTGCACGGTACATTTCCTCGGAAATATCTTCTTCAACGCCGCTGCGGTCGCCGCATATCATGGCACCTAAGTATCTTCCGCCGTCGCCGCCCTTGTCGCAGAGCATTTCATAGGCATCATCACGCAGCTGCCTTGCAAAGCGCATTATCCTGTGGCTGTTGGTGCCGTGTATTTTGACACTTTCTGCCATGCCGCCACGCAGAAAGATGCCGTTTGCCTTGTTTGAGCGAGCGCCCTGGTAGGCCAAACTATCCGTTATTTCGTACACCTCACCCGAAACTGTGACATCGTCGCCGTAGGTGAGGGCATCATAGTCTTCCCTGTCGATATAAAAGCTGAGCCTGGCCGATACTTCGTCATTTATCCTGCCCTTGACAGTAATGCGGAAGCTGCCGCCGTCATACTCCTTCATATCATAAACATAGCCCTTGACGGAAACGCTCTGCCCGTCAAAGGCCTTCGTTTTATCGTAAATGACCGCTGTATATATGCAGCTCACCGCCATGCCTGCGCACATTGAGAGCGAGACTACAGCAGTGCAGACCCTCTTTGACGGGAAAAGACCGAAAAGAAGACACGCTGCACTCAGGACTAAAAGCATCGAAAGCCCGGCATAGCTGCCAAGAAGGAACGCAGCGAGCAGCCCTGCCTGAAAAGGCAGCAGCAAACAGCAGGTCCTGCGTATCATTTTTGCTTTATCAGCCTGCCGGCCATGTGAGCGGTCTGCCTGCGAGCAGGTGGAAGTGTATGTGGAAAACGCTCTGGCCTGCGCTCTCGCCGCAGTTGGATACTACTCTGAAGCCGTCTTTAAGCCCCTTGTCCTTTGCTATCTTTGCTATTACCTCGTAGATGTGTGAGATAACGGCGCTGTTTGTCTCGTTTATCTCGTCGAGCTTTGAGATATGCTCCTTGGGTATAACAAGGTAATGCACGGGAGCTGTGGGTGCTATGTCTTCAAAAACATACACAGTCTCGTCCTCATATATCTTTGTTGAGGGTATCTCACCCTTTACTATCTTGCAAAAAAGGCAATCGTTCATATCAGTTACGTCCTTTCATCATAGTTATTAGTTTAAGGCCTTGCAGCCTGATAATATTATAGCACGATTTTTAATACTTTTCAAGAGGGAGCGCTTAAAAATCTTTCTTCTGTGACGGTTGTCAGGGCTGTGACACTGTCTGCCAACAGTTGTGACAAAAATAAAAAAATGTCACCGTCAAACGGTTGAAATTTATTAATAAATGTGTTATAATAAACTTACGCATAATGTCAAAAAAATAAATATAGGTATAGAGGAGTGATGATGATATGAAACGACCTCGCATTCTCTCCACTCTGCTTGCACTCGTGATAGCAGGAACTGCGGCTGTTGACGGCTTCTGCATCTATGATGTCTACGGGCGTGATGCAAAGGGTGCTGCTGCTGCGGCGGCTGAGGCTATGAGTGAAGATGACAAGGAAAAGGAAGAGATAAGGAAAGACCGTGAGGCTCAGGAGGGCAAGCTGCTGCAGCTTGCAGCAGAGGGCAACGTGAGCTACACCCCCTCGCAGCTTGATCTTGACACTGACCTTAAGGTACACGATTCTACGCAGGCGATCGAGTTCCTGCAGCAGATAGGTGACCGCTTCGGCATAGAAGATGCAGCAAACGAGTATACCGTCACAGCTGAGACGGATATAGACGATGCACGCCTGTATTTCTTGCAGCAGAGGTTTGGCGAGATACCTGTTTTCGGCTCGACACTGACTATGGAGGCCGACAAGGACGGCAACGTCCGCAGCGTCGAGGGCAGCCATGTGAATGTTGACCCGGATATGGATACAGAGCCGGATATACTCGTTGACGAGGCAAGAAAGATAGCTGATGCCTACGCCCAGACAAAGCTCGGCTATGTGGCAGGGGAATATAACCTCGGCAGCGGCGGCGTGGTGCTGAACCCCAAGTATAACGACAAGGACGTTGTGCTCTGCTACAGCTACTATGTAAATCCTTTAAACAGCAGCCAGGTGCTCGCTGTTATAATGGTAGATGCAGAGACGGGAAAGATCTCGGGCTCAAGGCCTATGGTAAATTCCGAGATGATACTGCTTGATGGCAAGACACTGCCGAACCTCATGCCTCTCGGCCAGCTGAAAAATGACGTGAAGCTGAGTGTATACAAAAACAGTGACACCGACTATCAGCTCAGGAGCGAGACAGACAAGATAGAGGTGTATGTCTGCAACGGTGAGAAGGACAACTACACGATGAATGACTTCAGCGGCCTGTCTGTCTACAGCTATGACCCGAACAAGCAAAGCTGGAAAGAGGTAGACAACAGGATACCCGACCCGTATGCTGTTGATGCGCTGGCAAACATTGAAAAAGTCAACAAGTTCTTCTCGTCGGTATACTACCGCAAGGGCCTGACCAACAGTGACGACAGCCCGGCGCTCAAGGTCTACACCAACATCTACAGCTTCGACGGCACAAACTACCGCAACAATGCGGCTATAGTTTCAAATGACACGATGATAATCGGCGCAGGCGTTGAGGACGATAAGGCAAATATCACCAAGCCTTCATGTGCGGCATACCTTGATATAATGGCTCATGAGTATACACACGCCATAATCTCAAACAGCTCGAAGCTCGAAGACCGTACATACGACACGGAAAAAGGCGAGGAATATGACACCTCTGTCCAGAGCGCTGTACACGAGGGCTATGCTGATATATTCGGCGAGTTCTGCGAGGATTATACAGATGACGGTGTATTGAACGGCACCTGCAACTGGAAGGGTCCTAACAGAGATTACTCCAGCCCGACTGTTGCAGAGTATTCAAAATACACCGAGTATAAGACAGACGGCCACGACGGCGGCTTCCTTATCTCGTCGCCTGTTTACAGGGCTGCAAAGAAGGGCGTGCCGAATAATAAGCTTGCATCGCTCTACTATTATTCGATACCAAGGCTCACAGCATCTATGGGCTTTAAGGAATTACGTCAGATGATAGAGAAGCGTGCGGCTGTAGGCAACGCCGAGGGCTACATCATGAACAACTTTGATGAGCCTATGTATCTGACAGACAAGGAATTTGAGGACATAATCGACAGCTTTGATGAGGTGGGCATACCTTCGAGCTTTACAAACAGGCTCATGCAGGGCGGAACGCTCGTAGTCTACGACAAGGACGACAATGTCTGCTCCGACTACCACATTATGGTGACAAGGCTCTATGACAGGACTAATACTCCTCTTATCGACGAGGACGTTACAAAGAAGGAATTCAAGTTCCCCTCAGAGCTTGCAAACGGCATCTACAGAGTGACACTTTCCAGCACAGATGAGGATTCCGAGCTTGAATACACCTACGATGTCATAATAAACGACCAGGATAAGAACAACAAGAGCGAGGCTTACGAAAAGGAGCTCAAGCTCTATACAAAATTTGGCTCCAAGGAGCGTGAGGTAGTCCTCGTGCTCGATGTTTCCGGCTCTATGAACGGCGAGCCTATCACGCAGACCAAGCTCTCAGCCCAGAAGTTCGTAAAGACGGTTCTCGGCGAGGCACCTGCTACAAGGATAAGCATTGTTACATATTCAAGCTCGGCAAACACACTTATAGAATCCTCCAGCAAGAAGAGCGGCCTTGTTTCGACTATAGGCGGCCTCTCCTCCGGCGGCGGAACTAATATCTACGACGGCCTGCAAAGGGCTGACGATATCCTCGAAAGGTCAAAGGCACCCAAGAAGCAGATAGTGCTCATGAGCGACGGTTACCCCAACGAAGGCAAGTCGGAAAACGGCAGCTATGCACAGCCGTGTATAGACTACGCAGACGATTTAAAGAGCAAGGACGTGCTGATATATTCGCTCGGCTTCTTCCATTCGCTCAGCGGCTCTGAAAGAGACGAGTGCTCGGCACTTATGAGCGCTATTGCGACACCCGGCTATTATTTCGAGGTCGGCTCGGCTGCTGATGTGCAGTTCGTGTTCGATGACCTTGCAGACCAGGTGTCCGGCGGCAACTATATCTATATCCGCATTGCCTGCCCTGTAGACGTGCTCGTTAAATTCAACAACCAGATATTAAGCTCGGCAAGCAAGACCTTCAATACCCGTACAGACTTCGGAACGCTCACCTTCGATTCTGAGAACGAGGACGAAAAGGACGATGATGACGACAGCTCCTCAAAGAAGAAAAAGAAAGATGACGACGAGCAAGACACTGATAAGGACAAGGAAAAGGGCTCGACATCTTCCAAGAAGGACGAGGTAAAGATACTCAGGCTCAAAGACGGTGCAGAATATGAGATATGCATCACAGGCACCGGCAAGGGCAAGATGGACTACTCGATAAGCTACCCCAACGAGGACGGCGACTATACCGATGTAAGAAAATTCAAGGGCGTGCCTATCACCAAGGACACGACGATAGCCACCAACACCGCCAAGGGCGAGGAGACAGAGCTCAACGTCGATTCCGACGGCGACGGCGTATTCGATATGGTATACACCGCCAAGGAGGATTCCAAGGCAGTGCTCCAGAACAGCAAGGTGAAGACTATTGTTATAATAGTTGTATCCGCACTGCTCCTGCTGTTTGTGGTGATAGAGATTCTTCTCATAGTCAAGAGATACAAGTCCAACAAGGTATGCCACAGCTGCGGCGCTAAGCTCGCTAACGCCAAGAAGTTCTGCAATCAGTGCGGTGCAAAGGCGGTCAAGACAAGGCTTATATTCCCCGATGATGGCAGACCCAAGCAGAAAAAGGGTGTAATAATAACCAAGCTCGTGCTCATAGCGATATTCGCAGGCTCGGCAGCGGCAGTCATCTACCTCTACAGAAGCCCGGCGACCACCGTTTACAAGCAGCTCAGAAGCGGTATGCCTAATTCTGCACAGCAGCTCTATGAGACAGCAAAGATAGAGGACAGCGCAATACAGCAGAAATATCTGACCCATGCGCTAAACCGCTATATCGACAAGGCAAATACTGCCCACGAGAACGGCAAATACACCGACGAGGAGTTTGAAAGGCTGTTAAACGGCGCTATCTCGCTCGATGTTGACGATATCACCGACAAGGCAGAGGAATACCTTGACAGCAGCAAGAAGGACAGCAAGGACAGCAGCGATAAGTCCGACAGCTCGTCTGAAAGCTCGTCTGAGAGCAAGGCTGACAGCTCCTCCGAGGAGGACTGATACCTGATAAAAAAACTGATCCCCCGAGGCTTTCGGGGGATCTTTTTGCTCTATAATTCAATGCCGTTTTTTATCAGCAGCTCTCTTGCGCTCTCGACCGAGTCGATGCCGGTCTTGTTCTTTACCGGGGCAAATTCCTTCTCACGCTCGACCTCAAAGGCAAGGCAGCTGCTTTGCAGCTTTATCAGGTCAAGCACCAGCGTCTCGAATTTGTAGGCGTTGGGCTCTTCGGGGCGGATAAGCTCGCCGCTTTCGTTTATGAAGCTCACTTTCTTGAACGCTCTGTGCAGCGGAAGGCTGACACCGGCTGTTCTTCTGAGCTCGTTTATGTTGAAAAGATAATTGAGTATCACGCCGTATTTGTAGGAAAGCGTGCCGTCCTGCATACGCTCTGTCTGCATCTCGGGTGTGAGCTCGTAGTATTCTGCGACCGACGGCCTGCCGTCTTCAAGGCACAGCACGCCGACCTTTTCATCAGGCGATATCTTTGATACTACCTTTGCGCCGCAGGCACTCTTTGAGTCTATGACTGCCCCTATAAAGCAGGGGTCTGCTATCTTCTGCAGCACATTGTCAACTGCAAAGACATTGAGCCATTCTATGCCGGCAGAGTTCCTTGCCTGACGGAACACTTCAGAGCGCCTGAGCGATGTATACCAGCCGCCGTTGCCGTTTGGGGCGCAAGCTACTGTGTCTTTTGCACTGAGCATGAGCCTGCCGTTGGTATCAACAGTCGGCAGCTGTTCCTGTACAAAGAAATGGACATATTCCTTGTCGTAGCCGAAATATCCCTGCTGCTCAAAGAATTCCCTCGTCTCACGGTCGTTATAGCTGCTCGTCATAATAAACAGCGGCAGGGGAGTGCCGGCCGTGGCTGTTACTCTTCTGAGCTCGTTCATAAGGCACTCAAAGATGAAAAGCTGCCTGTTAACGCCGATGTTGAACATACCCTTCGGCTTGTCAGACCCAAGGCGTGAGCCCTGCCCTCCTGCGAGCAGCACAGCACCGACCCTGCCCTGCCTTATGGCTTCAAGGCCTGTTTCGGTGAGTTCTTGGCGCCGGGCGTTTATCTGCTCTGTCGTCATAGCACCCATAGGCTCAAAGTGCCCTCTTGTCAGCTCACATTCGCCTGCATCGAGCACCGAGAGGTCTATCGAATCTATCTGCTCTGTGAGTTTTCTTTTCTGAAACTCATCAAGCTCGTCATAGAACCTTAGCAGATGCTCCTGCCCTATGGCGCTTAGCTTATTAAATATATCTACCATATATCTTCTCCGTAAAATATTATTACTTTATCTTATTTTAACATATTGCCCGGTGTTTTGCAATACCTTTATAAAAATAACAGCCGCCCACGCCCTTGCGGACATGAGCAGCTGCAATTTATTTCACTTTGAGGAGGGTGGATAATATATCAGACAACGCCCTGAGCCTTCATAGCCTCAGCAACCTTAAGGAAGCCTGCGATGTTAGCGCCTGCGATGAGGTCATCGCCGAGACCGTACTCGTGAGCTGCGTCTATGGAAGACTTGAAGATGTTCTTCATTATCTGGTGGAGCTTCTGGTCAACTTCCTCTGCTGTCCAGTTGTATCTCATGGAGTTCTGGCTCATTTCAAGGCCGGAAACTGCCACGCCGCCTGCGTTGACAGCCTTGGAAGGACATACGATAGCGCCGTTTTCTCTGAGGTATGTTACAGCCTCAGCAGTTGTAGGCATATTGGAGACCTCAACATAGTACTTAACGCCGTTAGCGATGATGTTCTTAGCATCGTCAAGAGTTACCTCGTTCTGAGTAGCACAAGGCATTACGATGTCGACCTTCTGCTCCCAGGGCTTCTTGCCTGCGAAGAAAGGAACGCCGAACTTGTCAGCATAATCCTGAGCTCTGTTTCTGCAGGATGCTCTCATTTCAAGGAGGTAATCTACCTTCTCGCCTGTGATACCGTCAGCATCATAGATGTAGCCGTCAGGACCGGAGATAGTTACTACCTTGCCGCCGAGCTCGTTTACCTTCTTGATAGTACCCCAAGCAACGTTACCGAAGCCGGATACTGCGAATGTCTTGCCCTTGATGCTGTCGCCGAAGTGCTCAAGCATCTCAACTGTATAGTAAACAGCACCGTAGCCTGTAGCCTCAGGTCTGATGAGCGAGCCGCCGTACTGCATACCCTTGCCTGTGAGCACGCCTACGAATTCGTTTCTTATTCTCTTGTACTGGCCGAAGAGATAGCCTATCTCTCTGCCGCCTACGCCGATATCGCCGGCAGGAACGTCAGTGTCAGCGCCAACGTGCTTGCAAAGCTCTGTCATGAAGCTCTGGCAGAATCTCATAACTTCAGCGTCAGACTTGCCCTGGGGATCAAAGTCAGAACCGCCCTTGCCGCCGCCCATGGGGAGAGAAGTAAGGCTGTTCTTGAATATCTGCTCGAAGCCTAAGAACTTGATAACGGATGCACATACTGTCGGGTGGAATCTCAGACCGCCCTTGTAGGGGCCTATAGCAGAGTTGAACTGTACTCTGAAGCCTCTGTTTACCTGTACCTTGCCGTTGTCGTCTACCCACGGAACACGGAACATTACCTGTCTCTCAGGCTCAACTACTCTGTCGAAAACGCCAGCCTCGATGAGGTCAGGTCTCTTGTCAGCTACAGGAACAAGGCTCTCTAAAACCTCGTAAACTGCCTGGTGGAATTCCTTCTCGCCGGGATTTCTCTTCTCGACCTGCTCGTATACCTTCTGGAGGTATTCATTCTTAAGTGCCATTGTAAAAACTCCCATCATATATTTTTTACTTGCTGCCCGGCAGGGACTTAAACGTTTCAAGCCCCGGAGCAATCAACGAATATATTATAGCACATCGTTTTGAATTTTGCAAGCCCCTTTTGATAAAAATTCAGAATTTGATTATTACTTACAATCAAGACGTATAAAATATCAGATTATTAGGGTATTTTTGAATATAAAATGCAGTCTATAAAATATTTCCTGCATTTTTAGAGTATTTTGCAGGGCGTTCCTGCATATTTGATGTGTAAAAAGCATGAGCCTGCGTTTGTGTTAATTTAACGAAATATTGGCTGCTGACACCCTAAAGTCTTGACAAAGGTTTTAGAATGTAATATAATATGATTGGTGTAGTTTTAACTAATTTGAGAAGGTTTTACATATTTTTTGTGACATATATACAGAGAAAAGAAAGGGGAATGTGTTATGAGGAATATCAAGGAACTTATTGATGAACAGTTTGGCAAGGATGAGCCTGTGGAGATAGTAAACAAGATAACAGACGGGCTCGATATCGAGGTGCCAAAGCCGGCAAGAAAAAAGAAAAGCAGCAACAACCCCGGCAAGGCACAGAATGAGCTTTTGGAGTTCTTTATGGGCTTTCTGCTGTTCGGCGGCGGGCTCTACTGGGTGTTCAACTCATTCACCGTGAGCTCATCGTGGGGGCATGGCTACTGGGGCATAGGCTCTCTGAGAATGCCTATGGGTACGATGCTCATACCGCTTCTTGTGGGCATAGGTCTGCTGTTCTTCTTTGAAAAGAAGGCTATCGGCGGCTTTGTGTGCGCACTGGGCGTGCTGGTGATACTGATATCGCTCATAACGAGCATATCCTTCCACGCAGTGAGCGGAACATTGTTTACATATATCCTTATGTTCGGTATGGTGGCAGCAGGGGCTGCTCTCCTTATAAAGGTGCTCTTCAAGCCGAACAACAAAAAAAGTGATGACTGACGGGTATATTGGCTTATGAATTTTTTATTTGTCGGTTTTGTGCTGATAATCTTGAATATCAAACTAAGCCTCTGGGTGACCTATGCGGTCAAGGCACTGGGATTTGTGTTCGCAGCTATCGGTATAGCTGAATATTCGCTGCATGACAGCGGCGTAAAGGCATACAGCCCCAATGCTGTTGCCTCTGCCCTGATGAACGGCGTGTTCACAGCGGCACTTATCTATGCATCAATAAAGCTCGATGCGAAGTACGTTAACTACGCAGGCATAATAGCAGGCGTTTTCTCGACGTTCGTTTCTATCGACTTCCAGAAGCGCATGATGGGGCGTATACTTCGCAGCGGCGAGGGCAAGGTCGTGGAGGACGCTGAGAACCACCGGCTGCTGATGCCCTTCGTGGCAGATGTCAAGCGCCTTGGCAAGGCGTGGACGAGGCTGACCGTGTCAGTCATCGCAAATCTGCTGTTTGATGTATTAAACAGGCTCGTCAGGGTAGAAGCCCTGGTGACGGTGACAGGTCTGCTGCAGGTCGTCACAAAGGTAGTATGTATTGTATTTGCCATTGCTTTTATAATCAGATTCAATGAGCTGCGTGCCGGCTATGAGAAGACGATGGATAAGCTTGACAATACATAAAATAAAAAATCTATATTATAGGAGGAATTACATTATGGCTATTTTTGAAAGAATAGGGGATATCCTGAAGGCTAATATCAACGATCTTCTTGATAAGTGCGAAGACCCCGAAAAGATGGTGAAACAGATAATCATCGACATGGAGAAGGAGGTACAGAACTGCACAAACGCTCTCGGTACCGCTATGGGCTCACAGAGACAGTTAAAGAAGAACCTTGACAAGGCTAAGGCAGAGAGCGCTGACTGGGAGAACAAGGCAAAGGCTGCTCTTTCCCAGGGCAACCAGGATCTTGCTAAGAAGGCTCTTGAAAGAAAGGTCGCTGCTGACAAGCAGGCTGAGCAGTATCAGGGTATGTATGACCAGGCTACAGTTCAGGTAGATAACCTTAAGTCTCAGGTAGATGCTCTTAAGAGCAAGCTCGACGAGGCAAGAAGCAGACAGTCTATGCTCATTGCACGCTCCAAGATGGCTGATGCAAACGAGAAGATGGCTAAGAGCCTCGGCAATATGGATTCCTCCAGCGCATTTGCTAAGCTCGACAAGATGGAAGAAAAGATCGAGAGCAAGGAAGCTAAGGCTGACGCATTCGCTGACCTCGCAGGCACAGTTACAGGCCCTGCTGATGAGTTCGCACAGCTCGAGAAGGACAGCGCTGTTGACGCAGAGCTCGCAAGACTTATGGCTGAAATGGGCCAGTCACCCTCATGATCGACTAATAATCTATGAACTTGTATTCTCCATTCCCTGCACCCGGGAATGGAGAATATTTAAGAAATAAGGGAGAAATCGTAATATGGCCTTTGTTATAATAGGTTTGCTGCTTATCGCACTGGGCGTTTATCTTGCGTATTTTCAGCGCAGGAAAACAGGTGATGCCCTGCTCGATATCCAGGCAACACAGACATCAACTATCGCCGATGTAAAGGAATCTATGGCTGATATGGCTTCTATCAGCGACACCTACAGAGAATACTGTGAGCTCAAAGGTACAGTCAAGTCAAAGAATCCTCAGAAGGCTCCCTTCTCGCAGAAGGACGCAGCTTTTTATAAGGCTGAGACCTACCGTGTTTACGAGGAGGAGCAGATAGTTACTGACAGCGAGGGAAACAGGACAAAGAAGCTCGTCAAGAAGGAAGAAAAGATAAGCGAGGAAGAATCGGGCGAGGAGCTTATCCTTACCGATGCCAACGGCGACTCTATCAATATGGAGACTGTCGGCGTTTCAGGCGCTTTTGACCTTGTAAAGACTGCTGACCGCTTTGAGCCTGTAAACTCCTATAATGAGAACAATTTTTTCCAGAACCCGAGAAGGCGCTTTACCAGCTTCAACGGCGGCGGCTTCGGCAGCGGTTCGAGAATGCTCGGCTACAGAATGGTAGAATATGCTTTCCTTACAGGGCAGAGACTCTATCTGCTCGGTGATGCGTATATGAACGCAGGACAGCTTACCTTCGGCAAGCCTACCGAGAAGGGCAAGCAGTATATTGTTACAGCCAAGAGCGAGGAGGAACTCGTAAGCTCCAAGGAATCCGCAAAGAAGGCGGCTTTCTTCGGCGGTATCGCCTGTGCTGTCATAGGCGTTATCATGATAATCACCGGCATTGTAAAGTAAGAACCATAAGAATCATAAAACAGGGACGCTGTTCCTTACGGCGTCCCGTGATTTTTGTTTTTGGGTCTGTCGGTGTGCGCAAGACAAGGCTTAGTGCTTGCGGATACCGACAGATACAAAAACATCATATAAAGCAAGGAGAATGAAACGTGGCAAAAAGACTGCTTTCTATAGTTATACCAAGCTATAACGAGGAAGGAAACGTGCAGAACACCGCAGAGGTAGTGTCGCAGATAATGAGAGAGAACGGCATACCCTTCGAGCTGGTGTTCGTAAACGACGGCTCAAAGGACAGCACATGGGACAAGCTGTGCGAGCTTTCAAAAATGAACCCGAATGTCGTTGCGGTGAACTTTTCGAGGAATTTCGGCAAGGAAGCCGCTATCTTCGCAGGACTTAAAACTGCAAGGGGAGATGCCGTGGTGCTTATGGACTGCGACCTTCAGCACCCGCCGCAGACGATAGTTGAAATGTACAATATCTGGAAAAACAACGACGTTGACGTGGTCGAGGGCAGAAAAAAGAGCCGTGGCAAGGAAAATGGGCTGTATAAGGCCTTTTCACTGTGGTTTTATAAGCTCATTGGCGACAGCTCCGGCCTTGATATGCAGGACGCTTCTGATTTCAAGCTGCTTGATCGGACAGTTGTTGACAGCCTTAATGCTATGCCTGAGAGACTTACATTTTTCAGGGCTATGTCGAGCTGGGTCGGCTATAAGACAGAGAAGGTCTTCTTCGAGGTCGCTGACCGTGCAGAGGGCGAGAGCAAGTGGAACGTAAAGTCGCTCATAAAATACGCTATAAATTCGATAACATCATTTACCAGCGCACCGCTGCATATAGTTACCTTCTGCGGTGTCATAACATTCCTTATCTCGCTTATCCTGGGTGTGCATACGCTTGTCAACAAGATACTCGGCAACAGTGCGGCAGGCTTCTCGACAGTTATCATCCTGCAGCTGCTCACATCGAGTATAATAATGTTCAGCTTAGGCATAATCGGCTATTACCTTGCCAAGATATATGAGGAGATAAAAAAACGCCCACGCTTTATTATCCGAAGCGTGATGAGGGACGGGCGTGAGCAGAACGGAGAGAAAGACGACGTATGACTAATAACGAACAGCCTGCGGCAGTGATAACCGACAGGCAGGAGGGGCAGACAGAAACAAAAAAGACCGCCCCTGCCAAGGAAAAAAAGAAAAGAGACCCGGTAAAATGGTTGGCCGGCCTGCTTTTCGGCGACAGCGGCAAGTGGGTGTATATACCCGTGTTCTTAGTGCCGGTGGTGACTATGTATATAGTCTATGCCTTCTTCGGCGTTCACCCGTATGGCGAGAACTCGGTGCTGGTGCTCGACCTTAACGGCCAGTATGTCTACTACTACGAGGCCATGCGTGATGCCTTCTGGGGCAACGGCAGTCTGATGTATGACTGGTCACGAAACCTCTCGGGCGAGATGTTCGGTATCTTCGGCTATTACCTTGCAAGCCCGTTCATGCTCGTGATATGTCTATTCCCACGTTCGGCCATGTGCGGAGCGATAGAAACTATGCAGCTTCTGAAGGTCGGTACAGCGGCTGTCACCTTTGCTTACCTTATGAGAAAGACGAGCAGGCCCAAAAACGGGGCGCTGTGTATTTTCTCCTGCTGCTACTCGCTTATGGCGTATATGATAGTGCAGTTTATGGACCCGATGTGGCTTGACGGGCTAATATACCTGCCGCTCATCATATGGGGCGTTCACCGCCTTGTTGACGAGGGCAAGATGACTGCGTATATCATACCGCTCGCTCTGATGTTCATAGCGCACTTCTATATAGGCTATATGGTGGGCATATTCACAGGGCTTTATTTCATATCCTACTGCCTGTCAAAGGAGGGCAGGATATTTGCAAAGAATATAGTCCTCACAGTGCTGCGCTTTGCTATGGCAACAGTTATAGCGATACTCTGCGCCTGCATAGTGCTGATACCTGTGTATAATTCCCTTAAGCTCGGCAAGTTCGAGTTTACCGAGCCTGACTGGTCAATGGCAACGCAGTTCGATTTCCTGACCTTTATCACAAAACTCTTCCCCATGAGCTATGACACGGTGTACCCCGAGGGTCTGCCGATGATATACTGCGGCTCGATCGTGCTGCTGCTCGTTCCGCTGTTCTTTATGAACGAGAAGATATCCATGAAGGAAAAGTGCTCAAAGGGTCTTTTAGCGGCTTTCCTTATACTGTGTATGTATATAAGGCCTATAGACATGGTATGGCACGGCTTTCAGATGCCTAACTGGCTGCCTTTCAGGTATTCTTTTGCTTTCTCGCTGCTGCTTTTGTGGATGTCGTTCCGTGCATACGAGAATGCAGACGGCATAACCTCAAAGCAGATAGGCGGCGTGTTCATATCGCTGCTTGCGTTCCTTTTCTGGTGCGAGAGGGAGAATTACGAGCACTTCCAGATATTTGACACGATAACCGACGAAAAGGGCGAGCCCACCTGGAGAATGCAGGGCATATGGTTCGGCATAATAGCGCTCAGCGTTTACTTTGCGCTGATACACCTTCACAGGAAATACCCCAAAATAAAGGTAGTACCTATAATAACCGTTATGCTCATAGCGGCCGAGATGTTCTGCAACGCATCAGATACGCTCACCAAGATAGACAAGGACGTGGCATATTCGACCTACTATTCATACGAGCCGTATATGTCAAACCTAAGGAGCTTCGTTGACAGCATCAAGCAGCAGGACGATGAGAAATTCTTCCGTATGGAGTCTACCTTCCACCGCACGGTAAATGACCCGATAGGGACCGACTACTACGGTGTTTCGCATTCGAGCTCGACTATGAATTCCCCGGCGCTGACGCTTCTTAAGCAGCTCGGATATGCTTACGGCGGCCACTATACAAAGTATGACGGCTCGACTATCATGACCGATGCGCTCTTTGACATAAAGTATGTAATGGACAAGGAGACCGAAAAGGGCAGCAACCGCTATGTCGATTCGAGGATAAAGATACCCTCGCAGTATCAGCTCGCAGGGCAGGCTGCAAGGACTAATATCGTCTATGAAAAGGGCGAGGACACCGACGATAAGGTCGAAAAGGAAGTGGCTGAGACCTATAAATTCTACCGCAACCCCTATAACTTAGGCCTTGGCATGGTATCCTCAGACCGTATCTTGAACGCTCAGATGAGCGACCGTAACCCCTTTGACAACCAGAATCAGATATTCAACTGTATTATCGGCGGAAACAGATACACTGAGTTCTTCACAAGGCTCAAGCCCATAAACACTGACAGAGAGAACGTCGGTGAGTCAAGGCTCCAGGACGGGCACAAGAAGTTCTTCAAGGAGGACGTTTCAAAGGCCGAGGCGCACCTTGACTTCGTTATCAGAATGGACAAGGACAGCCCGCTTTATATGTTCCTGCCCAGCAAGTACGAGCGCAAGTGCAATATCTGGGTGCAGGACGAGGACGAGTTCCTTGTGACCGAGAATGAGATGGACTTCGCAGGCGAGTTCTTTGAGGGCGATAACCTTTCTATCCTCTCGCTCGGCGAATTCAAGAAAGATCAGGAGGTCAGGATAAGAGTTACCCTCGTTGATGATACGAACGAGGCCTTCTGGTATGACGAGCTGTTCTACTCATTTGACGAGACTGACTTTGCAAGAGCAGTCGAGACGATAAGAGAGCAGGGCATACTTGACATCGAGGAGTTTGACGACAGATATGTCAAGGGAACTGTCAATGTTGACGGCAACGGCAAGTATCTCTTTACAACTATCCCCGACGAGGACGGCTGGACTGTCACAGTCAACGGCAAGAAGGTCGATTACGAGGTAACGCTCGATTCGCTGATAACTATCCCCCTTGAACGTGGCGAGAATGTCATCGAGCTGAGCTTCAGCCCGAATTATTTCAAGCTGGGCGTCGTGCTGTCCGTCATAGGCGTGCTAATGCTGCTCGGCGTGTTCTTATATGAGTATAAGGACGGCGAGCTGCTCGACCGGCTGATAAACCGTGACGAGTATGAATAGATCCAACAAAACAGCATAGTATTCAGGGCGCTTTCGTCAGTACAGACGTGGGTGCCCTTACTTTATTTGTAAACTTTTCGTAATTGACTTTGGGGGCAGGGTGAGTTATAATATTATTGTAACAATAAATATTAAGAATGGGGTAATATACATTGAGTAAAAGAAGGAGAAGCGCTGATACGGGCAACCAGCTCATAGGCGTTGTCGCTATCATAGCTGTGGCGATATTTGTTGTCGGCGTTATTATCATATTTGCCAAGAGCCTTTTCTCGGGCGTTGAGGCAGATGTCCCGAAGGGGCTCGATACTGCTACCGTTGCAAATGCCGCCGCACAGACAGAGGCTGTGCAAAGCGATGACTCAAAGGAGCAGACAGAGGAGACCAAGAAGACCAAAAAGACAAAGAAGACCGAGGCTACAGAAGAAAAGAAGGGGCTCGGTACAAAGACAGTGCAGGAATATGCATACCTGAGAAAAGACCCTTCACCCGAGGGCGAGCAGGTGATATGTATGTCGCCAGGCATCGTGGTGACAGTGCTCTCTAAGGAAGATGAGAACGGCTACGTTCAGGCGAGCTTTGACTATAACGGCACATTGCTTGAGGGCTGGGTACACAGCTCCTACCTTGCGTAATGAGTAAGGAAGCAAGACTGCTGCGGTTTGAGGACGGGCGTGAGACCGAGGCGGTCATAGACAAGGGAAAGCGCAAAAACCTCTATCTACAGATAAAAGAGGGCTATCTGACCATAAAGATGCCGGACGGCATGAGCGATGAAGATATGATGAAGTTCGTCGAGTCGAGGGAGAAGTGGATATTCAAGTCTCTCGCACAGTGCGCAAGACAGCCTGTAAGGCTGACGACCTATGAGGACGGCGAGCAGTTTGACCTTATGGGAAGGCTGGCGACACTTCGCTATATCACCCCTGATAAGTATAAAGAGCCATATATGGAGGGCGACAACCTTTATATAAGCGTGCCGAAGCAGGGGGCGGATATCGACTCGGTAAGGCGTGATGCGACAAACTTTATCACATCACTTGCCAACCGTGAGCTTCGTGAGAGCTGCGAGCGGCTCATAAACCTCACAAAGCTCTGTCCTAAGAAAATAACAATAAAGCAAATGAAAAGCTGCTGGGGAAGATGTTCTTCCAATGGCAGCATTTCTCTTAATTTCTATCTTTATGAGCACCCGAAGGAGTGTATGGACTACGTTGTGGTGCATGAGCTGTGCCACCTTGTGCATATGGACCACAGCCCGCAGTTCTGGGCGCTCGTTGAAAGGTATATCCCCGACTGCAAGGAGATAAGAAGACGGCTGAATTATAACGAATGACGGGGGCGACTATGGATAAGGATAACGGCAGGCTTATAATATCGGGCGAGGAACTCTTTTTTGAGTATAAGGGGGTAAGCTACACACTTACCTCAAACCGCTATGATCCCTGCACCTATATTAGCAGGGGCGATGATACAGTCTGCACATTGCATAATGCCTTTAACACCGATGAGCTTAAAGATGCCTTTGAAAAGGGCGGCACTGTAAAGGCGCTTGACTGGGCAGACTATGACGAAACAGGGTTTTGCAAAGCTCTTGCTGCGGCGCTTGACAGCGGCAGGGCGGAGCTTGATTTTACATATGCAGCAAAGCTCTCACAACGAACTTAACAATACATCACACCAAAGGAGGAACAAAACAATGAACAGAGCAAAGATACTGTCTTTGATATCGGCAGCTGCGATGACAATTTCGCTTGCTTCGTGCAGCTTCGGCGAGAGCTCGTCTTACGCTGAGTCAGCAGCGCCGTCTAACAAGAACGAATCATCAGTTGACTTTAATACGACGACCGACGGCTCGGCAAGAGTAAAGGTAAACGGCAAGGACTTTGAGGTCGGCGGCAAGAAGCTGTGGCTAAACGGCGTCAATGCCCCGTGGATAAAGTGGAACGACTTCGGCGGTGATTTCAGCTTTATGGAATGGAGCGAGCATTTCAAACAGCTCCACGAAAACGGCGTAAACTGCGCCAGAGTATGGATATCCTGCAACGGCGAGGTCGGCATGGAGATAGACGATGACGGCAACTTCACAGGTGCGACCGAGCAGCACTGGAAGGATCTTTCGGAGCTTTTCAGCATAGCCGAGGCGAACCAGATATACATAATGGCGACTGTTCAGTCATTTGACCACTACAAGGACGATGATAATTTAGACGATTCCAAGGAGAAATTCGGCGCTTGGCGAAAGCTCGTTCAGGACAGCAAGAAGACTGACGCTTATGTCAACAACTACATTATCCCGCTTGTCGAGAAGTTCGGCAAGAGCGATTATTTCTTCTCAGTAGACCTCTGCAACGAGCCCGACTGGATATATGAGAACAAGGAATGCGGCAAGATAGACTGGGAAGACCTTTCCTCATACTACGCAAAGGCATCGGCTGCGATACACGAGCACTCAGATGTGCTGGTGACTGTCGGCATGGGTATGCCCAAGTACAATTCTCAGGGTATGCAGGGAAACAAGATAGGCAACGACTATCTGCAAGAGCTTATCAGCTCGCAAGAGGGCTACAAGACTGAGCTGGCATATGTTGACTTTTACTCTACTCACTGGTACCCGTGGGAGGAGGGTTCTGGCATGGGCAACCCATTCAAGCAGACCCCTGAGGAGTTCAGGCTGGAATACGACAGGCCGATAGTCATAGGCGAATGCCCCGGAACGCCCGAGGGAGTGAGCCTTACAGACGAATACCAGGCAGCGTATGACCTTGACTACGACGGCGTACTCGCATGGAAGACGAGCGGCCAGAACGACGGCAACGGCCTCATAGACGACATTACCCCCACCACCAAGGCCATGTGGGAGAAATACGAGTCGGAGGTATTCCCGAACGGCTACAAATCGGCATAAACACGCATAATTTTACAACAACAGGAGCAGATGTTATGCTGCTCCTGCTTTTTTGTTGATAATATCAGTAAACAAAATACAAATGCTATGTGCAATTTGTACATAACTGCTAAATATGAATTTGTAATTTCTTATATTTGGCACTTGAAAAATATTTATAAATGTGTTAAAATAAAATAGAGTAACTATATCCAGGGGGATAGTATGCCCTTTTGGCGGAAACACGCAGGAAAAGAGGTGAGTGCGGTGAGCGGCGAGAACATTGATACCACAATGCAGCCTGAGAACGGCGAGCAGGCCGGTGAAAGAAAAAAGCGCCTGATAAAGCTCGGCGCCATGCTGACGCTCACTGTGCTGATACTGATTTTCACCACCGTTGCGTGGTTCACCATGAACCAGGCCGTCGAGGCGGATAATATGGGGGTCAGGGCGAAGGGCGTCCCGTTTGAGATAGCTGTTAAAGGCAGCAGTGTGCGAAATGACGAGGAGTTTATCAAGGCAGCCTCTGACTACGGATACGGCGACAGTGAAGTTATCTCAGGCTACTATGTCACGGGAGCAAGCGATTCTCAGATAAAGATCAGGTTTGACCCTTCGGAGAATGAGAAGACAGTGTTCGGTCCCGACAGCAGCGGCGAGATAGAGTTTTACGTCGTTCCTACAGAGACAGGCGATCTGACAGTCAGGATAGATCTTGATGTCATCGGTTTTAAGCAGGCCGGCGATGATATAATCCGTGTATCTGAATTGACTACGGATAATTCCGGTCTTGCGCAGAGTGCTATAGATCAGTGTCAAACTGCGGAGAATTACCTTAAAGGCCATATCCTTTTCTTTGAGGAGCCGGGCGACACAGCGTCAACGACACCCGCAGATAGAAAGTATTACTATAAAAAGCCCATAACGACCGGCACTCTGGAAAAGAGCTTTACAAACGCAAGAAAGAACGAGCCGCAGAAGGTGACCATATACTGGATGTGGACAAATACGCTCGGTCAGATAGCGCTCAAGGACAACAGCTCGGGGCTCAGAAGTGATTATCCTGTGGTGCCGGACGTCGTTGATGACGGGAGTGACATCTCTGAGACTGACAAGGGAAAGCTCATACAGTATCTTATAGATAATAAAAGCATGGTCTTTGCAAATCACAGCAGTATCTCAGACTCAGAGATACTTGATGCAAAGACTGAAGCGAATTTCAACAAGCTGAGCGACGGATACAATGATGCCGATTATCAGATAGGCTCAAATATCAACTACTTTATGATAGATGTAACTGTAACGCCGGCAGACTAAAGCTAAAGGGAGGTGGCAGATGATATGAAAGGTCTGGCCTTGAAATTTAATAATCTGCCGCTCAAAAAAAAAGCTGCGCTGATACTGGCGGTCATGCTGACTTTGGCACTGTGTGTCATGGTGCCTGTCTTTGCATGGTTTTATACGCAGAGAAAAGCAGCCGAGCTGTATAAGGTCGAGTTCCCTAACTCATTATACCTCAATGCTGCGCAGAGAGAAGACAGAATGTATTTCAATATGAATGCTATAAGCCCGTATAAGACAGACCCGGTGACAGGGGGGCTTGAGCATGACGAAGACGGCAAGCTGATACCGGTGAACGATCAGAAATATGTCTTTTCTGTCTCGGGGTCAAATACATCGAACTATAAGATACAGCTTGCGCATACCAACAACAACCAGTTTACATACAAGATATATCCTGCGACACAGTATTCTTCACAAGAGGCTATACCGAGCGGCACTGATGAAAATGATGTGGTGCTTTACAGTATGCATCAGAACAGCCATACGGAAAATGACCTTCAGGTGTCTGATGATATCTACAGTGAAGAAGGCACAAAGTATTATGTCAAGGCATCAGGACCTCTGAACGGGGGATACAAGAACAATGAGACCGAAACACCGATGAAGGCAAAGACCGGGGATAATTTCTATGAGGGGAATTACGGTGAGCTTGAAAATGTTCAGGAGGACGATGTGCCTTCCTACTGGCAGTCGGGAGCGGTGACTGTAACGCCGGAAAGCGGCAACTTCTGTGATTACTATATAATAGAGGTGTCGTGGGAAAAAAGGCTTTCCGAGACTGACAGGACGTTTGAGAAGAAAGAGACTGACATGGTATATATAACTGCTTACAGATAGCAGACTATCAGGGAAAGGAGCTGCTTTAAATGAAAAACAATATAAAAGCATTTGTAAAAAAGCGCTGGCTCCTTATCTGGATCGTGTCGGTGACTGCTTTGCTTTGTACGATGATAGCATATGCAGAATACCCGAGATCAAATGATTTTATGAAAAGGGTGGTTCTGTCTGACGAATCGGTCGATATGATGTTTTCTTCAAACTATCTTACGCTGATAGAGAATGAGAAGATCGCTTATCAGCCGGTATATGTCAGCCAGCTGACTGATCTTGACAGCAGACAGACATATGATGTAGATGTGTTTGTATGGAACTACGATATCGACGGTTCGGGCGATTACTACAAAAAGCAGATCAAGTATGATCTTGATATATCAGTAGTTGACAGCCAGGGAAATGTGATAACCAGCCTGGAAAGCGGAAAAACCATACAGATAGTTAAAAACGACGCTGCTACCGCATTGACTGCGTTCAGCTCCTCCAGCTCATCGTATACATATCACAGCCCGTCGCCTGAGACGCTTGATACAGATGCAAGATCGCAGAATAAATACACGATCAAGTTCTCAAAGAACTGGGATCTGAAAAACGATGCAAACAAGAGAGTGCTGATAAAGGCCACACCTACGTCCGAATTCCCTGACCTCAAGCCGCTGGCAGCAGCTATCGGCCTTAAGGAGGAATTATCATCATCTTCGTCGGGCTGGTCATACTATATAAATGAACAGAGATTGTCTTCTGCTGCTGCATCTTCTGACTACGACGCATACAACCTTGTTCTGACAGGTACCGGCAGTGAGGAGATAGTTATCGAATGGGATCCGGCAGTTATTGCACTTAACAAGGATTTTTACGAAGCAGACGGCGCTTTTCCGTTTGTTTCAGGGGAAGTTGCTTATGAACAAGGCGCTGGCACCAATGACTGGGATAAGCTGACGATCAACGCTGATTCATATGCCCCCGAAAAGAATTACAGAAACAGATATGATATACAGCTGTATAAGGTAAACGGCGAGATAAGCAGCTCGTGGGCTTTTGTCGGCGCTGAGCAGGCGGACGGCATATGTCTGACGATCAACATACCTACAGACACCAACAGCTGATAATTTAGATACACTTATTTTATATGAGAAGCGGTTTCTCATATTTCAGGAGAATGGTTTTCATGAAAGACAGACTGATCGATCTTTTGAGAAAAAAAGCGTGCAAACGTGCAGTCAGCGCACTGACGGCACTTGTCATGATCTTTAATATCGTTCCTGTTGCTGATATCGGTGATGAACTGAAGGATATCGGTCTGTTTGCTATGCCTGCATCTGCCGCAGACGCTGTACCGCCGAGCAATTATGAGTTCCTTCACAATCCTATAGACAGCAACAAGATATCTCTTACTGTTGAGGATTTTTACAGGTATTCAAGAAGCTACGAAGACTATGCCGCATATCATCAGAATGACGAGATAACGCTAAAAACATCGAGCGGTAACACAGGGTATTTCGAGCGTGGATTTAAAGGCCTTGGCACACAGTTCAATCCTTTCTCCGGCTCGATAGAGATCGAAGCCAATAAACCTATTGTTTTAAATCTTGACGGACCGCTGTTTAACTATGTGACGGATACAGCCGTGATAAACAACGGCGAAAAACTGCAGATATCACGCTTTTACGGACATAAGATACCGAGCGGTGAGAGCATAACCGACACCACACCGCTTTTGGCCAGGAATGTAGTTACCGGCAGCGGCACAAAAGCAACATGGAACATAGCTGTTACAAAGCCATCGGCGACAGATGATGAAACTCTTGGCGGTCAATTGAAGTCGTTTGGCGGTATGATAGGAACTATCGGCAAAAATGCACAGGTCACACTTAATGTTACTATGGATCAGCAGACTGATGACACAGATCCTGTTTCTCTTAAGTCCGACTCTGATCTTGGTCTGGCCTGCGGCCTTATCAAGGAAGGTGCAAGCCTTACCTTCTCGTTCGGAGCTTCGGAAGGCGGCACATTAAGAAAGATAGATGATATCGAGACTTCTTCCGGCGATGTCGGCTCATTGGTCGGCGAAATGGAGGCCGGTTCGACATTTGCATACACAGGCGGCAATAATCAGGCGGCTAACAAGCTCGTAAAGACATCAGGCGGATATGCCGGCGGTTTGGTCGGCAAGGTAAACAAGGCGACTGTTGTTCTGCCCGATAGTGTTTATACGATAGAACAGCATATCACAGGTAAACAGGGTGCAGGCAGTATGTACGGTTACTACTTCCCGAAAGCAGATGAATCGGGCTTTGATGTAACAAATTATAACACAGATTCTTCGCAGCAAAACGGCACAGGTGATATAGGCGGTCTGTTCGGTGAGCTTGAATGCGATCATGACTATACTATCAATACAGTTAAAACCGTAAAGTCAAATCACGCATCAGAAAAATCGACTTCATTCGGCGGTCTTATAGGCCGGTATAAGACGGACTCTCTCACTAATGTACTGACTATAGGCGGCATAACTACCGAGACTCATAATGCCGGCCAATCAAGTTACTACGGCGGCGCTATAGGTGTTGCTGACAAATCGAGCGCAAATTATATACTTTTTGACGGCTTTAAGGTAAACAAGGCATACAATGCAAACGCCCTGACATTTGGCGGACTGATAGGCTCGGCCTGCAATTCTTTTGTTGATGCAAAGGATGCAACTATTGCTGTAGACGGATCATTTAACGGCGGCGGCCTTGTGGGTGATCTTGGCGGCGGCGTGCTCAGAATGACGGGCACCACAGATCTCTCAGATGCAAAGTCTGCTTCTCCTACATCTGATGCGCATAAATATGGTCAGATAGTCGGATTCCGTGACAATGCGCTCGTCTTTGCTGAGAATGGCTGGGTTCTTAAGAGAAGTGCGGCTGTTGAAGCTGATGACATCGGCGGCTGGGGCGAGGTATTAAGGTTTGATTCAAGAGATACTGAGACCGTGACCGAAACAGATGAAGAGACGGACGAAGAAACAAGCTATGAGAAAACATATGAAAAGTTTGGCAGCGGCAATACTGTACTGACTGTCAATGAGGCTGCTCATACAGTTTCTATAGAGCCCTATGTATCAAGCATCGGAACAGTCTCTGATTTTGCAAGGACAGCTCTGAATATCCAGCTGGAGAGCTCAGACATCCTGACTGTTCCCGGCGGCTCAGGCAACCTCACTCTGACAGCTGATATAAACCTGTCAGGAACTGGTCTGACTGGGTTTACGAGGGATAATGCAGTATCAGAAGAACACTGTACTTTCAGCGGGAATCTCTATACCGGTGGTAAGACGATCACACTTGCTATCGGGGAACCATACGGATTTAGAGATAATGCAGATCTGTCTGATGCGTCTGCAAGGACAAAGGGTGACGGCCGTATCTATAATCACCGTTATAACGGCCTGTTTGGTATACTTAATAATGCAGTAGTTCGTGAATCAAATGATAGTAATACCAATAGGGCTACCCTGAACGGCAGTATAAGTGTTTCTCCAACCGCTAATGCGGTATATGCCGGCTCACTGGCTGGCATAGTAAGGACTAAGGCTAATGCCTATGTGTTGAATGTTGAAACTGAGATAGATTATGGCGGTAGTAAAGCATTATACCTTGGCAGACTGATAGGTGAGGCCAATCAGCTGTCTGTAAACAATTCGTCAAATGATTATGCACTGCGTATCCAGACAAGTGATTTTACAGGAAACATCACAGGCGGCAACAGCAATGATAATACTTGCATTGGCGGTGTGGTTGGAAAGATAAACCATACTAATAATCAGGTGCAGAACTGGCGTTTCCAGTCGTTGACACTCGGCGGCAAGATAGAGAATACTTCTGAAAAAGCTGCGCAGATAATCGGCGGCCTTGTCGCAAAGATAGAGGGCTATTCGGCAACAGATGGTGTTTATAACAGCAGGACACTGACCCTTGATAAAGTCAAAACACAGAATTATGAGGTGAGTGCAAAAACGTCCGGCTCAATGGGTGGTCTTCTTGGCTATCAGTGGCTGAATACAGATGTAGTTGTCGGCGCAATAAAGAGTAATAATACAACAATATTAACTATCGGCTCTGATTCCAAAGTGACTGCAACAGGTTCACCTAAGGATATGGCTGGTCTTGTGTATAACGCTACCGGCAAGTGGACTGTCAATGATCTTGATATTGATGATATTACTGTATCAGCAAGCGGTCTGAGATCATTTGGCATGATCGTAAATAAGGGCTGGTACTGTGCATCTGGCAAGGATTATAAAAAAGATAATAGTTCGTCGGCGATATACCTTCTTCTTCCGACAGTGGGCTGCTATACTATATCTTCTGCTGCACTTTCTTCTGCTGAGGTATTTGATGAGCTTGTTGCATACACAGCATATTTTACAACAAGCGGCAATACAAGAAGCGGTGAGGATTCCAGCGGCGATAAGTATATTCTAAAAAACGGTGCCGGTGTAATATCTATCAAGACAGATGAAACAGCCGGGCTAAATATGAACGGTACAACCGCAAGCAAGAGCTATCAGGCGCAGACGACACAGGGCTCAAAACCTAATCCGTGGAGCAGATACTATTATAATCTTGATACAGTAACCGTAAGTGGTGCTTCAGGCTGGGGCTCTGCATCAGCTCAGAAAAAGCTGATGAGCTGGGGCTTGAATAAGTATGCCCACCAGAGCATCAGAGACAATTTCTATGACGGTTTTAACGGTACGATATCTTCTGCAACTTATGATATGAATGGATACAGCTGGTATCCTGTAGATGCAGATGAGAGTACCACAGTTCAGGGAACATTCAAGTTCTATAATTATGAATTTGAGCAGAGTGAAGCTGCAAACGGAGGAGCAAAAAACTCACAGAAAACATCACTCTATGATAATGCCAAGAGTACTGCTACCCAGCATTATCTGCTTCATGCCGGGCTGCTTAGAAATGTCTACAGCGGCAAAAGCGTGACTGTCAACTCAGTGACTTTACAGGGAAATACTCCGGTCATAGATGACTTCTCCGGAGCACTTATATGCGGAAAGGTATCGGGCAGTTCTGACACAAACAAGGTAAAGATAGGTATTGACGGATTGACATTAGACGGAGCATATATCCATAATATACCGAATGTCACCGGCGAAGAGCTCTCTTATGCTCCTCTTGTGATAAACAAGATCGCACAGTATACCACCTTGACAGCAAAGAATATCAGTACAACAAATAAGTATCAGACAAGTGCTCCTTATATAAAGAATGACGGAACATACCCCAAGGCTGCAAGCAGCCTTATCGGTGAGGTGGGTTCTTCTTCTGCAAAGGGAATAAACCTCGAATTCACAAAGATCAAGATTGACGGCAGAAAGAGTGATATCGGCGACAGTACAAAGAATGCAGCCCTTGATTCGGCTTATGGTACATACAGGTCAGTCTTTACGAAGGCGACCTTGCTTGATAAGTTTGAATTTGATTCAGGTTCGACAGGCACATATACATATAACTGGGCAAACGACTGGGGCTCTGATAACAGATATGTCACATACGGTGCTGAGGTGGGTTATGTTACCGAAGGCGAGTATCCCAATATGGAACGCAAATATATGGAAGGTTCGACTACTGATGCTGAGGAATTCACAAACCCTGAGATCAGTAATGATACGACCGGCGATTATGATGGGAATTTCAGAACTAAGTTCCTTCCTTATGTTGCCACCGGATATGATGCAAACGGAACGACTCATCAGCTTGAAGTTAACCACAGAACGACCATAGCTGAGGGCTGCGGTACCTACAATGACCCGTATATGATCAACAACAGCACTGATTTGGAGACCTTTGCCAAGATATTGAATGGTACTTTAACAGAGGGTTTAACAGTCACACTTCCGAATTCAACTGAAAGAGGTGCTTACTGGTGTGATGACAAGTCCGGTAAATCTCATCACAAACAGTTTGCTTACGGCGAATCGACGTTTGATTGCGCAGGGGAGACATCACTTTCTGCAGAAGAGGTAAGAACGTATCTTGCCGGTGCGTATTATAAGTTCGGCAAGAATGTTGAGCTTAGTGCAAATTTCCCCGGATTAAGTAATTTCACTGCAATAGACAACACAAACAGATTCGCAGTATTCAGAGGCGTTATAGACGGCGGCGGATATACTATTACTAATAAGAGTACAGCACCGCTGATCGTAAACAGTTATGGATGCGTTGTGAGAAATCTTACAATAAGCGTTGAAAGTACAAATAGTATCGTGCTTACTCAGAGCAACAATACAGATGAGTTCCCGACCTGCAAGAGCTACGGCGGTGTTATCGCCAATGTTCTTGGCGGTGATAATATCTTTGAAAATGTATCAGTAACATACTCATCTATGAATTCGGCCATAGATATCAAGGGGGATTATAAGCAGATCATTCCGATCGGAGGATATATTGGTGTCATTGCTGACGGTGCTGTGATCTTCAAGAAAATGGGCACTGTCTCACAGGGTCTGAGCACTATATCTTCTACAGGGATAAAGAGCACGGTATCTGTCTATGATGAAGACGAGGAGGACTGGATAAATACGGAAACTATCATTCCTGTTTCCGCCCCCCAGTATCTCTACATAAACCCCATAATCGGCAGAGTGCTTAATGGCTATGCTGTAACTGAGAGCTCGTCTTATGTGACTGATGAAGATGATGTCACGATGCATAACGGCACTAAGAATTATTCTATTGCCGATATAGATAAGACGGAGACAAACAATCTCTCGACCGGGGCATATACTGCTGTTTCAGGCGCTACGGGAATGTACAGCACTGATGTAAGCATTCCTAATGCGCAGGCATGGTTCGTTATGTCACTGCTGACACAGAGCAGCACTACTGTTGGTGCGCCGAACACACTGGCTCTCGGTGCAAGTAACAGCTATGGCGGCACATATCACAGAATGCGCTGTGCAGCTTACAGCAATGTCGGCACAAATGCGGCAAATGACAGCAAGCCGGCAGACTATAATGATGCTAAAGAAGATCAGAACTCAACTACTGTTCCTTTCCTGGTCAAGAATTACACTGATGAAATAAGCGGAACTACAAAATACGGTGTTCTTGCGCTTACAAACAGTAAAACCGTATGCAATCTTAACCTTGGCGGAACAGATACTGAATGGACACTGCCGGACGGCTACAGAGGCGTCGGAACGATAGGCTTTAACAGAAGAAGTGATCTTACTGACAGAACGATAAGCCTTCATAAATTCAATGGCAAGAACCAAAACGGCAGCGGCTCTGTCGTGACTATTGCTATGAATATGTCGCTGCAGCACTATGAGAGTGGGTTTGATAACTATCTGCCGGTAAATAACAGCCAGGGCGGCTTTGGTTTGTTTAATACCCTTCGTCATAACAGATCGGATCAGGGAAGTATTGAGAGTGATTATAAGATAAGTGAGTTGAATATCACAGGTAAAATTGATTACTATGTTTACTTTCATGATAAAACAAATGGTGTGACGACTTATAATAAGACGAGCATTCAAAATGCTGCGTATTTGAATTGTGGTGGTATATCCGGATATGCGGGCTTTGGCGGTAACGACAGTATAACTGTAGAAACTATAGGCGTTTCGGGTCTTACTGTCAATGGCTTTGAAACGGCCGGCGGTTTCTTTGGGAATCTTCAGTTGTCTAATGGAAATGCGTCATCTCATCAGGTGTCTATATCAGGTATTGATGCACAGGAGGCCTTCACAGTTCATAGTAAACGCTATGCAGGAGGAATAATCGGATATTTTAAACAAGGAAATCTTAGTATAAGTAATGTTGCTATCAAATTGCCCACTGTACTTAATGAGTATAAAGGACAAGATACTAGTGATAATGCTGTTGATTTTGATAATGGTGCCGGTGGTGTAATAGGCTATTGCCAAAATGTTAATGGTAATAGTCCGATTGAATTATCTAATATTGTATTAGGTCAGTTGAATAGTGATATTGAATCACGAATTGGATATATTGAAGATTATACATGCGCTAAGAAAGAAGCGAATGTTGTAGCAGGCGGTATAATCGGAAGAAATAATACTGTTGTTGGCTCTAATTCATATTCTTTAAAGTTTGATAATTGCAATGTATACAATATTAGTATTTTTGGCCATAGAGTTGGGGGATTGATAGGAAGCGATGCAGCAGATAATAATACAAACACTTCATCAAAAATAGTAATATATAATTCCCAAGTAAAAAGTGATAATGATTCTGTTTTGTATGGTTTAATTCCTGAACAGATCAAGCACAGAAATTGTGGCGGAATAATGGGTGGATCAAGAGCCGGAAAAGGCGTCGTGATAGATACATGTACTGTTGAGGGATACACTTTTCAAGGATTCCAAGATACAGCTGGTGTATGTGCTAATGTTGAAGGAGGAGCATTTGAAGTACGTAACTTTACAATAAAGAATGTAACAATGAAATCTGATTATTCAGCTTGTTTGTTTGGCTGGCTCAACCAACCGTTATCCGGTTATAATATCCTTTGCGATAATATCCAGTTTCAGGATAGAAAAGGCGGAACAACTTATAATGCAACACAACATGGATATTTAGTCGCTAAAAACAACATAAAGAATATTAAGATAGCTGGATTATCCATTCAGAACGCTACACCAAAATCGTCAGCATATTTTATTCCTCCTCGATTATCGGGAACAAACGATTATAATGCTAATGGCGGATATGTTGTTTTCGCAGATTACAATGGCGCTGCTTCTGACAGCAATAAAACATTTTCGGATATAAATAATACCACAAATGTTAAAGACTATAATAACCAAATTGTTACAGATAATACTCCTTATGTAACATCAAGTCCTAAAATGTTTATCGGTACAGATCAGTTCCTGACGGGTGATGCGGTAAGCTCGACTACTTACGAGGACTCAGCGTTAGAGCAGATAATACTTGATAAGCAGGATCCGGAAAAGAGCAAAAACGGTGCTCAATCATACCAGACAGCTCCTGCTGTCGATACTTCTCTTCTCAAAGACATAACCGACCACCTCACCACATCAAGAGATGAATTCGGGATACAGTCTATGCCGAATTTCCCGATGCTGAAGGTCGAGGATTCTGATAAGGCAAAGGTAACTGCATATATAAACTATTATATCCAGAATCTTACCAACTCGCCAAGCACTTTCATTTTCCAGCTGGATAAAACATCTGATAATAAAGAAAACATCTATAAGGTCACTATGCATAAATGCACATATGACAAAGATACCGGCAAGTTTACTGTTGGAGCAGACGGTTCAGGCTCGCTGAAACGATATACAACAGGCTTCCAGATGGAAGCTAACAGAATTGATAACGCCGACCCCAACACACCGCAGTTCACGCTGATGGACGTTCAGTTCCTGAATCCTTCTAAAAACTCTGAGGTCGCTTATCATCTTTATGTACCGATATATGTCAAGAAGTTGATACAGTATAAGTTCAGTGCTAAGATAATCTCGGGTACGAACTATTATGCAGGCGCTTATGATAATATAAACGAGCATAACACGCTGTTTGAAAACCTCGGAAACCCTGTTACGATGAAGGTGGAGTATACATATGACAGGACCGCTTCGGACTGGGCAGAAGCGATAAACAGCGGTGAAAATGTGCTGACAGACTCGAATTTCTATAAGGAACTCAAACTGTCGATGAATGACAACGGCTGGATACCTGATTCTCGACTGGTGCTCGTTGACCCGAACAATAACGACAAACACTATTATCTTGACACGGGAGTCGCAGATAAGGATTCGAGCGGATATTACCATATCCCGTTTGATAAGTTCACAACTGACGGAACAGATTCCGCAACTGCGTATAAACCGGCACCGCTGAACAGCCTGCTCGATGTGACCTGCACTGATACGGACAACGGCCCTCTTGTGATCACGACTGATGATACAAAGGCGACGGTCAAGGATCAAAGCGGAACAATGTATATGCCTCGGCCGACAGGTAACACCTCGCAGGGGTATACAGCTACAGTTACGGCTATCAGGCCGGAGACGTATTATCTCAGCTTCTTTACCAACAAGGATAAGGGAAATGACAGGATCTATCATTACGAGATAAGCTCGCTTGAAAGATTTGAGAAGCATGATGACAGTGATACCAACTGGAAGCCTAATAAGATAATCAGGGCATATAACTATCCTGTTCATCTTATCATAGGGAAACTGTATACTAACGATGACTTTACGCTGTCTGTAAATACTCCGAGGTCTCCTGGTACATACAAGATGACTAAGGATAACAATGTCATTGAGGTGACGATGACAGCTCATGTTGCTCTTACAGATGAGGCAAAGATTGAAAGGGTATGGCAGAACCTCAATGAGAACAGCAATTCCACGATATATCAGACGTTCCTTATGAACTATGATATGAAGGAAAAGGACGCTCTGACATCAAAGATCGGCGTGGACACATCAGCAATACAGTCGATAACGGTCACGAAGTATATGATCTATTATGGTTTGGTAGTGCCGACTACTGATGCTGAGCTTGCGGCAAATCCCGGTGAGGAGATAGCTTATTCTGATCCTGAGGAGCTCATGACAAGCAACTACATCGAACTCAGAAACAATAAAAACCTGAATGAATACCTCGGAAACAGTGCCGCCGGGCATGACAATGCAGCGACGATACAGGTCACATTCGCAATAGAGTATCCTGATGTGAATCTTGCCAAGCAGTTCCCCGAGAGAAGCGATGAGACCAACACGGAGATCGGCTCGCTGGTAAGAGGCTATTCAAACATTTCATCTGTTGCTGAGAGCGGTGCTTACAGTTCGACATCTAATCCTGCTGCCAGTCAGCACAGGTATTACACCAAAAACACTGCGGCGTCGAAGCTGACATACAGTGTCGTCAAAACAACGGATAGTGCAGCAGGGCATTACAGCTCGCTCGGTATAAACCCGTTTGATGAGCAGGACAGCAAGAGCCCGACAAACAAAGGCCATATCGACTCCACGGCGCTGTATAATTTTATGGACTTCTCTGACCCGGGTGATTATATAGAGTTCAACATCTCGCTCACCTGCAAGAAGGACGGATATGATAATACTCCGCTCGTGCTCGGAGACTATCTGAGAAATCTGACTGTCAAAGCCGGTTCGACACTTCTGTATACACAGGGCGACACAGTGGATACAGAGAATATAAAGGGGCATATAAGCAGCGACGGAAAGATACTGACCTTGCGTGCTCATAAGTCCAAGCTGACTGAGGTCTCGAAAAAGGCTTATTCGATCGACATATCGTATGATGTGCTGACCGGTGAGAAAAACGGGTTCGGAAGCACAAAGGCTTATTCAAACTACAAGGTCTCGCTCACAGCGGATATCTATTCGGACATGAGCGAAGAAAGCACGCTTAACAACCCGACGCACGCATCAGACCACATTATCTATACCAACTCAAAGCTACAGTATAAAATGATCGCCTGATGCTGTCAAAGAAAACATCTTCCGGGCCGGGACATACCCCCGGCTCGGGGAAATAAATACCCGGCGGCTATTTAAAAACGCCGCAAACACCCGATATATAGTTCGTAGGATTATAATACACAAAAAAATCGCACGGCATTTTGTTAAATCTGCCAAACTTTTTAAGACTGGCGTCTAAACTATTGACAAAAAAGGCTGCATATAATATAATTATAGTGTGATAAAGTATTATATAATAAAGCGGCAAGTGCCGTGATACTGCCTATAGAATTGAAATTTTAGGAAAGGGAATGATAATATGAAAAAGAACAGTACAAAAATGAAGCTGTTATCGGCAGCAGGAATGCTCGCTATATCAGCTGCAATGCTGGCTACATCGACTTATGCATGGTTTTCGATGAATAAGGAAGTTTCGGTTACTAATATGCAATTAAAAGCTAAAAGTGAAGACGGTATTTTGATTGCTGCATATACACAAAGCAACAGCACATGGACTGCGCCAACGGCTTCAGCTTTCAGCAATACAGCAAATGCTTCAGCAGCTGACGTTAATGGCAGCACTGTTGCGGAGTTGCTTCCGACTTTTACTTCGGCTGGAACCACTTGGTACCATGCAGCAAGTAAGGTGTCAAATAATGGTCAGGACTATACAGATGCAGGATATACAGTTGTTACTAATGATACAACAAACAGTTATTATCTAACAAACAAATTCCAGATTAAATCAACTGGTGATGAAAAAGCAGTTTATGTTAAAAGCATTACAGTAACAAGGGGTACAGAAGAAAATTATGATCCGTCTATGCGTGTAATGATTAAGTCTGGAGATGCAACCTTGTTCTTTGCACCTATAGGTGAGCATACAGGGTCGGAAACCATTTTAGCTGCTACAGCTGATGATGATGCTCTTGAAGCAAATGAATCAATAACATTTGTAAGTGTCAATACTACTGGTGCAAAAATACTTAACGACGTTACAACTACTGCTGAGGATGTGCAGGTTTATATTTATTTTGATGGTGAAGATGCAGCATGCAAGACTGATAATGTTGGCGATTTTGCAAACAAGTCTGTAAGTATTGAATTCACAACAGATACTCCGACAGGTACATGATTACCTTGAAATGAGAAATACCATATCCCCCTCTCTCGAGGGGGATATTTTTATGCCTTTTTTCTACAGAAAACGCACAATAAAATCCTTACAATTAATTGACATTTTCGTGAATTTGTAGTATAATAGAATTGGCTAACTGTTTCTATTTATAAAACAGCTGAAAGGGGTGTTTAAACGTGGCCGGACAAACGCTGGTAGGAGGCCTTCGGGCAGTTGAAATGTATTACAGGAACGTGCGTGAGATATCAAGCGGCTCGGCGGCGTTTTTGCAGACGCAGACAAGGCTCAACACTCCTGACATGGGCGTGCTGATGCCCGAAGCGTACAGGGAGCTGTGCGATTTTACAAACCAGTCGGTGGCGCTTTTCGGGCTTGAACTCGTGCAGGCGCTCGACGCTATAAAGAAATTTGAAGACAGAGATGTGCCGTTTCGCTGGCTGAGCGTGTATATGCCGGTCAACTACTTAAGAGAGGAAAAGGCGGAGCGTGGCATTATCGGATATATGGAAAGATACAAGGTCGATTCAAACCGCCTGTGTTTTGAACTGCCTGACAAGCTGCTTTCCGAGACAAGCGGCGCTGCGGCTGATAATATACAGAAGCTGCGAAACAGGGGCTTCCACTTTATGCTGCAAAACTTCGGTGCGGCTTCAACGCCTATGATGAGGCTGTCGGATTTTGCGGTGGACTATGTGCTTATGAGCGGCGAGGTGACTACATACCTCGGGCGTGATTCAAGAGCTGACAATGCCGTCAAGTCAATGATAGCCTTTGCAAAGGATATGGGCGCTGAGCCTATAGCCGACAGCGTGGTCAACGCTTCGCAGGCAGAGATGCTTTTTGAGCTTGAATGCAACTACTGCACGGGAACGCTTGCAGGAAAATATACGCAGGAGCGCTACGTCAGACGCCGTGGCGACGATGCAGAAGAAGATACCCAGGAATGAGGAGTAACCTATGGACGAAAAGCTGAGAGATGTTTTGGAGCTTCGCAGAACAGCAAAGGAGGTCAAGCGGCACGTTATCCTGATGCGTGTGCTCGGCCTGCTCGCTATAATTCTTATTGCGATAGTTTCTATAGCGTATGCGATAGCATATTTCTATGATAAGTACGGGAGCTTTACTGTCAGGATAAATAAATACGATATGGTAAAGCAGGGGCTGACCCTTTCGGAAAACCCCGACTGGGAAAGAACACAGTCGGTGCTCAATGCTGATATCATCTATGATATGACCAATATCAGCGGCGAAGACCTGCCGGAGAATATCGACAGTGTCAACGGCTCGCATAACGGCGAAAACTATATCGCATATACCTTCTACCTGATAAACTCGGGCGATGATACGCTTTCCTACGAGGGCGAGATGACACTTGACAATGTCACAAACGACCTTGACGAGGCGATACGCATAGCTGTGTATATCAACGGCGAAAAGACCGTCTACGGCAAGACCAAGTCGAGCGGCGAGGGCATCGAGGGCGACTGCGACAAGGAGTTCGACACCTCGAATATCGTAATGACAACAGGCAAGGAAGGCTTCAAGCCCGGCAGCAAGGATAAGTACACAGTAGTCGTATGGCTCGAGGGCAACGACCCCGACTGCACAGATGAGCTTATAGGCGGCACGCTTAAGCTCGGCATGGATTTCAGGATAGTAGAATCGACCTGATAAATTATAAATAGGGGAGCATAATCTGTATGAAAAAGGCGCTTTCGATAATAGTTAATATAATAGCGTGGGTGATACTGCTTTTCGCACTGCTTGTGACAATAATAGTTTTCTCGTCGTCAAGAAACGGCGATACGGCTGATGTCTTCGGGTATATACCACTCACAGTCGAGTCCGACTCGATGAAGCCGACCTTTGAAAAGGGCGACCTTATCATCATAAAAGAGGTCGATGACCTGTACGACTTAAAAGAGGACGACGTTATCACCTACTGGACGATAATCGACGGCAAGCGTGTCAAGAACACCCACCGAATAGTGAGCATCAACGAGTTCGAGTCATCAAGGAGCTTCGTTATGAAGGGCGATAACAACGAGATAAATGACGAAGACCCTGTGCTCCCGGCTGATATTATCGGCAGGTGGAACGACACGAAAATAGGCGGCGGCGGAAAGGTCATGGACTTTCTGCGCACCAAGAAGGGCTTCTTTATCTGCATCGTGATACCGATGATACTCTTCTTCCTGTTTGAGCTGTATAAGTTCATAGTGACGCTGGTAGAGGTCAAGAAGCCGGTGCTCACAGAGGCCGATGAGGAAGCTATAAAGAAGAGAGCAATAGAGGAATATCTCGCCGAGCAGAACAAGAAAAACGGCGATGAGGATACAGACAGCACCGGTGCAGATGATACATCTGACGGTCAGGAGAAGTAAGACTTAGGAGAAGACTATGAATGCATTCTTAAAATGGTTTTTTGTCTTTATATCCGAGATGCTAAAGGGCTTTGCCGATATCTTCGGCGGCCTGTGGAGCGGTATAAAGCAGATATTCAACATCAAAAACTACATAAGTATATTTAAAAGCTACTCTACCGAGTTCGGTGCTCTGGCGTGGATACTGGCTGTGCTGTCTATTATCGTGGTCGTGGCTATCTTTGTGATAATCGCACTTATGATAATACTCGCACTCAGAAAGTACGTCCGTTTCAGGCATTCTATCGTCTCGAATGAGGATCTTCTGGAGGAGATAGCTCTGCTCCAGCGCAGAGTGCTCAAAATGACCAAGGAGAAGGACGAGATCATGGCTATGAAGATAGCTCAGATGGGCGTTCCTATGTCGGGCGGCTTGGCTCTCGGTGACGGTCAGATGATGCTTGACGGCGAGGCCGCAGGCGCTGAGGGCATGGCACCTCAGGCTGAGGCTGTGGCTGACGACGGTATCATTCAGACGACAGACAGGCGTTTCTCAAAGCTCATGGAGGTCGATGCTTTCTACAAGACCTACACGCCGCCTGAGTATGACAACACCATAACACTCGAGGAGTTCTGCGAGAGATACCGCAACTTCGCCTGCTCCCGTATGCACCTGTATTATGAGCCCAAGACCATACGCCTCTTCATTGCGGGCATGGCTTCTACAAAGCTCATAATCTTACAGGGTATCTCCGGTACAGGTAAGACCTCGCTTCCTTACTCGTTCGGTAAGTTCTTACAGCACGACACTACCATAGCATCCGTACAGCCTTCATGGCGTGACAGAACTGAGCTTTTCGGTTACTTCAACGAATTCACCAAGAACTTCAACGAGACTGAGACACTTAAGAGAATATACTCATCGAGCTTCAACAACGATATCAACCTTATCCTCCTCGATGAGATGAACATTGCACGTATAGAGTATTACTTCGCAGAGATGCTCTCGATACTTGAAATGCCTAACGCTGACGAGTGGGAGCTCGACATCGTGCCCAACGCATGGAGCACCGACCCTGTGAACCTCGACCACGGCAAGATAAAGATACCGCAGAACATCTGGTACATCGGTACTGCTAATAACGACGACTCGACCTACGCTATCTCAGATAAGGTCTACGACCGTGCTCAGCCGATAAACCTCGATGCAAAGGGTATACCGTTTGAAGCGCCCGACACACCGCCTATCAATATGGGCTTTGATCATCTTGACAAGCTGTTCAACGAGGCGTTTGAGAAGTACCCGATATCTCAGGAGAACTTAAAGAAGATTCAGCAGCTCGACCTGTGGGTAATAGAAAAGCTGCGTGTGGCATTCGGTAACAGAATCTTAAAGCAGATGAACCTGTTTGTGCCTGTATACGTTGCCTGCGGCGGCGAGGAGCTTGACGGTATCGACTATGTTCTTGCTACCAAGATATTCAGAAAGTTTGAGAGCCTGAACCTTGCCATGCTTCGTGAGGAGCTGCGTGAGCTTTGCGTATACATCACAAAATCCTTCGGCAAGAACAAGATGAACGAGTCGATAGCTTATCTGGAGAGGCTGCAGAAATTATTCTAAGCTGGTGTACCGCAATGAACAAAACACTATCAAAAATAGGCGCAATGCTCACCGCAGTTACGGTGGCGCTGTTTGCACTGTTTATAATAATGGATTTTTCCTTCGGGTCGTACTTTGTGTGTATGTTCCTGCCTATAGGCTATGTCATGACGGCGGCAGGCTTTGCGCATGAGTGCGATGAAGACAGGAAGGTGGCCGCAAACATAGGCATGATCCTTGCGGCGGTGTATATGACGCTGATACTGCTTGTATACTACTCGCAGACAACGAGCGTCAGGCTTGAAGACCTGTCCGGGCAGGCGCAGAAGATACTCGACTATAAAAACGGTGGGCTGATGTTCAACTACGACCTGCTGGGCTACGGCATGATGGCGCTCTCGACATTCTTTATCGGGCTGACTGTAAAGCCCGAGAACAAAAAGGATAAGTGGCTCAGAACACTTATGATGATACACGGGGTATTCTTCCTCAGCTGCTTTATAATGCCTATGACGGGAATGTTTCTCTCAATGGCGGACGGTGACGGCGGAAACGGCGGCAGTATAGCGCTGCTTTTCTGGTGCATATACTTTTTCCCGATAGGGGTGCTCTCTTACCTGCATTTTGACAGGGGAGAAAGCAAGGACTGATATAAAAGACTTAATTCAAGGAGGTGAGTAAGGCTATGGCAGGCTCGCAGCAGCAATGGGTAAAGGAATTCAAGAGCTTTGTAAAGGATATGGGCGACGACGAGCTTTTTGCCTCGCTTGACTCGCTTCTTCACGCAAGCAGAAATAATTTTGCATTCAACCGCAAGATAATGGAAAAGGCGATAGACGTATCGTGGGTAGAAACGATAGAAAACGGCCTTTTCCACGTTGATAACGTGATAAGAAACCCAAGACGTACCATTGAGGACGTTGAGGAGGTAGTGCCGATAGCCCTCTCACGCAAGATAACCGTCGAGAGCGTAAAGCACTTAGCACAGCACACAGACCTTATACAGAGCATCGACAAGAAGACAGGGCGCATAACCCCTTCCAAGATACTCAATGTGTATAAGGAAGAAAGCCTTATGACCTACGAGAACAAGTTTGTAAACACCCTCGTAGACAGGCTGTATATATTCATAAACAGAAGATACGAAAAGCTCGCCCAGGTGGCCAAGGACGAGGAAGTGCTCTCTCTCGGCTACGACACCGACATCGACGACGGTTCGGGCGGCAAGATGAAGATAAATATAAATATCGAGACGATAGACAGTCTTGACAAGGTCAATGAGAGCGGCCTGACAGTGTGGCAGAGAGTTGAAAAGCTCAAAAAGATAATCGAGGAATACAAGGGCTCGGAGCTTTGCCTGACACTGGGCAACACCTATATAAGACCGCCTGTCATGCGTACAAACGCTATCATGAAAAACGTTGACCTCAAAGCCTGCCTGACGCTATGGCAGTATATCGAGAGCTACGACAAGGTCGGCTACGAGATAAACGTGCAGAACACAGCCGTCAAGCCGGATATCAAGTATGTAGAGGATTTCTACAAGGTCGTCATCATGAGCCTGCTGCTTTTCCGCTCGTACAATGCAGAAAACGGCAACAAGAAATTAGAGGAGATGAAGACCGTCAAGCAGCGCTCGCTCCAGCCGAGGTTCTTAAAGCACTTTGACAAGGAGCTTGCGAGCACCTATGATATACAGACAGAGGCCGCAGCCGGCTATCTTGCGGCAGACAGCGACCAGAAGCTGATAAAGAAGATGCCTGAGGACGTCAGCGGCGTTATAGACCAGGTGTCCAAGGTAATCGAGATAGAGCGCAATTATATGCGTGAGCAGGAACGCCTTCGCCAGGAGCGCATAAAGGCCGAGGAAGAAGCCGAGCGCCTGCGCCAGGAGGAACTTGCCCGCCAGGAGGAGCTCAGGCGCATAGAAGAAGCCAAAGAGGCCGAGCGGGAGCGTATCAGGCAGCAGCAGCAGGAGGAAGAACGCCAGCTGCGTGAGATGCTCGAACAGAAGCGCCGTGAGCAGGAAGAAGCCGAAAAGGAGCGTGCAAGGCAGGAGGAGATCCGTCTTGCAAGGCTCGAAGAGGAGCGCAAACGAGAAGAAGAAGAGCGCCTGAAGCGGGAGAAGGAGGAGGCCGAGGCCGCCGAAAGAGAGCGTATCAGGCAGGAAAAGCTGCAGGTAATGACCGAGCTTGGCGAGGCCGAGGGACTGGCTGCCGAGCAGATAGAGGAAGAAGCTCAGGCGGCAGAGGAAGCCGAGGAGCAGAAGGCCTACGAGGAAGTTACCGAGGCGGAGATAGAAGAAGTAAAGAACGATATCGAGGAGGAGGCTGCCGAGAACGAGGAGCAGCCTGAGGAGGTAGAAGACCCGAGAGCTATTGCTGCACGAATGAAGCTCGAACAGCAAAAGCGTGAGAAGGAGCGCAGGGAGCGTGAGCGTGCCGAGCGTCTCAAGGCCGAAAGACAGCGCTTTGAGAGCAAGCCTTTCCGGGAGATATACAAGGAATACTCCAAGAACCCGATATACGCTATACCACGTCTGATAAGATATATACTTGCATTCGTATTCGGTATAATACCCGAGGATACAGACAACCCCGACCTCAGAGAGAAACTTGCAAAGCGCAAGGCCGAGGCCGAGGCAAGAGAGATCGAGCAGGCAAAGCATATCGAGATGGAGGGCTACTACAAAAAGTATGCCCAGACATTCAAGTATCGCTTTATGCGAAAGATCGGCGATATCAAGTTCAAGCGCAAAAAGAAGAAAGAGCGCAAGAACAGCCCGAGGCCTGTATACAAGCCGCCTGTTCGCACCGCAGAGGAGCAGCGTGCTATTGATACAGAGATGAAGCGCCTGTATAAGGAGTATCACGTATCTCTTGCGGAGAGATTTAGAAGGTGGCTCGAGGAATTTAAGTTCAAGCATCGAAGGAGATGAGCGAAGGCTTGAAAAGCGCCGAAAATACAGCAAATACAAAAGGCAGACTGACTAAAGCCTTCGATATAGCGCTAACAGCTGTTATCGCCGTGCTTGTTATCGTGATAGGCTATACTATGTATCAGAGCCACCACGGCAAGTCGGCAAGCTTCTTCGGCAAGAGCGTGCTTGTGGTAGTCACAGGCAGTATGGAGCCGTCTATCAGCGAGGGAGACCACATTTTCATTGAGAAATGCGACCCCGATACGCTCAAAGAGGGCGATATAATAACATTCACCTCCCACGAGGAGGATATAAACGGCAAGCTGGTTACTCACCGCATAATAGCCAAAAACGCCGACGGCAGCTTTGAAACAAAGGGCGATGCTAACCCCACAGCCGATAAAGAGCCCGTTAAGCCCTCTGATATCGAGGGCAGATATGCGGGCAGGGCAAGGGTGTTTGACCTGATAGGGTCATTCGGCAGCCCCCAGAAGCTGATAATGGTGTTTGTGATGATACCGCTTGCACTTGTGTCGCTTTATGAGGTCAAGACGCTGATGAAGCTGTTCATTAAAAGCAGGGCAGAGCAGCGGCTGACTGATGAAGAGCTCAAACAAAAGCTTATAAGAGAAGAGATAGAAAAGGAAAAAGAACGCCTGCGGCAGCAGGCCGAGAATGATAAAGCAGGGGAGGTGGAGCCTGATGGGACAGGAAGCGATAATGAGGCGTAAGATGATAAGCGCTATCATATTTGCCATAGTCATGACGATTGGAATGCTCGTGTTCATCGGGCTTTACATCGACGAAAGGAACCTTGTGCAGGAAAAATACCGTGAGCAGTATTCAACAGCGCTCGGAAATGTGACTGAGGACATAGATTCCTACATCAAAGCCGAGGGCGACAAGGATATGCGCTATACAAGGATAGTCTGTGATATGTCAACTGCCGATTCCTTTGCTTTTCTGATAGATAATTTTACTGACAGGCAGAAGACGGTAAACGAGCTGTACACCTGCCTGCTCAAATACCCCGAGCAGATGACAGGCAAGCTCGAAGATGTGAAAGAAGCTGTGGCTGATATGCAGCAGGGGCTTGACAAGGGGTATGACAAGGCCGACGAGATAATCGACTCGGTCAACAAAAAAGGTAATTAATTTTGTAGAAGGTGATATACATGAGTGAAAAAAGCAAGCTGAAAAAGGAAATAAAGATCTGTCAGCAGACGATAGAGGAGATAGAGCGCAAGCGTTCACGTTCCCAGTCTGCGCTCGTTCAGGCGGTGCTTTTGCAGGAAACGCCTAACGAGAACGACGTTGAGTGGTTCAACAAGTACACAGGCGAGATAACCGCCTGCCGTAACCATATGATAGAGCTGCAGAAAAAGCTCGACTCGATAAAGTAGGTGTTATACTATGAGCGAGAGAAACATTACAGATTATCTGGGCTATGAATATGACAAGATACCCCTCTGGACTACCCCTAAGGAGCTTATGGAGCTCTGGAGGAAGGAATACGAGAGGGGCAAGGCCGAGGGCTTTATCCCGGTGATAATACCTATAGAGGACAGGCTTGAAGACTATCTTGAAGACATGGAGGGGCAGGACTACGATGCAGAGCAGCTGCCCGATGTAAGGCAGTTCTTTTCCGCAGCGAAGGAGAACTGTGACGACTATTCTCAGTTTATAGGAACTATGACGCAGGGCGATGCGAATGACCTCATGGTGTCTATGACCGACTATGAGTCAGGCGAGCTTGCCGAGTGCGTCATGATACATCTGCCGACAGACAAGCCGTGGGAAGCAGCACTTCTGGTGCCCTTCGGCGGCTGGAACGACTGCCCCACGCCTGACGATATGGCAGCAGTTTTAAAATACTGGTACGAGCAGTACGGCGCAGTGCCGGCAGCGATAACACACGACACCTTAGAGCTGGTGCTCCCCAAGCCCATACCGAGAGAGGACGCATCACAGGTGGCTGTTGAGCAGTATCTTTTCTGCTCTGACAGGGTGACACAGTGTACCAAATCGGGCACTATCGGTGAGCTTGCGGGTGATCTGAGCGTTTCTACCGTGTGGTATTTCTGGTGGGATTAGCCATTTGGTGTTGGCAATACGGAGTTAACAATAACTATGGACAAAAAAGAAAAAAACACCCTTTCATTTTGGACAGCGGTTTTGGTGTTCGATGCTATCTATTATTTTATGTTTCATAAAGTTTCATCAAGATGGAACGTTTCAAATCCGCAAACAATACTAATGATTTCAGTACTTATTCCTGCTTTTTTTGAGCTGTTTCTTTTTATTTATCCAAGAGAGCAGGAAAGATTAATTTATAAAGGTTTTGCATTTTATATAGCAAGGCTATGGGTGATTTGTTTCTGTATATATGTAATATGCTATGGATTTAAGCATCATAACAGTCCGTTAGATGCAAAAGTGTATTTATGGCTTCCTTTTATGATAGCTATAATACTTATATGCTTGAAAAGCATTATTGGACATATTTATTCCGGCATTAAAGCCGTTAATAAAGATAAAACAACAAAGGAGTAATTAAAACAATGAGCAAGATCGAAACAAAGTGTATTCAGGCAGGCTGGCAGCCCAAGCAGGGTGAGCCGAGACAGGTGCCTATCTATCAGTCAACTACATTCAAGTATGACACGAGCGATGCTATGGGCAAGCTCTTTGACTTAGAGGCATCGGGCTATTTCTATACACGCCTTCAGAACCCGACAAACGATGCGGTAGCAAACAAGATATGCGCACTCGAAGGCGGCGTTGCTGCTATGCTGACATCGTCAGGCCAGGCTGCTAATTTCTTTGCGATATTCAATATCTGCGAGGCAGGCGACCACTTTATAGCTTCCTCGTCTATCTACGGCGGCACATTCAACCTCTTTGGCACGACAATGAAGAAAATGGGCATCGAGTGCTCATTCTTTGACGCAAAGATGTCCGATGACGAGATAAAGGCTCTTATCAAGCCCAACACAAAGGCTGTTTTCGGCGAGACTATAACAAACCCGACCTGCGATGTGTTCGATATCGAGAGATTTGCAAAGATCGCACACGAGGCAGGCGTTCCGCTCATCATAGACAATACCTTCGCAACACCTGTAAACTGCCGCCCGATAGAGTGGGGCGCAGACATTGTAACTCACTCGACGACCAAGTATATGGACGGCCACGCATCAGGTGTCGGCGGCTGTATAGTTGACAGCGGCAATTTCGACTGGGAAGCTCACAAGGAGAAGTTCCCGATGCTCACAACCCCCGACGAGAGCTATCACGGCCTTGTTTACACCGAGAAGTTCGGCAAGGGCGCATACATCACAAAGGCTACATCTCAGCTTATGAGAGACTTCGGCGCTATACAGTCACCGCAGAATGCATTCTACCTCAACTTAGGCCTTGAATCGCTCCATGTAAGAATGCCGAGACACTGCGAGAATGCGCTTAAGATAGCTAAGTTCTTAAAGTCGAGCGATAAGGTCGCATGGATAAAGTACCCCGAGCTTGAGGGCGACGAGAGCTATGAGCTTGCAAAGAAGTATCTCCCGAACGGCTCCTGCGGCGTAATGTGCTTTGGCATCAAGGGCGGCAGAGCAGAAAGCATCAAGTTCATGGACAGCCTTAAGCTCGTATCAATAGTTACACACGTTGCAGATGCACGCACCTGCCTGCTCCACCCTGCAAGCCACACACACAGGCAGATGACAGACGAGCAGCTGTTAGAGGCAGGCATAGCACCCGACCTTATCAGGCTCTCTGTAGGCCTGGAGAACGCTGACGACCTTATCGAGGACATCAGGCAGGCACTGGATAAGATCTGAGATAATATCTGAATAAACTAACACCCCCGGTTTTTTATAAACCCGGGGGTGTTTCTATCAGTCCGACAGCTTGCATAACAGCCGCCATATTATCAGAAACGCAAACAAAGGTACAAGGTCGTTGCCGTCAAGCAGTTTGTTAAGCAGTATCACGGTCAGCGGTAAAACAATAAAGAGAATGACCAGAAATGCAATTATGTGTCCGCCGCCGCTGAGCTGTGAGAATATCGACTTCTTTGCAGGCTTTACAGGGCGGTAAACAGGGCTGCCGCCGTTTTGCTTTTCCTGCTCTTTCTGATACTCCTCAAAAGCCAGATAGTCCATAAACTCCAAAAACATCTTATCATCATCGCTCATAACAGCACCTCCTGTCTGCTTTTTCTGAGGCTATTATAACACGAGTTGCCAAAGCTGTCAATGCAAAATTTTGGACAGTTACAAAAAATTGCCGCCCGTTTCCCAGGCGGCGATCTTTTGCGTCATCAGTTGTTTGTAATGGTCTTGTACACTAAGAGGGGGAACGGAGCCGTGAACGGTATTTCTCTCTGTCACGGCTTATATGTCAAAGGGGCACGTCTGCCTTCCTTTGCCAAAATAATACCACATACTTAACCGTATGTCAATGGTTTTACTAAAACTGTAAACTCATCTTAACTGTACTGTAATAAGGTTACAGACGGCGTTTTGCGGTGAGCGCCTTGAATAATTGTACGCAAAAAGGTACAAGTGCGGCGAATGTGACAGATATCAGAGTGTAGCTTAAAGTCATTCTGCCCTCTGAGAAAACGCCCGAAAGCGCCGGCAGGAACACAGCAGCCATAAGCGCTGCAAGAGATATCAGCACCGAGATGATGAGCGTGGGGTTGTTTAGTATTCCGGTGCGGCAAAGCGGCTTTGTCTCGCTCTTGCATTCAAAAACGTGAATGAGCTGATTTACCGAAAGAGTGATAAGAGCTCCTGTTCTTGCGCAGGCGAGGGGAGCGCCTATCCTCAGCAGCAGCCCGAACGCTGCAAGCGTTGAAAGCGCAATTAGTATGCCCCTTATGAACACCGAGAAAAGCAGCCCTCCCTCGAAAAAGCTGTCGCTGTCCTTTCTTGGCGGCTTGTGCATCACCTCCGGCTCGGGCGGCTCTAAACCGAGCGCTACTGCCGGCAGGCCGTCTGTCACGAGGTTTACAAGAAGTATCTGAGAGGGGGTGAGTATCGCCGGCATACCTATTAGTATAGCCCCGAGTGTTGTGAGCACCTCGCCTATGTTGCAACCGAGCAGAAACCTCACGAACTTCCTGATGTTTGAGTAGATAGCCCTGCCCTCACGCACAGCTCCCTCAAGCGTTGCAAAGTTGTCATCGAGCAGTATCACATCCGCTGCCTGTTTGGTGACATCAGTTCCTGTTATGCCCATTGATACACCGATGTCGGCTTCCTTTATCGCAGGGGCATCATTTACTCCGTCGCCTGTCATGGCGCATATGTGGCCGCACTTTCGCAGCAGCCTGACTATTCGCAGCTTGTGCGCAGGGGTCACTCGTGCGTAAACGCTCACCTGGTCTATGATGTCGCAAAGCTGCTCGTCTGTCAGTCGGTCAAGCTCCGAGCCTGTGAGCGCTCTGTCGCCCTCACGAAAGATGCCGGCCTGCTTGGCTATAGCTCTGGCGGTGAGTATGTGGTCGCCTGTGATCATAACTGTTCTTATCCCCGCACGGCGGCAGCTTGTCACAGCGCCCCTTGCTTCATCACGCAGAGGGTCTTTCATCGCAGCAAGTCCCAAGAACACCGCCCCCTGCCCGAAGTCACAGCAAAGCGCCAGCACACGCAGGCCGTTTTCAGCATACCTCTCGCAGACCTTGTTTATGAGCGTCTTTTCATTGGCGCTCATGGCAAATTCGCCATCGCCGTCAAGCCGCAGCGTGCAGCCTGAGAGCACAGCCGCCGGTGCGCCCTTTGTGAATGCCACTTCATTTCCGTCTTTGGATCTGACGGTCACGCTCATGGTCTTTTTCTCGCTGTCAAACGGCTGCTCTGATATTCGCTCTGCGCCCAAAGTTTCGGCTGTGACGGAGTTTGTGTATGCCGCCATTGCAAGGGCAGCTTCAGTCGGGTCGCCTGTGCAGGTGAGTGATGTCTTGCCACGGTTTCTTTCTGAGGGGGTGGCTCTTGTGCGCTTTATCACAGCATCGCTGCATAAGGCGCAGCACTGGTTTATCAGCCTGAAAGCCCTCTCGCTGCCCGGCTTGTCTGATGTGTATTTTCCGTCAGAAAGAGTGTAGCTGCATGGGGCTTCAGAGTAGACGAAAAGGTCAGTCACGGTCATTTTATTCTGTGTCACAGTGCCTGTTTTGTCAGTGCAGATGACATCAGCGCAGCCAAGCGTTTCGACACTGTGCAGCCTGTGAACGAGCGCCTGCTTTTTGAGCATTCTCCTCACTGACAGCGACAGCGCAACAGTCACAGCCGCAGGCAGCCCCTCTGGGATTGCAGCAACGGCAATCGTGATAGATGTCATCAGCATATCGGTTATCCCCTCGCCACGGAGTATGCCTGCGATAAAGGTGAGTATGCATATGCCGACACATATAAGTGCGAGCATCTTGCCAAGCTCGCCGAGCTTTTTCTGTAAGGGTGTAAGCTGCTCGTCTGCATTGCTTATCATGCCGGATATCTGGCCTATCTGTGTGTCTTTCCCGGTGTGGCAGGCTTTCATCAGTCCGCTGCCCTTGACGGCTGTCGTGCCCATGTAGAGCATATAGTCAAGGTTTATCGAGGAATAGTCAGTCTCGCTGGTTCTGACCTTTTTGCGTGCAGGCAGGCTCTCGCCGCTGAGCGAGCTCTCGTCGCATTCAAGAGCTGAGCACTTTAGCAGATATCCGTCGCATGGGATAGTGTCGCCGGCGCTGACACTTATCACATCACCGCACACCACCTCGGAGGAGGGGATACTCATAAGCTCTCCGTCACGGTATACCCTGGCTGTGGGGGCGGTCATGGCTTCGAGCTTTTCAAGCGTCTTCTCGCACCTGTATTCCTGAAAAAAGCCTAAGCAGGCGTTTACGACTATTATAATAAGTATAGGCACAGCGTCGCTTATCTGCCCCGCAGCCACAGTCACCGCCATTGCAAACAGCAGTATCATCACCATGACATCGTGGAACTGGTTGGCAAATATCTTTAGCGGCCCCTTGCGCTTTCCGGGGTCAAGGGTGTTCGCTCCGTCACTGAGCAGCCGCTGCCTTGCCTCACCCGAGGTTAGCCCCTGTGTCTCGCTGCCTGCCACGCTTTGGGCAGGGTCAAGCTCCATTTTAAGTATATCAAGCATCTTTTTTGCTCCTTTCATGGCTTTTTACTATGTCTATGAAGCCGTTTTTGAAAAAAGAACAAGCCTAAGATGTGCCAATATATTAGTTTCTGAGATTAACAAACCTTATTATAATTTACAAGTTGAAAAGCCGGGGATTTTTTTGGACAAGACAAATGTTACAAAAGGTTACAAACGGTGCTATAATCGGTTACAAAACGATTTTATTCTGTAAACTGTCTGTTTTTCTTCCGTAATAAACGTGAAAAAAAGTCTGAAAAAAGGCGATTTTTGGAGAATTTACTATTGATTTTTCTTGAAGAGTGTGGTAAAATATTAGTGTACTAAATTTTACATAATTTTTTGTTTTCATCTTTCCTGCGGTAAATCCACAGGCTGCATGGGGGCAGATGCGGCGAGTTTTGGCTGTCCCTTTGGTAGAGCAATGGCAGGAAAAGATATGAGACATATGGAAAGTGTGTAAATTCTGTAAACATGAAGGGTAAATATTATACTTAATTTTTATTTTGACGTGGAAATTTTTAGGCAATTAGCGGAATTTATGCGCCAGGGCTTTTAAATAAAGCGCAGCTGTGGTATAATAACGGAAAGTAATGTTAACGATTTCCGTGGATCAAGGGGTTGTGGATCAAGTGGAAAAATTTATTATAAGGGGCGGAAAGCCGCTTGAAGGAGAGGTCTCTATAAGCGGTGCCAAGAATGCAGCCGTTGCACTTGTTGCAGCTACTATACTTTGTGATGAGCCTTGTATTCTTGAAAACGTTCCCGAGATAAGCGATATAACCAAATGCGTCAAGATCCTTAAGGAAATGGGCGCAGACATAAAGATAATCAACAGAAATACAATAAGATTCGATACAAGAAATATCCGTGAGCCTGTAGTTCCCTATGAGCTTGCGATAACTATGAGAGCTTCGAGCTACTTCCTTGGCACTCTGCTTGGCAGGTTCCATGAAGCATACGTTCCGATGCCCGGCGGCTGTGACCTTGGCGACAGGCCGATAGATCAGCACCTTAAGGCATTCCGCTCGCTCGGCGCTACAGATGAGATAATAAACGGTGCGAACCATGTAACAGCAAAGAGACTTATCGGCTCGCAGATATACTTTGACTTTATAACAGTCGGCGCTACTATAAACGCTATATGCGCAGCAGTAAAGGCTGAGGGTCTTACAATAATCGAGAACTGCGCTAAGGAGCCGCACATAGTTGACCTTGCGAACTTCCTTAACTCTATGGGCGCAGATATCAGAGGCGCAGGTACAGACGTTATAAAGATTAGAGGTGTAGATCACCTTCACGGCGTTACTTATGCAACTATCCCCGACCAGATAGAGGCAGGCACATATATGGTAGCTGCTGCCGCTACAAGGGGCAATGTACTTATCAAGAATGTAATACCCAAGCATCTTGAATCTATCACAGCCAAGCTCAGAAAAGTCGGCGTGACTGTTGAGGAGTTTGATGAGAGCGTAAGAGTAAGCGTTGACGGCCCTATGGTAAAGACATCGCTCAAGACTCAGCCGCACCCGGGCTTCCCGACAGATATGCAGCCGCAGTTCTCCACTCTGCTCACACTTGCAGAGGGTACGAGCATCGTGACTGATGATATTTTCGACAACCGTTTCAGATATGTGGGCGAGCTCAGAAAAATGGGCGCTGATATATCCGTTGATGGCAAGGTGGCAGTTATACAGGGCGTGGGCGGCCTTAAGGGTGCTCCCGTTATCGCTACCGACCTCAGAGCAGGCGCTGCTATGGTGATAGCCGGCCTTGCTGCACAGGGCACAACTGAGATAGACAATATCTTCTATATCGAGCGTGGCTATGAGAACATCGACGAAAAGCTCCGTGGCCTCGGCGCTGATATCAGACGTGTTTATACTGAGGACAAGGGCGCTGCTAAGCTCAGCAGCTGATAAAAGGATAAAAAAGTTTACACTCTCCGTGTTTTGCGGAGGGTGTTTTTGTTGACTTATGTAAAAAAATATGATATAATCTTCTGTGAAAGTTTCTAAGGCGATACCGCAAAGCTGTCAGGCGGTCTTGGTGCGGTGTTGCAAAGATCAAAGAAGGAGATAAATATGGCAACGGTTTACCCACTATATTCATCAAGCAGCGGTAACTGCACATATATAGGCGATGATAAAAGCGGCGTGCTCATAGACTGCGGTGTCAGCTGTAAAAAGGCTGTCGATGCCCTCTCGCAGCACGGTATACCTCTTGATGCGGTAAAGGCTGTGTGCGTTACACATACCCACTCAGACCATATAAGCGGCCTTAAGGTGCTCACCAAAAAGCACCCGGTTGCTATCATCGCACAGAAGACCAACCTTGATATACTCTGCGATAAGGATAAGATAAACGCTGCCTGCCCCCTTGTGGAGATACAAAACGGCCAGACGATAAGCTGCGCTGACCTGGAGATAACCGCATTCGAGACATGGCACGACACCCCGGCAAGCTGTGGCTATACCTTTGTGACTAAGGATAATAAAAAGGCGGCCGTGTGTACCGACCTCGGCGTCGTGACGGATAATGTCAGGGCGGCTGTGTCAGGCTGTGATATGGCGCTTATCGAATCAAATTACGACAGGCAGATGCTTATAAACGGCTATTACGAGTATAACCTCAAACAGCGTATACTCTCAGACCACGGGCATCTTTCAAACAACGACAGCGGCGCATTTATAAATGAGCTTATCGCAAGCGGTACTACGAGGGTGTGCCTCGGGCATCTGAGCGAGCATAACAACACCCCTGCAAAGGCTGAGAGCACCGTGCTTTCAAGCCTTGGGCGTTTCAGAAGAAACAGGGATTACCTTCTTGAAGTCGCTACAAAGGATTTCAGCGGACTGGCGGTGGTATTCTGATAAAGGTAAATATCATCACGGTCGGCAAGCTAAAAGAGAACTATCTTAAGCAGGCACAGGAGGAATACTCAAAGCGGCTGGGGGCTTTCTGCAAGCTGACTGTTATAGAACTGCCTGAGAGCAGGCTGTCTGATAACCCCTCGCAGAAGGAGATAGACGCAGCACTTGCCAATGAAGCCAAAGCAATGGCCAAATACACCGAGGGCAAGGACGCAAAGAACATCGCCATGTGCATAGAGGGCGGCCAGCTTTCAAGTGTAAAGCTGTCAAGGAAGATAGAGGAGCTCTCGCTGTCTGCGAGCACGCTCAATTTTATAATCGGCTCGTCGTTCGGTATCGACGAGAGCGTTAAAAAGAAAGCTGATATGAGACTGTCTATGTCTGAGATGACCTTCCCTCACCAGCTTGCACGCATAATGCTGCTGGAGCAGGTCTACAGGGCGTTTTCTATCACGGCAGGGAGCAAGTATCACAAATGATATTTGAGGAGATCTATGAGAAAAATACTTATTACGAATGATGACGGCATATTTGCAGACGGCATCATAAGGCTTGCGAGAGCTGCAAAGAAATACGGCGAGGTCTGGGTAGTAGCACCTGACGGGCAGAGGAGTGCGGCTTCTCACAGTATATCGCTTAGGCACAGCTTTGATGCATGGGAGGTGGATTTCCCTGTCGAGGGCGTACACGCTTTCGCCTGCGAGGGAACTCCTGCTGACTGCGTGCGCATAGGTGTTTTGAACATCGTCCCCGGAAAGCCTGACCATGTGTTCTCGGGCATCAACTACGGCTATAACCTTGCATCGGATATACAGTATTCTGCAACGGCAGGTGCGGCGTTCGAGGCGGCCTTTCAGCGTGTGCATACTATTGCATTCTCCGAGGGCGCTGAGGATATCCATGAGGTGACTGACAGATATCTTGATGAGCTGATAGCAGAGCTTATAGATAAGCCGCTTGACCTGTGGGAGATATGGAACGTAAACTTCCCCTCGTGCAGCCTTGCGGATTGCGGCGGCATACTCCGTGACAGAACAGTCTCGACAGATGATTTCTACCACGACCACTACATAGAGACACGTCTTGACGACAAGAGGATAAACTTCACAGTCGAGGGCGTGCGCAACTGGGCGGCAAAAGAGGGCACAGACCTTCGAGCGATACTTGATAACTGCGTTTCTGTCGGCAAGGCAAAGAATATCTCATGATTATTCGTAATAGTTATTGACAAATGCAGAGATTTATGTTAAGGCAACACCGCACGACTCGCGGCTAACGCCTCTGCACATCATCTGCTTGCCAGCTTTCCGTCATATTACCCCAATTCTCCTTGACTTGCGTCAGCAAGCCTGTGTCGAATTTAGGCAATCTGACGAAAATCTGTGCCTCAACGCCAGTTGAGGTTGCGCATACTGATGCACAGGGGTCTTGCGGTGTTGCCTTAAAATAACTACATCAATTGAGAGGCGGGTGAATGATATGAAAACTTTAGAATACCGAAACGAGAGTGTCTGTCATTCACATAATGCGTCCTGATGCGCTCAAGCGCAATGATTTGATATACAGGTAATATAAAGTGTTCTCGTTAACGGAACGTGCCATAAAGAAGTAAACTTATTTTAATATCGGCTGCGCAGCCCTACGCTACGCAGCCTTTTTCCTTTTGTCGTAATCCTGTCTGTCAAGCACAAGGCTCGTTCTGACTACCTTGAATCTGAATACTATCTCGATTTCCTGCCTCCTGTGACCGCTTGACTTGTCGGGTGCGTGAACAGTGATAAACTCCACAAGCTCGTGCATAATGTCGGGTGTCAGCTTGTCAACGTGCTTTATCCTTTTGGCAAGCTCAATAAAAGCTGTGATGTCGGATGCCTTCTGCTCCTTGTCCTCGATGAAGGCGGTCAGCTCACCGACCTTTGCTTTAAGCTGCTTTTGCTCGTCCTCGTAATTTTTTGACATCATCTCAAAACGCTCGTCAGAGATCTTGCCCGAAACATTGTCCTCGTAAAGCCTTGTGAACAGCTTGTCAAGCTCGGCTATCCGCTTTTCGGATCTGCCGAGCATTTTCTTTGCCTGTTTGACCTCCTTCAAATGGTCGGCGGCCTTGCTCTCCATTGTTGTCTGAACAAAGCTGTCATCGTCCTTGTTTATCATGTCGAGGACCTTGTTCATTTCAGAAAGAACGATCTCTTTGAGAATGCAGGTTCGTATAAAATGTGCAGTGCATTCCGTATGGTCGCTGGCATAGGTGCTGCATTTCAAATGCTCCTGTATGTCGGACAGCGTCCTTGCCCTGCAAAGATACATCGGCTTGCCGCAGTCGGCACAATAGACTACCCCCGAAAACGGATTGACCTCGTTTGAACGCTGTATCCTGCGTTTGTTCTTCCTTAGCTCCTGTACCAGCTCAAAGTCTTGCTTGCTGATTATCGGCTCGTGAGTGTTTTCAAAGATCACCCATTCCTCTTGTGGATTTTTTACTGTTTTCTTACACTTGTAGGATTTTTTGTGCGTTTTGAAATTCACCGTATGCCCAAGATATTCGTACTTTTCCAAGATGCCGACCACCGTTTTCTGCGCCCAGCGATAAGGCTTGTCGCAGATGACCTTGCCGTTTGCTTTAAATTCATTGTAGGCAGTCGGTTTCAAAATCTTATCAGCCGACAGTTTCTTTGCGATCTGTGTCGGGCCATAGCCCTCGATACACAACTGATATATTTTCCTGACAATAGGTGCGGTCTCCTCATCAGGCTCCCAAGCGTTTTTGTCCTGCTCGCTCTTTTTGTAGCCATACGGAGGAATGGTCGAAAGCGGTTTGCCCGACATTCCCTTTGCCTTAAATACGGCCTTTATCTTCTTTGAGGTGTCACGAGCGAACCAATCATTAAAAATGTTTTTGAACGCCATGAACTCATTTTCCGATTTCAGCGTATCCACATTATCATTGATAGCTATGTAGCGAACATCATAGTCGGGGAATATCATTTCAATATATTCGCCGGTTTTCAGATACTCTCTCCCGAGCCTTGAAAGGTCTTTGGTTATGATCGTGCTTATCCTGCCGTTTTCCATATCGGCTATCATTCGCTGAAAATCGGGTCTGTCGAAATTCGTGCCGCTATACCCGTCGTCGATATAGAACTGCGTATTTCTGAAACCGTTATCCTGCGCATACTTCAAAAGTATTGTCTTCTGATTTGTTATGCTGTTGCTCTCGCCCTGCAAATCATCGTCATTGCTAAGGCGGCAATACAGTGCTGTAATTTTGTCTGTCATAAAACCCTCTCTTTCCGACAAATACAGCGGATCATTTACAGTATACCACAAACTTGTGAACACTTTATCGCTTTAAAGCCGATTTTGTGTAAATGATCCGCCCTTTGTCGGAGACTATGCGGCCATTAGGCAATCAAGCCGACATAGCCTTTTCCACTTCTTTTGTTATCAAGCGCTGAACTACATCTTCAAGCGACTCCTCACAATCGAGGTCAAAGTACGTTTTGACAATATATGTTGACTTGCCGAATTTGTATTCTGTCACCGAATTAAGCTTATAGCGCTCTTTCTTTAGTTCGTCTTTTTCTATGATTCTGCTCAAATATTTTTCTCCCTTCGCTTTCACGAAAGGAGGTATGACGGCTGTCAAAACGGTTGGCGAAACCAGTCCGACAGCTCCTGCCGCCTGGCACTGCGGCAGTATGCACTTTGATGATGTTGCTAAATACCGAAAGCTGCCCGACTTGCCCTAATAGGCGAACGGCTCATCGGGCAGCGAGTAGTTTTACATTGGACTCACCTTGCCTTTTCACAAATCTATTTAAGCCGATTTTGACTTTTCTTGTTCCTGCCGATACTTTTCCGTCACCTCGGCTATGAATTCTATGCAGTCCTCGTGCAGAAGCATAAACTCAATGATCTCTCCATACTTTTCAAGCGGCAGATCGTCTTTCATTCTGTTTCTGAACATCTTACCGACTGCCTGATTAGTCACCATTTCGGCTTTCTCCAGCTCGTCTGCGATTTCTGCATCGAGCTTCTTTTGAGCATCACGCCTCTCTTTAAGGCGCTTTTCAATTTTACTGATTTCTTCGGTCATCAGCTTCGATTTCTCGATCTTTTCTTCTGTTGTCAGTTTCTTATTGCTCAATAGCATTCTCCTTTCCGTGAGGCGCAATTCTGCGCCCGATGCATACGCATCTATTCGCATACGCGAAGGTTTGATTTTGGGCAGCTCGCTTTCTTCACAATATGTGTACCCGTTTTAAGCTCACCACCCCCGGAGGGCGCACTTATACAAACCACGGAGGGTTTGTAAGTGCGCCAGAGGGAGACCCCTCTGGACTCCCCAAAGCGAGCCATACGGCTCTGTTGTTGTAGGGCTCATCGCTTCGGCTTGGTGTTAGCTGTCTTTGCTGTTCCAAAGTCCTTTTCAGAATGCATTTTCTTGTAGCTTGTCAGCAAGGCAAGAGCTCTATCCTTTTCAGCCTTCGGTATGAACAATTCGCATTTGTCCTCATTGTAGAACATAAACTCACAGGGCACACCTCGGCTTTGCAGAAATGTCTCATACTGTTCCAAAGTGTCCTGCTCATCATGAATGACGAAAGCGTCCGACACCTTGCAGCCTATATTTGCTTCAAGGTAGTCTATCATATCCTGCCGATGTTCCGAGCGCATTGTCTGCATTTGCTTTTCAAGCGCAGCTATCTCCGTTTCAAGATTGTGCTGCCTTATCCTTCTGTTGCGGTTGCCTTTATCAGTCTTAAAGCCCTTTCGCTCAACTGCACAGACCTCTACGCCCAAATGGATCTGCGGTAGCTTGTCAACTCCCTGCTCTTTGTAGCTTCGGTGATCGACCCGAGCGTCCGAAACGAAATACAGCTTGTGATTGCACCAATCCGCCCAGCGTTCCCGCCATTCAATTAGAAGCTTCTTGTCATTCCAGGCACGTTCCTTTTGCGTGAAGCCCGACTTGTTCAACTTTCGGGTAGCGAGCAGAATGTGAACGTGAGGGTTTCCGTCGCCTTTGTCATGGATAGCGAAATCGCAGCACATTCCTTGTGACACAAAGCACTGCTCGCAGAACTGTCTGACCAGATTAATTTGATCTTCTCTTGACAGCTCCTTCGGCAAAGCAGCGTTAATACTCCGAGCAGTTTGGCTGTTCTTGCGCTTTTCGGCTGCTTCGGCAGCGTTCTATAGTTTGGCTCGTTCTCGAAATTCAGGCGGCGCATTTATGGGAAGCATAATCTCCTTATGCACCACCTCATGCTTGTTGCGGTAATCGTGGATTTGACCGTCACTCTCATTTTTGATCTTCTCGCCTGCGATATATGCGGCACTCGCTACGCAGCAGCCGCCTTTTGAGCGAGTGACCATTTTGACATTGAAATGATATATTGCGGGTATCAGTCCTTCTTTCTTAATGGATATGTTTTGAAAATCAAACGTACGTTCTGATTGTATATTTTAGTATAGCACGGGCAAAAGGGATTGTCAATACGTTTATCGAACATTTGTTTATATAGACAAAATTGTGGATATGAATTTTGGCAGATTGCTGTATATTATATTTGAGTAAATATTTCGTGTACTTAACAAAGCATTTACAATCATTATGTGATATTTTGCCCCCGTCACTTGTTTTACTTAAAAGGGGGAATGAAAATGCTGCTTAAGCTTTCACTTTGTTACTACAGAAAGCACCCTGCAAAACTTGCAATCATGCTTGCAATACTGCTGTCGGGAATAGTTGCTCTTGCGCTGACTCTGCTTTTTGTCAGAAGCTCCAAAATGCAGGAGCTTGAAAACCAGCTCACTCTGTCCGGGGATTATGATGTAATTGCGTTTGACTGTGATTATACGATCGCAGAAAAAGTAACTGCTCTCAAAAGCGTTACCGACAGCGGAATGTATAAACGTACCTATGTGACACTTGGCGGCAATAGCGTTCCTGCTATGGCTTTTCGTGACAAGCACTCGCAGGAGATATTTCATATGTCAATGCTTCGGGGAACAGCGCCTGAAAGTGCCGATGAGATCGCCCTTGACCTGACACTTGCCAAAGCCTGCGGTATATCGCCTTACCCCGGGCAGACCGTCATTTTAAATATAGGCGGCGAGGAAAGATCTCTTACACTTACCGGTGTGTTTGAGATAAAAAATGAAACAGCCTATGGCGGCTTTACCCGATACCCCTCATCTGTAGAGGAGGGATATGAGCTGCCTATGATAATTCTTGACAGCAGCTATTTTTCCGAGGGCAGCGGGCTGTATACTGTTTTTGTTCAGGCGGATAAAGGAAACACAGAGCAGATGTATATGGATATCCTGTCCCTTGGCGCAGATGAGAGCCTTGTGGATATGACAAACGGTAGGGGCTTTTCCTATTCGTATATTTTAGGCACTGAGGACTTTGGCGAGGTAAAAAGCCTTGAACAGACCGATGAGGAGATATCTTCCGGCAGTGCGCGTAAGGATATATTCTCATACATTATACCGCTGTTTGCCATGCTGATAGGCGTTGTTACAGTAATATCGCTTTATCAGATGATGAAAAACACCTTTGATGACAGAATGAGAAACAGCGGCATTATTCTTAGTCTTGGAATGTCAAGCTCTGCCCGACTGTTACAGCTTGTGGGTGAGGTGATTGTGATCACTGCAATAACACTTCCTGTCGGACTTTTGCTTGCAAGGTATATTTTTCTTTTGACTGTAAAGCTTACCTCTGTTCAAAATGCTCTTAATGCAGATAAGCTGATAAAGGAAGTTACATATGCCCCTTGGGTCACAACAGTTATAATAATATCTGTATCGGTTCTTGCGGTTTCGCTGCTCTATGTATGCAGGTATAAGAAAATGACGGCTCTTACGCTTATTACGGGCAAGTCATCAAAAATCGGGAAACGCCTTAAAAAGCACCGTAGATGCAAGATGCGTGGCTCGCTTTTTATAGTTTTCAGTAATATATCTTACACAACATTTTCTGTCACATTGCTTATCATCATCGGTATGGCAAGTATGAGCTTCGGCACATTATTTGTCAGCGAGATAGGAAGATTTGAATCAAGCGAGACTAGATTTCTCCTTGAAGAAAGCGGTATGAAAAATGCCGACCTTTCCGCTTCAAAGCAGGAGGGTTGCATTATAGAACCAAATACAGAAAACCACCACGACTACGGCATTTCGCCCTATCTTTTTGAAGGCTTTAAAGAAAACTGTGCGGAGGATATAAAAGACGCAAGCTCCTGCATAGTCTGCAGCTCGGGAATGATAATATTAAACGGCGAATATGAAAACCTGCCCTATATCCTTAAGGATAAAAGGCTTACTCCCGAGACGGTAAAGGACAATGATGACGGTGTGCTTTCATTTGATGAAGCGGAGGGCAAGGCAAGGCTTGCAGTATGGGAAAAGGCAGGCTATCAATCGGACGAAAATGCTTTCTCTGCGCCCTTTGTGGCACTTGATGAGAACGGGTTTTCTGCGCTTGAGCTTAAAGAGGGCAGCATCAATGAGGCTGAGATATCCGCAGGCAGGGAATGTATAATTGCTGTAAGCGAAACAAGCTACAAGGACATCTCGGCTGTCCTTCACACAGGCGATGAGATAACGCTTTCAAGCATTATGATAAACAGTGCCGCAGATGAGCTTGATGCAAATTCTCTGACTGCCGAGGACTATGAAAAATACGGCACCCTTGCCTACAAAGACACCGTGACAGAGGACGGTGCAAACGTCCCGATGACTGCATACTGTATGGGCAGGCGGCAGGATATAAAGGTAAAAATAGGCGGCATAGCTGCAATAAAACCGACAGCAAAGCGGACTTTTATCACCAAAACGGCAGAGTGAATATTTTTGTCACACCCGAATGCTTTAAGGCTTGGGGCCTGCCAGATGAAAACCTGACAGATGTAAGCGTTTCGCTTAAAGACGGTGCAAATATCAGGGCAGTTGATAAGGAGTGGTACAATATGCTCGGGCAGTGCAAGGGTATAAAAAGCGCTTCAAAAAGCGAGCTGCTTGAACGATATGAGCGTGAAAGGAACGGTATGAAAAATATCTTCCTGCGGCTTGAAGGTATGCTTATCATGCTGACGCTGACAGGAATAATATTAGCGCTGTACAGCAGGCTGCGGCAGCAGCGGAAAAACATTGCCGCTATGAGGGCTATAGGCTTTACAAAGGGGCAGCTTGCACTGATCTCACTTGCGCAAAATGAGCTGTTGGTGCTTTTGGGTGCTATAATATCTTTACTGCCGATATATGCTTTTCACAGGCTTTCGGCATATGCACAAAGTATTAAATTTGAAGGCGGCGTAGGCAGTGTAACGGAAGAAACGGCTGCCAGTCGGACAGATATTTTTCTGTATAACGGACTGCTCAGATTCGATATGTTAAACAAAGCTTACCGAAAGGACATATTTCTTGTGATACTGTTTTTTGCAGTTATTATAGGCATAGCCTCGGTCATACCGATACTTACACAAAAGAAGCTGAAAATAACAGATGAGCTGAAAAGGGAGTGAGCAAATGCTGATAGAAGCTAAGGACCTTTGCAAATACTACGGCAAGGGCGAGGGTGAGGTAAAAGCGCTTGACAATGCCTGCCTTTCGATAGATAAGGGCGAGATGACAGCCATTGTCGGCACAAGCGGAGCAGGCAAATCAACACTTTTACACCTGTTGGGCGGCCTTGACAAGCCAAGCTCGGGTGTGGTACGATATGAGGGTGAGAATATATTTGATTACAGTGAGCATAAGCTTGCAAGGTTCAGGCTCAAAAAAATAGGGTTTGTTTTTCAGTTCTTCGGGCTTGTTCCCGAGCTGACTGCGTGGAATAATATTATACTGCCCGCAGGTCTTAACAGAAATGTCGATAAGGAGTATATCCGCCACATTTGCGAGACCCTCGGCATAAGTGAAAGGCTCATTCATTACCCAAGCCAGCTTTCAGGCGGTCAACAGCAGCGTGTGGCAATCGCAAGGGCGCTTGCAAACAAGCCTTCCGTACTGCTTTGTGATGAGCCTACGGGAAACCTTGATGAGGCCTCGGGCAAAGAGGTAATGGAGCTGCTTGCAAGAGTAAGAAGGGAATACGGGCAGACTGTGATCATAATAACCCACGACAGCTCTATTGCAGGGCAGTGCGGCAGAATTATAAAAATAAATGACGGAAAGCTAACGGAAAATGGATAAGGAATATTTTGAAAACTGTGTCAGGCTATATGAGAAAACAGTTTTTCATATAGCGGTGAATTATTGCAAAAGCTACCATGATGCAGAGGATATAACGCAGGAGGTATTTCTGCGGTTTTACAATAAGATCAAGCAGCCGCCGAATGTAGAGCAGGCAAAATTTCTGCTTATACGAATGGCTGTGAATATCAGCATAAATCACACAAGATCGGCGTGGAAAACTAAAGTGATCCAAAGCGATAATGATGAGCTGCTTGATAAGCTATATAATGGCGGCAAGGCAGAGAGCAAGCGCAGTGCCGAGGTGCTGTCGGCCGTGCGTGAGCTGCCGGTAAAGTACAGATCGGTGGTATATCTTTATTACTATGAGGATATGCAAATAGGCGAGATAAGCCGTGTGATTAAAATAAAAGAGACTACTGTTCAGACACAGCTTTACCGTGCAAGGGAAATACTCAGAAAAAAGCTCGGGGAGGTGCCAAAGTGAATAACAGATTTAAAGAAGCATATGATGATATAAACGTCCCGGACAGCCTGCATAGCAGACTTATGGATATACCTGCTAAAAAGGCAGCTGCCAAAAGCGTTTGGGTCAGGGCAGCGGCGATAATGGCGGCAGTATTTGTGCTGTTCTTTTCTGCCGACATAATAGGCTATGCAGTTACCGGAGAGGGCATAGTCGAGCGTGTCCATAAGGCATTTTCCGATGATAAGAGTATAACCAAAGTCGAGATAAACGGCAGACCCGCAGACAGCTTTGAGATCTCCTCTGACGGAAAGACTGTAATTATAAATGATGATATCTACGCCGGGGTGCTTATAGATACAGACGGCAATGCCAATGATATAGCTATCAGCATTTTCTCAGAGCCTGTGCTTTCAGCAGAAAGCCAAAATGGCAGGGTGTATCTGCTGATAGGTTCGGCGGGTAAAATGAAAATCGACATTACTGATGATTTACAGGACGGCGAGGCAAAGGGTAGCTTTATAGTAGATGATAAGGAGTATAACTACAAGGTGACGGAACAGGACGAGGTATTTGAAGTGGAGTATGAGTAAAAGTTAAAAGTCATACAAACGCCTTTTACAGAAAAACAGACAGGGAATCTGATAAACGATCTGCCTGTCTGTTATTATTAATGATGAACCCGAGTTATATTATACAGGAGAATTAAAATAATTATTACATATGAGCCTTTTTGTAGTTTCGACAATATATGACAGTATAAAAAGCACCCCGATGAAGATTCCATCGAGGTGTTTTGATCTGCTGTTATTTGTCTGTTTTAGTTGTTAGTTAGCTCAAAAACTTCTGTGTGGCACGTGCCCATATCGGGGGCACTTTTTTATTATTATTTCGGCCGCATTAAGGAGAAAAAACTATGAAAATATTATCTGTAAAAAACAACACTGACCTTTGTGAAAAGGTAAAGGACTATTGCAAAAACAACTGGGCAAAGGTGTATGAGAGCTTTGCCAAGACTGCGGATAAAAGCGTTACAGCAGAGCGCTTTCCGCAGACATGGCTGATGTATGAGCGCCGCAAGGACGAGCCGCAGCTGAGTATCGCAGGCTTTTACCAGCTCGATGTGCAGGACGGACTGACTGTTCACACGTCGCTTACGCCGTTTATAACGACGCTGTTTGTTGATCCGTATTTTCGCAGCACAAGGCACTTCGGCGAAACTGCTCTTATGCACGCCCGTGAGATGCTCGGGGATATGGGCTATGACACGGCATATCTTCATACCGACCTTGTGGGCTACTACGAGAAATACGGCTTTAGCGAGATAGGGCTCGATATCACCAACTACGGCAGCCCGACAAAGGTCTACTGCGCCGACACGATAACCGACATTTACTACGAGGTGTATGATAAGCATAATAAAAAGCCCGACCATATCCGCCTTGGTATAGGCAACACCGCTGGGCCATTGTACGTCAGACACGCAGTCATATTTTCCGTCAGATTGGCTAAATTTACCGCAGGAATACTAACGTATTTCAAGGTAAATTTGGGTAATATGACGGAAAATTTGCAAGTGGATGGCGTGCAAAGGTATCCGCCGGTGGTTGTGCGGTGTTGCCTATATATAAGCTGAAAAACCGGCTTAATGAGAGCAGGGCGTGGCATCTGTGGTTTGACAAGCATTGCAGCTGCAAGCAGTGGATGGACATAGCTGACGATATTACTGTCACGGCATTCTGCGACGGGCGTGTGGTCGGCTCGGTGAACTTCCTGCAAAGCGGCAGTGACAAGAAAAACTGGTATCTCGGCGATCTGTGCGTGGCTGAGGACTTCAGAAGGAGAGGCATAGCATCACAGCTGCTGCGCAAGGGCATGGGGCTTATCAGACGCAAGGCAAACGGCGGCGAGTATTTGTATGCCTATATTGACAGAGATAATAAGGCATCTGTCGGCCTGCATAAAAAGCTCGGCTTTGCCGACACCGGCGAGATAAGACCCTTTGAGGAGCTTATGTTCGGCGATGAGGAGACAACGTGGGTGAAGTATCTTTGATATAGTATCTTTGGCATAAAACGCAAGACCCTTTCCGGGCTTGAACCGGAGGGGGTCTTGTAATATGCCCTAAAAAACCGTCTTTTTATTGACTTATACGAAGGTTGTGTGATATAATGATATTATACAAACCGAGGTGAAAGCAATGAATAAAATCGCAGGACATTTTAAAACGATAACACACCACCGTCATCAGGTGATAAAAAACTGCTGGTATGCAGGTATATTCTTCCAGGGGCTGTTCCATGACCTGTCTAAGTATTCGCCGACAGAGTTCATTGTCGGGGTCAGGCACTATCAGGGCACACGCTCACCCAACGAGGGCGAAAGGGAGGACTACGGCTACTCTCTTGCGTGGATGCACCACAAGGGCAGGAACAAGCACCACTTTGAATACTGGACTGACTATGACAGCGTGACCAAAAAGCTAAAGCCTGTCAAGATGCCGATGCGCTATGTCAAGGAGATGTTCTGTGACAGAATGGCGGCAAGCAAGACATATCTTGGCGAGAATTATTCCGACGCTGCACCGCTTGATTATTTCTTAAAGGGCAACACGGCCTCCCGTATGCACCCTGAAACGGCGGCGCTGCTTGAAAGGCTGCTCGTCATGCTCAAAGAAAAGGGCGAAAAAAAGACCTTTGCATACATCAGAAGACTAAAAGAATACTGAGATAAGCCCTGAAATAGAAAAATATGACTGCTATTTTCAGGCCGCTTTCATATACATATCACATTCAGATACTATAATAAGACTGTTGATATTATTATTTCTAAAAAAGGGGAGATATATATGCCAAGGATATTAGTTGTCGATGATGAGCCGAAGATAAGGGCACTTATCAGAGAATACGCCGAGTGGGGCGGCTATGAGGTAGTCGAGGCGGCTGACGGTATGGAGGCAGCAGAGCTTGCAAAGGCTCACGACTATGACGTTATAGTTATGGATATCATGATGCCCAAGCTCGACGGCTATTCGGCTGTAAAGGAGATAAGAAAGACCAAGAAGACACCTGTTATCATGCTCTCGGCAAGAGGTGAGGAGTATGACAAGCTTTTCGGCTTCGAGATAGGCGTTGATGACTATGTGGTAAAGCCCTTCTCGCCCAAGGAGCTCATGGCGAGGATAAAGGCAGTCATCGCACGCTCAAAGCCCTCACGCATCAGCGAGGAGGAAGTGCTCATATATAAGGGACTGGAGATAAACTTCACAGCCCGTGAGGTGAAGATAGACGGCCAGAAGGTGCAGATGACCCCGAAGGAATACGACCTGCTTTTCTTCCTGGTGCGAAATATGAACATCGCCCTTTCAAGAGAAAAGCTGCTTGAAGAAGTATGGGGCTTTGACTTCTACGGCGATGACAGAACTGTGGATACTCATATCAAAATGCTCAGAAACAGCCTTGGTGAGTACCGCAACCTTATAGTGACCCTGAGAGGAATGGGGTATAAGTTTGAAAAGATCGAGCAGTAGGACTGTGAACGGCACGCCCAGAAAGCATGGCATGAAATACTATGTGTGGATATATTTTATGATATTCACCATACTTATTCTTGCTATACTCTGGGTGTTCCAGTATTTCTTTTTGCAAAACTACTATCGCTCGGCCAAGACGAGGGATATGACGCTTGCGGCACAGAAGCTCACTTCAAAGGCCGGCAGCGAGGATTTCTATTCGCTGATAAATGAGACGGCTTTCAAAAACGGCATGAACGTAAAGATAGTTGACGATATGGGCAACGAGCTGTATAACGTCAACAATATGGGCAGCTTTTCGCTGCTTGCGCAGGATAACTACGGCACCAAGCAGTTTGAGCTCATCAATAAGTATGAGGAGTCGGGCAAGGACACCTACAGCGAGGTCATAAGCAATTCTGACTTCAAGGTAAAGGAGATAGTTCTGGTATCGGGTGCCGGCAAGGGCTGCTATCTGATAATCGAAGCCTCTATCGAGCCGCTTGATTCCACAACAAGGATAATCAGGGAGCAGCTTTTCTATATCTCGATAATACTCTTTGAGCTGGCGTTTATCGTGACTATCATCATATCAAGACGGCTGTCAAAGCCTATCACTGAGCTTACCAATACTGCGAGACAGTTCGGCTCGGGCGATTATGATATTAGCTTTACAGCCAAGGGCTATAACGAGGTCGAGGAGCTTTCAAATGTGCTCGAAGACGCAAAGGACGAGATAAAGAAGGTAACTGACCTCAGAAAAGAGCTTATCGCAAACGTATCTCACGACCTGAGAACACCTCTTACAATGGTCAAGGCATATGCTGAGATGATAAGAGACTTATCTGGCGATAACCCTGTCAAGCGTGAGGAGCACCTGAAGGTCATAATTGATGAGTCGGACAGGCTCTCAAACCTTGTAAATGACCTGCTTGCCATATCCCGTATGGAGTCGGGCAATATGGAGCTCAACAAGCAGGAGTTCCATATAGTAGACAAGCTCGAAGACTGCATGACGAGATACAAGCTGCTCGTTGAGCAGGAGGGCTATGATATACAGTATATCCCCGATGAGGACAGAGTGGTCTGCGCAGACCCTGAGAAGATAGACCAGGTAATATATAATTTCATAAACAACGCCATAAACTATACAGGCGAGGACAAGGTGATACGCCTTGTGCAGAAGAACAAGCACGGCTGCGTGCGCATCGAGGTCACTGATAACGGGCAGGGCATATCCAAGGAGCTGCTGCCGAAGGTGTTCGACCGCTATTACAGGGGCGAAAAGTATAAGCGTGATGTGGTGGGTACAGGGCTCGGGCTCTCTATCTGCAAGGAGATACTTAAAAAGCATGATTTCGCTTTCGGTGTTTCGTCTACCGAGGGCGTGGGGTCGGTATTCTGGTTCGAGATGCCTGTTGAGGCTGAAAAGAAGCATTTAAAGCGACAGCCAAAGGAAAAGGAAAGGCCGCAGGAGCCTTTGACGGAAAATAATACTAAGCCAAAGGAGCAATAAATAAATGTCGGTTTTTTTTAAGGAGCTTATCGCAGTTTCGGGGCTGAGCTTTATAATAATGGGCAGGTATATCTTCTACTGCCTTTTCCCGGTATTTATCAAGGCGGCAATGATGTTCCTGCTCGATGTCAAGGGAATGTGGAAGATCTCGCTCTCCTCGCTGCTGACACAGTTCACTCTCGTCGGGGCAGGGGCAATATTTGCAAGAATGATACATCCGGAGCTTGATATCTTTTATGCACTTGAAGATACCGGCATAGAAAATGTTGGGATTTTCGTAATGTTGACACTGATTATCGTGTATATTTCGGCTGACATAATTATGATGAAAATATCAAATAAAGAACTTTTTTCTAACGTAAAGTCCCTATTTACGGTACTTGGCGCAGACATTGTAAACTTTTTTCTAATTGTGCTCATGTTCTCCCACCAGATCATCATAACAGTGTAGTTTAAGCACCTGCTAAATGTTCTTATAAAGGTTAATATATTTATACTTAAGAACACCGTTCCCGTGTGAAGGAGCGGTGTTCTTTAATCGTTTTCGGATAAAATGTTAATATATAATCGTAAAATATCACTACTTTTATCGAAAACGTTTTAAGGCTTGACAAATCGGTTTAAATCTGCTATAATGTTAAAGAAATCACAACGAAAACATTTACATTTTATAGATTTATAGTGATTTTTAACATATGTGATTTCATCAGCTCGAAAAGGCGGCTAAATCTGATTGGAGATTTCGTTGTGGTTTCGTGAACGATTCGTGAAAGCACTTTGGAATTACAAATCGGTAACGTTTTACATAATTCAATATACAAGCTGCACAAAAAGCGAGTGTGAAAGTTGTGAAATTGTCCATAATTTATTACATAGCGCATAAAAAAAGCATAAAACACTTGCAATTATCTTCGGAATACTGTATATTTTTATGTAGCGGAAAGACCGGAAGGAACGCCGCAACGGCGCTATCGAAAACGTTAACTTAATAAGAAGGGGCGAACGGTAAAATGGTTTCTCTGAAAGATATATCAGTTCGCTGCGGCGTGTCGGTGGCAACTGTGAGCAAGGCGCTGAACGGTCATAAGGACGTAAGCGAGGCGACCAAGGAAAGGCTCATAAAGGCTGCGAAGGAAATGGGTTACTTCCCTAACTCGCAGGCGAGGGCGCTGAAGACTAACAGGACATATAACCTTGGGGTCATGTTCCTTGACGAAGCCGGCAGCGGTCTTACACATGAGTTCTTTGCAAGGCTTCTCAACAGCTTCAAGATGGAAGCTGAGTCGGCCGGGTACGATATAACATTTATAAACAGAGATATGGGGTCAAGAAAAATGACCACATACGAACACTGTAAGTACAGAAATGTTGACGGCGTGATAATCCAATCCCATTAAGTCACCCCATTCCCGCCAGCACTCCACTTATAAAAATACAATAAAACTCTAATATAAGGATATCAAGGCGCAGCAAAGCTGACGGTCATTTTGCCGCCTGAAAAAATATGAATTTCTCGGTCAGGCTATCCTGTAATTAAAATACACGTCCCGCCTTGCACCCTTTATTCGTGGTTTGTCTCGTCCTTTTCGGATCGGCAGTATGAATGCTGATATGAGTGCAGAAATGTCAGACTGAATAACCTTCCCCGATAAAAAGTTTCTGCATATCTGCACCGCCTGAGAAAGGTTTATCCTGTAGGCGTATTTCCTGCCATTTTTTGAACGCTTGATATCAACTTGACCTGTGATAAGCTGGCAAAAGTTGTACATCACCATTCTTGCATATATTTCCTGAAGTACACTGTCGGTTTTCTTAGAGTGATAATAATTCAGACCTATCGTGTGTTTCAGATCTCTGAATGATGTTTCTATCCCCCAGCGCATACCGTAGAGCTTTTTGATCTCAATAGGCGGAAACTTTTCCTTCGGCAGATTTGTCATTATGACCTCATATTTTTCCTTGACCTTAAAGCGGACTATTCTTATCGGCAGCTCATAAAACTGTGGAGGAGCAGTGCGGTCAAAGCTTCTTGGAAGATAATCAAATGCAGTTGTGATATGCTTTATCCTGTGATCATTATTCATCATTTCTTTGATATCTTGAGTATATCTTCTGGTTAATTGCAGCGTTATGCACTCATCAAAAAATCTGTCCGGCAGACCAAGTCCGGCAGCAATACCTCTGCTGTCAATATCCTGTACCCTTATCAGAAACCTGTGCCCCGATTCGATAATATGCGCCATATCATTGTATGACTCGTATCCTCTGTCAGCAATAAAAATGATAGGGATATCGTCATTTCGGTGCTTTTCGACCATTTCGATAAATGCCTCTCTTTCATCGCAGTTACGCTTTTTCTTGATCACAACATCTGTATATGTATGCCGCAAAAGGTCATACATGGCGTTGATGTGAAACAGATTGTAGTGCCTGCCGTTTGGATTAGAAAAATATGATGCCCGGTCATCGGGATTGGTAGGCACATGAGAATCAGAGCCGTCAACAGCAAAAAGACGGTAGCCCTTATACAGATATTTTTTCTTGTTATCCGTAGTCGCTGAAACCAATCGGTCAAACAGAGCTTCAAACGCAGATGGCTTTATCTTAGCCCGAGCCTGAACAAAGGCAGAAGGCGTAGGGGTATTCTTTTTGAAATCAAAATACGGCAGCAACTCGTGAGAGAGCGATCTGTCTTCCATAAGAAGCAGAGCCTTGAAAATATCCCGGGGCTTGAATTTGCCTTTTCGGGTAAAATTGCTTTTTGATGAAACGAAAAATTCATCACGCTGCGAACAGATAACGTCAATAATATCCCATAAAGTTTTTCTCAATCTTCCTGCATATTTCATAATGAAAACCTCCTTGAAACGGTAAAAACTATACCTATTTAAAAGGGTTTAATTGCCGCAGGCAATTAAACCGCAGATTTTCATCAATTTGTCAAGTGGTTTTCTGTAAAGTTTTCATTTTGTACATATTTCGGTTGACTTAATGGGATTGTTTCATAAGACAATCCCATTAAGTCACCCCATTCCCGCCAGCACTCCACTTATAAAAATACAATAAAACTCTAATATAAGGATATCAAGGCGCAGCAAAGCTGACGGTCATTTTGCCGCCTGAAAAAATATGAATTTCTCGGTCAGGCTATCCTGTAATTAAAATACACGTCCCGCCTTGCACCCTTTATTCGTGGTTTGTCTCGTCCTTTTCGGATCGGCAGTATGAATGCTGATATGAGTGCAGAAATGTCAGACTGAATAACCTTCCCCGATAAAAAGTTTCTGCATATCTGCACCGCCTGAGAAAGGTTTATCCTGTAGGCGTATTTCCTGCCATTTTTTGAACGCTTGATATCAACTTGACCTGTGATAAGCTGGCAAAAGTTGTACATCACCATTCTTGCATATATTTCCTGAAGTACACTGTCGGTTTTCTTAGAGTGATAATAATTCAGACCTATCGTGTGTTTCAGATCTCTGAATGATGTTTCTATCCCCCAGCGCATACCGTAGAGCTTTTTGATCTCAATAGGCGGAAACTTTTCCTTCGGCAGATTTGTCATTATGACCTCATATTTTTCCTTGACCTTAAAGCGGACTATTCTTATCGGCAGCTCATAAAACTGTGGAGGAGCAGTGCGGTCAAAGCTTCTTGGAAGATAATCAAATGCAGTTGTGATATGCTTTATCCTGTGATCATTATTCATCATTTCTTTGATATCTTGAGTATATCTTCTGGTTAATTGCAGCGTTATGCACTCATCAAAAAATCTGTCCGGCAGACCAAGTCCGGCAGCAATACCTCTGCTGTCAATATCCTGTACCCTTATCAGAAACCTGTGCCCCGATTCGATAATATGCGCCATATCATTGTATGACTCGTATCCTCTGTCAGCAATAAAAATGATAGGGATATCGTCATTTCGGTGCTTTTCGACCATTTCGATAAATGCCTCTCTTTCATCGCAGTTACGCTTTTTCTTGATCACAACATCTGTATATGTATGCCGCAAAAGGTCATACATGGCGTTGATGTGAAACAGATTGTAGTGCCTGCCGTTTGGATTAGAAAAATATGATGCCCGGTCATCGGGATTGGTAGGCACATGAGAATCAGAGCCGTCAACAGCAAAAAGACGGTAGCCCTTATACAGATATTTTTTCTTGTTATCCGTAGTCGCTGAAACCAATCGGTCAAACAGAGCTTCAAACGCAGATGGCTTTATCTTAGCCCGAGCCTGAACAAAGGCAGAAGGCGTAGGGGTATTCTTTTTGAAATCAAAATACGGCAGCAACTCGTGAGAGAGCGATCTGTCTTCCATAAGAAGCAGAGCCTTGAAAATATCCCGGGGCTTGAATTTGCCTTTTCGGGTAAAATTGCTTTTTGATGAAACGAAAAATTCATCACGCTGCGAACAGATAACGTCAATAATATCCCATAAAGTTTTTCTCAATCTTCCTGCATATTTCATAATGAAAACCTCCTTGAAACGGTAAAAACTATACCTATTTAAAAGGGTTTAATTGCCGCAGGCAATTAAACCGCAGATTTTCATCAATTTGTCAAGTGGTTTTCTGTAAAGTTTTCATTTTGTACATATTTCGGTTGACTTAATGGGATTGCGTGATAATCGCCTGCACAGATTTCTCCTCGTCAGATGTTTATGAAGTTATAAACGGTGATATCCCGGTGGTGACTATAGACCATACCTTTGAGATGCGCTCGTCTGTTCTTTCTAATAATGAACAGGGCATCGAGGAGCTGGTCGATTATGCATACTCCTTAGGGCATAAGAAAATCGCTTATATCCAGGGAAACAGATCGGCGGTCGCTGAAAAGAGACTTAAAGGCTTTCTTCAGTCGATGAGCAGTAAGGGGCTTGAGATAAAGAGCGACTGGATACTCACAGCCGAATATCATAACCCCGAGCTTACATATAAGTATACAAAACAGCTGCTTGACAGCAACGACAGACCGACCTGCATATTCATGCCGGATGATTACTCGGCGATAGGCGGATATAACGCCATAAAGGATATGGGGCTGACGATCGGTAAGGATGTATCGGTGGTCGGGTATGACGGGATAGCGTATGCAACGCTTGTTTCCCCGAAGCTGACGACATATGCACAGGATACCGAGAAGATCGGCATAGCGGCGGCAAAAAAACTTGTGGCTCTGATAGAAGAACCGCAGACAACATTCCATGAGGTCATTACGATCGGCGGTAGCCTTGTAAAAGGTGAGTCGGTCGTGAAGATAAATCAATAAAAGGCATTAGGTTTTTGGGAGACACCCAGAAATTATTAAAAACAAATGCATTTTTAAGGAGGAAATTTATTATGACAAAGCTTAAGAGAATTCTTTGCGGCACAATGTGCCTCGCAATGGCAGGTTCAATGTTTACTGCTTGCGGTGACGACAGCAGCAGCAGCGGTAAGTCTGCTGAGGACGTAAAGCCCGCAGAGCAGAAGACAGAGGGTTCTGAGGACTCCAAGAACACTATCAAGATCTATGTATGGAACCAGGAGTTCCAGGGTCTCTTCAGAAGATACTATCCTGACTATGATGCTGAGAAGTCCGGCTACGACACAGAGAAGCATGAAAAGACAGGTACAGGCGACGATTACCTCAAGGATGGCAAGAAGGTCGTTTGGGTAGTTAACGACAACCAGGGCAACAACTATCAGGATAAGCTCGATACAGCTCTTAAGGCACAGTCTGAGTCTGATGACAAGGTTGATATGTTCCTTATCGAGGCTGACTACGCTCTCAAGTATGTAAATTCACCTTACACACTTCCTCTTAAGGACATCGGTGTTACAGACGACGATATGAAGGATATGTATGACTATACAAAGCAGGTCGCTACATCTGCTGACGATACAATCCGTGCAGTATCCTGGCAGGCAACCCCTGGCCTCTTCGCTTACAGAAGAGATATCGCTAAGACCGTTCTCGGCACAGACGAGCCCGATAAGGTACAGGCAGAGCTCGCTGACTGGGACAAGTTCGATGCAGTTGCTGAGAAGATGAACGCTAAGGGCTATCAGATGCTCTCCGGCTTCGATGACAGCTACCGTGTATTCTCCAACAACGTTGAGAAGCCTTGGGTAGACGGCGACAAAACTATCCAGATCGACGATCAGATCTGGAAGTGGGTTGACCAGACTAAGGATTACACAGACAAGGGCTACAACAACAAGACAACTCTCTGGGCTCCTGAGTGGTCTGCTGACCAGGGCCCGACAGGTAAGGTATTCGGCTTCTTCTACTCCACATGGGGCATCAACTTCACACTCGCTGAGAACTCCCTCGAGAAGTCCACTAAAGACGGCGGCAAGCAGGAAGTTGGTAACGGTCTCTATGGTCAGTATGCAGTTTGCGAAGGCCCTGCAGCATTCTTCTGGGGCGGTACATGGCTCTGCTGCGCTGCTGGTTCCGACAACCAGGATATCGTTGCTGACATCATGAAGAAGATGACCTGCGACAAGGATATCGCTAAGCAGCTCACACTTGACACTCTTGACTATACAAACAACAAGACAGCTATGCAGGAGATCGCTGACGATGCTTCCTACGGCTCTGAGTTCCTCGGCGGCCAGAACCACATCAAGCTCTTCGCTGCTGCTGCTCCCAGCATCAAGATGGATAAGACAACTGAGTTTGACCAGGGTCTTAACGAGGCATTCCAGACAGCATTCCATGACTACTTCAACGGTACAGTTGATAAGGATACAGCTCTTGACAACTTCTACAAGGCAGCTCTCGAGAAGTATCCGAACCTCAAGAAGCCTGACTAATTTAAGTCTCGTTGCGTAAAAATTATTGAAATTTCTGGAGTACGGGGTGGCGCCACCGCCATCCCGTATTCTTGAATTCTTTACTCTATGAAAGGAATTTTGCTATATTTTATAGCAGGGTGAGTATATGGCGTCATCAAATAAACACAAATCCATAAGCTATGCTAAATGGGGCTATTTCTTTATCTTACCTTTCTTTGTTGTCTATGCAATCTTTTCTCTCTATCCTATGTTCTCGACTATCCGTGACAGCTTCTATAAAAAGATGACTGTTGGTCTTATCGAGTATCCTGAAGAGTTCGTTGGCGTAAACAACTACATTGATCTTTTCAAGGAAGGCGATATTTTTACCTATTTTGGCAATACCTTTATTATCTGGATAATAGGCTTTATTCCCCAGATATTTATTGCACTTCTCCTTGCTTCTTGGTTTACAGACATTCGTCTTAAGCTCAAGGCACAGGGCTTCTTCAAAGTCGTGATCTATCTTCCTAACATAATCATGGCTGCAGCTGTATCAATGCTGTTCTTCTCGATCTTCGCAGACAGCGGTCCGATAAACGACATCTACAAGGACATCACAGGTGCTGAGGAATCCTACAGATTCTTTGCTCATGTCGGCAGTACAAGGATCGTTATCGCACTTATCAACTTTTTAATGTGGTTTGGTAATACTACCATACTCCTTATGGCGGCAATTATGGGTGTTGACCCTGCCCTCTACGAAGCAGCTGAGATCGACGGTGCTACACCTTCTCAGACCTTCTGGCAGATCACTATCCCTTCAATAAGACCTATCCTTATCTACGTTCTCGTTACATCGCTCATCGGCGGTGTTCAGATGTACGATATCCCGCAGATCATCACTAACGGTCAGGGTAATCCTAACAGAACGAGCATGACAGTTGTTATGTATCTTAATAACCAGATCTCAGTAGGTAAGAACTACGGTAAGGCTGGTACTATCTCGGTAGTTCTGTTCATCGTTGCAGCTGTTCTCTCACTCGGTGTAGCAGCATTCAATTCTAAGGATCAGATCGCTGAGCAAAGAGCTAAAAAGCTCAAGAAAAAGAAACTGAAGGGGGCATATAAGATATGAGTGCTAATACAACAGATCATGTAGGCGAGCACAGCAGTAAGACCACTCTTCTTGTCAGACGTATAGTTGCATATACTGTACTTGTTCTTCTTACTATTGTTGCGCTGTTCCCCTTCGTTATAATGATCATCAACTCGACACGTTCGCACCCGGATATCCAGAAGGGCTTCAAGTTTGTAATAGGCGGAAGCTTCGGTACAAACTTCAAGAACGTGTACAACAACACAGATATCCCGCTGTTAACCGGTCTTAAGAACTCATTCATCGTTGCAGGTTCCTGCACATTTCTGAGTACATATTTCTCGGCACTTACAGCTTACGGTATCCATGTTTATGAGTTCAGACTCAAGAAATTCGCTTTCGCATTCATTCTCGTTATCATGATGGTTCCTGCACAGGTTTCCGCTCTCGGTTTCTACAGAATGATGTTCGACCTCGAACTCACAAACAACCTTCTCCCGCTTATTATTCCGTCTATCGCTGCTCCTGCAACATTCTTCTTCATGAAGCAGTATATGGAATCCTCACTTCCTCTTGAAATAGTTGAGGCTGCCCGTATCGACGGCTGTAACGAGTTCCGCACCTTTAACTCGATAGTTATGCCTATCATGAAGCCGGCTATGGCTGTTCAGGGCATCTTCACTTTCGTTGCTAACTGGAACAACTACTTCATTCCTTCTCTTATCATTGATAAGAAAGAGTTAAAGACACTCCCTATCATGGTCGCTCAGCTCAGATCTGCTGACTTCCTTAAGTTCGATATGGGTCAGGTTTACATGATGATCTTCATTGCAATTATCCCTGTTGTCGTGGTATATCTTGCACTTTCCAAGTTCATCATCAGAGGTATTGCTCTTGGTTCTGTAAAGGGCTGATTTGTAAAATTAAAAGCGTCTGCATCTTGCAGGCGCTTTTTTTGTGTGGGTATAATAATAATGGCTGCCAATCATGTGACCGGCAGCCTTTTTGGATTTTGGTTTATTTATCAAGTGCGTTGTTGATAGCAGATACGAGAGCCTTTATCGAAGAAACGATAATATCAGAGTTCCTGCCGACGCCCCAGAACACCTCATTTCCGACATTTATGCCGACATATGATACAGCCTCGGAGGTGGACTTGCGCTCGAGTGCGTGCTCGGTGTAGGTGTCGATGTTGAAGTCTATATCGAGTATCTTTGATAAGCAGTTTGCAACAGCGTCAAGTCTGCCGTTGCCCTCAGCCTGTGCTTCAAGTATCTTGCCCTTTAAGTTGACTCTTACAGCAGCGCCGATAACGCCCTCAGCCTTCTGGACATAATGCGCTTCCTCGATGTTGAGGATATCGTTCTTGTTGAGATATGCTTCCTTGAATATCGAGTATACCTCGTCGGGCTTGAGCTCCTTGTGTGCTCTGTCGGAAACGCCCTTGACCTTGTAGCCGAAGTTCTCTCTCATCTTCTTGGGGAGGTCATAGCCAAACTGGTTCTGTAAAATATAGCCAATTCCGCCCTTGCCCGACTGGGAATTTATCCTGATAACGTCGCCGTCGTACTCTCTGCCGACATCGTGCGGGTCGATAGGGAGGTAGGGAACTGTCCACTGGTGGAGGTTCTTTTCCTTTCTCCAGTTCATGCCCTTTGCGATAGCGTCCTGATGCGAGCCGGAGAATGCAGCAAACACGAGTGCGCCGCAGTAGGGGCTTCTTACATTTACCTTCATGCGTGTAACTCTCTCATAGAGCTCAACGAGCGAAGGCATATCCGAGAAGTCGAGCTCGGGGTCAACGCCGTGGCTGAACATATTCATAGCGAGTGTGATGATGTCAACATTGCCTGTTCTCTCGCCGTTGCCGAAGCAGGTGCCTTCTATTCTGTCTGCGCCTGCGAGTAAGCCAAGCTCGGAATCAGCAACTGCACTGCCCCTGTCGTTGTGGGGATGGAGCGATACGATGACATTCTCTCTGTTGTGGAGCACAGAGCACATATACTCTATCTGCGAAGCATAAACGTGCGGCAAGCTCATCTCAACTGTTACAGGGAGATTGATGATGACTTTATTCTCAGGTGTTGGCTGCCAGATGTCAATTACTGCGTTGCAGATGTCTCTTGCAAACTCCATCTCTGTGCCTGTGAAGCTCTCGGGAGAGTACTCAAAGGTGATGTTGCCCTTTGCCTTTTTCTTGTATTCGTTGCAGAGTGTAGCACCGTCGGTAGCAATCTTGATTATATCTTCCTTGTTCTTTTTGAACACCTGCTCACGCTGTGCAACAGATGTCGAGTTGTAGAGGTGAACTACTGCGTTCTTAGCGCCGTCGATAGCCTCAAATGTCTTTTTGATGATGTGCTCTCTTGACTGTGTGAGCACCTGGATAGTTACATCATCAGGTATCATATTCTTCTCGATAAGTGTGCGGCAGAACTCATATTCAGTGTCAGATGCAGCCGGGAAGCCTATCTCTATCTCCTTGAAGCCGATGTTTACAAGCTTTGTGAAGAATTCGAGCTTTTCCTCTAAGCTCATGGGGATAATGAGCGCCTGGTTGCCGTCACGGAGGTCAACAGAGCACCATGCAGGAGCCTTGTCGATGTATTCTTTCTTGACCCATTCAAAGCAGGGTACGGGGGGCATGAAATAGCCTCTCTGGTATTTATCAAAGTTTTTCATAGTATCTTTCCTTTCTGTTTTCGTCAGATAAGCTGTTGTGTCGTGTCCGGTAAAAAAGCCGGCTTCAAAGTCGCACCTTGCCGCCGCAGGGCAGGAGCATATTCTTTTGTGTTCTCATATATCCGCCCTCACTTTCAGCAAATAAAAAACCCCATCTTCCTAAATGAAGACGAGGATAATACCCGTGTTACCACTTCAATTCACGCACAGCTCACACTGTACGCCTTAGCCGTATCTGTTATAATACGCTTCCCTGTAACGTGAGAAACACGTTCAAGACTACTTGACCTGACCTTTATGGTATATATAAACACCATACAGCACCGCTGCACCGCCGTACTGCCACACCTGACCGGCCGCTTCACCTTGACTGCTCGGGGAGGAGTTATTACTTATCACATCTGCCGCCTTGCACCGACCGCCGGCTCTCTGAAAGCTGCTCTAAGCGTTTGTTCCCTTCATCGCATTTGTTAACTATAATATTATTATATTATATAACTTGCGCTTTGTCAAGTACTTCAAATTTTTTTTACAATTTATTGACACAGAGCCGCTAAAGGTGTATAATATAAGTGTATAAATATTTTTAAGAGAGGTATCCTTTTATGATATATGAAAGCATCAAAAAGCTTGTGACATACGGCCTTGAAACAGGGCTTATTACCGAGTCGGATAAGGTGTATGCAACAAACAGACTGCTCGAAGCTTTGGGTCTTGATGAGTATGACGAGCCGCAGCAGGAATTCAGCGGCATCGACCTTGAAAGCACTCTTAAGGAGCTGCTTGACTACGCCTGCGAGAAAGGGCTTTGTGAGGACTCGACAGTCTACCGTGACCTTTTCGATACAAAGCTCATGGGGCTGCTCACGCCAAGACCTTCTGAGGTGGACGAAAAGTTCTGGTTCAAGTATGACCACCCCTCGGCAGTCGCTGCGACGGATTATTTCTATAAGCTCTCGCAGGATACTGACTATATCAGGCGCTACCGCATAAAGAAGGATATGCGCTGGCTCGCACCCACCGGGTACGGCGAGCTGGATATAACTATAAACCTTTCCAAGCCGGAGAAGGACCCCAAGGCTATTGCCGCTGCAAAGAACGCAAAGCAGTCGGGCTATCCGAAATGCCTGCTCTGCTATGAGAACGTGGGCTACGCCGGCAGAGTAAACCACCCTGCAAGGCAGAACCACCGTGTTATCTCGCTGGAGATAAACGGTGAACAGTGGGGCTTGCAGTATTCGCCGTATGTATATTACAACGAGCACTGCATACTATTTAATAAGAAGCACACCCCTATGGTTATCGACAAGGGCGCATTCAAAAAGCTATTTGATTTTGTGAGCCAGTTCCCGCACTACTTCATCGGCTCGAATGCTGACCTGCCGATAGTCGGCGGCTCTATACTTGCGCACGAGCATTTCCAGGGCGGCCATTACGACTTCGCTATGGCAAAGGCTCCTGTTGAGCGTGAGGTGGTGTTCTCAGGCTTTGAGGACGTTAAGGCAGGTATCGTCAAGTGGCCTATGTCGGTCATCAGGATATCATCGCCCGACAGCGAAAGGCTTGTCGAGCTTGCTGATAAGATACTTACCCTCTGGCGTGGCTATACCGATGAGGAAGCATTTATCTTCGCTGAGACAGACGGTGAGCCGCACAACACGATAACACCTATCGCCAGAAAGCGTGGGGCAGAGTATGAGCTCGACCTTGTGCTCAGAAACAACATAACAACTGATGAACACCCCCTCGGTGTTTATCACCCCCATGCAGAGCTTCACCATATAAAGAAGGAAAACATCGGCCTTATAGAAGTTATGGGTCTTGCTGTTCTGCCTTCAAGGTTAAAGGGCGAGATGGCACAGCTTGCTGATGTGATAGTCAATAAGGGCGCTGCGGCTTTAAGAGAAGACGAGGTGCTCTCAAAGCACGCTGACTGGGCAGAGGAATTCTGCGCAAGGCGTGATGTCAATAAGGATAACATAAACGATGTGATAAAGGAAGAGATAGGCGCTGTCTTTGCAAAGGTGCTCGAACACGCAGGCGTGTATAAGAGAAATGAACAGGGGCAGGCGTATTTTGACAGATTTATAACCTATGTGAACATGAAATGAGTGAAAATATAAACTATGGAACTTACAAGCAAAAACAAACGTATCGCTAAGATAGCAATATACGCAGCATTTGCGGTAGTTGTGCTGGTGGCATTCTTCTTCTGGGCGAGATATATCGAAAAGGCCAAGGCGTATCATGTTGACCCGCTCAAGGAAGAAACGCTGATGTCTATCGGCGTAAAAAACTGCAAGAAGCTGATGATAGTAGCGCACCCTGACGATGAGTTCCTCTGGGGAGGGGCGCACCTTAAGGAGGGCGGCTATCTTGTTGTGTGCATAACCAACGGCAAGAAGCTCGAAAGGCATGATGAATTTATAAACGCCGTTGAAAAGTCCGGCAACACGCCTCTGATACTCGGCTACCCCGACAAGGTGCTCGGCAAGCGTGATGAGTGGACGGAGGTAAGAGACAAGATAGAGGACGACCTGGGCTACATTATGAGCTACAACGACTGGGAGCTCATAGTAACACACAACCCGAGCGGCGAATACGGCCACATACACCACGTTATGACTAACGAGATAGTCACAAAGCTGTATGAAAGGCAGAAACCCTCGGCCAAGCTGTGGTTCTTCGGGAAATACTATAAAGCATCTGACCTGCCGGCTGTCAAGGACAAACTGACGCCGATAACCGAGGAGGAGCTTGACTTCAAGGAGTCGCTTAGAGAGTGCTACCCCTCACAGGAAGATACGATAGAAAAACTTTCGCATATGGTGCCATATGAGATGTGGACGGAGTATCAGCCTGCCTGATACTATTAATAACAGAGATGGGTGATAAGAATGCAGTTTGAAGTACAGTGTGATATGAATGACGGTATCGTTATAATGGATCCGTGCTTTGTGAAGGATATGAATGAGGATATCCTGAATGCAATGAATATCTTCCTTGACCCGGACGGAGAAACTGAGCTTGCCGATGATTTCCCGGGTGAAGACTGGAACGATGTTTACAAGCGTGAAACTGCACCTCTTATTTCTCTTGCCAAGGACGGTAAGCTGTGGATAAGCCTGCTGCCGCCGTGTGAAAAGAGCTTTGTTCTGAAAGAAGCTGATGATGACAAGCTGACTGAAAAGCTGATGATAGCATCAGGCAGGGTCGTTGCTGTTATGGCAAGCGAGCTGCTCCAGTGCTTATACTATCCGGAGCTTGAAATGGAGCTGCTCGGAGAGACAGAGCTTGAAAACGGCGAGTATAAGATAGGCTCATCAGCTGACGTAATGATAGGTATAAAAAGACAGAAATAAATGATTTAAATAACTTCGTTTCAAAGGAGAACTATGAAAAGCAAGCTGAACAACAAGGACATATATGCGCTTGGCGGTATCATACTGTCAAGCGCAGTTATAATGATAGCGTTTATCGTCATAAAAGGGGCGGTCTACGGCTCGCAGATGGACTGGGTGTCGCAGCACTACCCGATACCCGAGTATTTCAGGACGCTGTTTTATGACACGCACCAGCTTTTCCCGTCGTATGCTGCCAATATAGGCGCAGGGGAGAGCATATATTCACTTTCCTACTACGGGCTTTATTCGCCTGTGACACTTTTATCATACCTGCTGCCGTTCGTGCCCATGCCATACTATATGATGATGACGAGCGTGCTTACGGTCTATGCAAGTGACTGCATATTCTATTTTCTTATAAGAAAGCGCCATGATCTTAAGGTCACAGTGTTTATGAGCGTGCTGTTTGCATTCTCGTTCGTGCTGATATTCCATTCGCACAGGCATATAATGTTTGTCAGCTTTATGCCGTTTCTGCTGCTGGCGCTTCACTTTACCGACAGGTATTTCGAGACCGGCAGGCGCTGGCCGCTCGTGCTGAGTGCATTCCTTATGATAATGTGCAACTACTTTTTCGCTGTCACAGCGCTTTTTGCACTTGCAGCCTATGGTATGGCAAAGACTATCGACGAGAAGCTGTCGTTCGGCGGCTTTGTAAAGAGATATGCACCGTTTGTAATGCTCTTGTTTGTAAGCGTGCTGATGTCCTGCGTGCTGCTGCTGCCGACGGCCTACGGGCTCCTTGCCGGCAGAGACGAGGGCAACGTCGCAGTTTCGCTTTCATCATTCCTGCCAAGAATGCGCTTTGACTGGCTGACATACAACAACTACTCTATGGGGCTTTCAGCATTCGGCGTTTTTGCCTGCATACACGGCATATTCTATGCAAAGGGCGGCAGGCGCTTTCTGTGCGTGCTCACTATACTTTTCGCAGTGTGTCCGCTGCTTGTGTTCATATTAAACGGCACGCTGTATTTCGATTCAAAGGTGCTCATAGCATTCCTGCCGCTTGCGTTGTATGCGATAGTTCCCTTCATAGAGGACGTATACGAAAACGGCATAAGCAGGCTCAAGCTGCCGCTCACAGTCTTTGTGGTGCTGTCTGCTATGTGCCTTGTCATCAACTTCTCTGATGCACTTGTCAAGGTGTATGCAGCAGATGCGGCTGTTACGGCTGTTGTTCTGCTTAGGCTCAACAAGAAGTTTGACAAGCGCCTTTTCTGCTTCTTCCTTGCTGTTGCTGTCGGCACCTGCTGCTTTAAGAATCACTTTGACGAGCTCGTTCTGACAGGGCAGTTCGCAGAGATAGAGAATGACACGGTGACTGAGCTTATAGACGATGTGTCAAAAGGAAAAGTCGTGCGAACAGCGGTGGATGTAAGGCGTGTCGATACACCAAACAAGGTCTACAGCATCGACCAGTATCAGGACACGGTGTATTCATCTATCCACTCGAAGGATTATAACACCTTCTACTTTGAAAAGATGTGCAACGAGAACGAATACCGCAACTCAGCCCTCACCACACGCTCGCAGAACCTGTTTTTCAACTGCTTTATGGGCGACAGATACATAGTATCCGACAGACCTCTGCAAAACTACGGCTATGAGCTGCTAAAAGACACCGGCGACGGGCATTACCTCTATGAGAACAAGAACGCCCTGCCGCTTGCATATCACACATCACAGCTTATGAGCCAGAGAGAGTTTGATTCTCTCAGCTATCCGGCGACAGTCGAGGCGCTTACCAGATACACGATAGTTGATAAGGACATACCCGACACAGACTTTGTGTCGCAGATGCAGAGGGTCGATATAGGCGATATCTTCGACATAGGCGACGAGCTTGCGGACGGCGACAGCTGCACAAACGGCAGTGACGGCGAGCACAGCTTTGAGCTTAAGAGCAGGCTTGCGGAATACTCAAAAGACCTGCCCGAAAGCTGCAAGGGCAAGCTGCTCGTGATAAAGTTCCACGTTGACAACCCCAAGGAAAAGCACGACAGCGGCGCTGCAAAGCTCGGTGATGTAACAATAATCATCAACGATATAAAGAACAAGCTCACCGACCCCGACTGGAAATACTTTAACAACAATAACGATATGGAGTACGTTTTATCGGACTGCAAGGATAAGCTCGATATCACGATAAAGGGCGGAAGCTTCAAGATATCAGCGCTTGAAGCGTACACAGCCGATACCTCATACTTTGATAAGCTGAGCGATAACAGGGCTGCGTTTGATTTTGATGTTTCACAGACAAAGGGCGACAGCATCACAGGAACAGTCAACGCCCCTGAGGACGGCTATCTGACGACGAGCTTTGTATACCTTGACGGCATGACTGCCGAGATAGACGGAGAAAAGGTGACTCCCGAAAAGGTGAACACCGCCTTTGTCGGCCTGCCTGTGACAAAGGGCAGCCACAAGGTAGTCATAACCTACCATGCGCCGTGGCTCAGTGCCGGCATTGCAGCGAGCGGTGCAGGCTTTGCAGTCTTCCTGCTTGTGATAATACTTGATATATTTAAAAAGAAAAAGGACAAATAAATACACCCGTGAGCGGAGTTAAATAACGCTCACGGGTGTTTGATTTGGTTTTACATCGTCTTTATAAGCCATGGGATAAAGTATGAAACTATGCACATTATAGTCGTTGCGAGCAGCAGCCCCAGGAATATCGGAAGTACGGCTCTTTTGGGCTTTATGTCAAGCAGCACTGCAATGAGCGAGCCCGTCCACGCCCCTGTGCCGGGGAGGGGGATACCTACAAAGAGCAGCAGCCCCAAAAACTCATATTTCTGTATCTTGTCAGACTTTTCAAGCGATTTCTTCTCTATCTTTTCAACTAACCCCTTGAACAGCTTTGTCTTTTTGAGCCATTCAAAAATAGGCTTTATAAACATCATGATAAAGGGGATAGGGATTATGTTTCCGATTATGCAGATAGGTATCGCCTTGGTGATGCTCACCCCGAGCAGCGATGCCGCCACGATGCCGCCCCTGAGTTCGAGTATCGGCACCATCGAGATGATGAATATTATCAGTTCCTTCGGGAGCCCTGCAAGGGTCTCGGTAAAAAAGCTGATGAGCGTATCAGTCATGTTTAAGTTGTCCTTTCCTGTGTGTCTTGTTCTATGCTTTCTGTTTCTGTGTTTTCTTCTGTTTGCAAAGGTCCGGCTTCTTCTGCCTGCGGCTCTGAGCCTTGAGTCTTAGCAGTATCTTCTTCCGGGGCAGGTTTGCTTTCTTTCATGCTCTCGTATTTCTCTATAAGCGCACGCAGTTTTGTCAGATTTCTTTCCTCGCACTTTGTCGAGAGGGTGCTCTCTGCTTCGTCAGCAAGAGCCTTTGCATCACGCAGGCTGCCCTCCTTCAGCGAGCAAAGCGCCAGATAAAGGTCGCAGTCGCAGATGTTCCTGTCGCTGCCGTCTGCCGACCTTGACTGCAAAAGATAAGACCTTGCCTTGCCATAGTTTCCCTTGGCATACTCAAAAACGCCCAGTGTGTGCAGCACTGACGGCGCAGGCCTTGAAAAATACGGCTCGGCCTCTGAGTAGACCTTCTCGGCGTTTTTAAGGTCGCCGTTTTGCAGATAGGTGTACATAAAGGCATTGAAATACTCCTGCTGCAAATTGGGCGACAGCTCGGAAAAATCAATCTTTTCAAGCGTTTCAAGAGCCTTGGTGTAATTCTCTGTCTCGGTATACACAGCACTTAGTATAAGCATATATGCCGCCTTTTTTGAGGGGCTTTGAGTGCGCTCTGCCTTGCGCTCCATTAAATCGTATGCCTTTTGCGGGTCGTCCTGCTGCTCGGCGATCTTCAGAGCCTTGTTCACAGGGTGCAGATCAATAAGCGAGTAAATGAGCTTCACGGCAGCAGCCGTTACAGCACCAGCGGCAGAAGCCGTTCTTAAGATATTCAGGCACTTCATGGCGTCCGGCTTGTCTTTTGAAAAAGCCCACACGCCGAGCATAACAAAAAAGCCCAGCACTATGCCGGTGCAAACGCAGATGATCACGCTTTTTATAATGTATAAAGCCCTTTTCAAACTCTCACCGCCCGAATATCAACTCACCTATATAGAATACCATAGTTTCACATAAAAGTCAATGCTATTTTTGCCTTGCAGTATTGACTTTTGGTAAGTGATTTGGTATAATTATATATGTATCATTACGGCAATATCGCCTTGAGTTTTTAAGGAAGGGTCTTATTATGAAGAAGCTGCTATTTGTTTTTAACCCCCATGCAGGCAAGGGCATGATAAGAAGTAATCTTTGTGATATAATAGATATTTTCACCAAACACGGCTATGAGGTCACGGCATATCCTACGCAGGCGCCGCTTGACGGTTATCAGAAGATAGCCTCTGACGCAGCGCTTTATGACGTTGTGGTCACATCGGGCGGTGACGGAACGCTCTCGGAAGCGGTAAAAGGTCTTATGCACTATAAGCAGAAGATACCGCTCGGTTATATCCCGGCAGGCTCGACGAATGACTTTGCGGCAAGTATGTCACTCAACCGCAAGATGAAAGATGCCGCTGAGGAAATAATGCAGGGTGTGTTCTTTGATTACGATGTAGGTGATTTTAATGGCAACAAGTTTGTCTATGTTGCCGCATTCGGCGCTTTTACTGATGTTTCCTACCAGACGCCGCAGTGGTCTAAGAATATCCTCGGGCACGCTGCGTATCTTTTTGAGGGGCTTCGCAGGCTGCCTAAGATAACCGGCTATGATGTCAGGGTCGAGCATGACGGCGAGGTCATAGAGGGCAAGTTCGTCTATGGCATGGTGTCAAACACTATCTCGGTCGGCGGCATGAAAAAGCTCATCGCAGACGGCGTGTGCTATGACGACGGGCTTTTTGAGATAACTCTTATAAAGATGCCCTCAAACCCCATAGAGCTTTCAAACACGCTCACCGAGGCGATGCTTGATAAGTTCAATGAAAACAGTATCGTGACTTTCAAGACCTCGAAGGTGACATTTACATCAAATGACGAGATTGCCTGGACGCTTGACGGCGAGGCAGGCGGCGCTTTTAGGCATGTCGAGATAAACAACATCAAGCAGGCAGTGCGCTTTCTTGTAAAGCCCGACTCAAAGACTGCCGAGCAGGACGCACTTCTTGGCAGAGTCAAGAACACCGTTCAGGAAAAGCCCGAGCTTGGCTGGGATAACCTGTTTGAAGACCAGATGGATATTGATGAATAAGCGTATAAGTAGTCCGAAATTACGGACTGCTTGTTCTTTTATCCCACCTTCTGCAAGTCTATGCCCTTGAAGTAGAATCTCATTATGCTGTCGTATGTCTTCTCGTTCTTGGCAAGGGAGTTTGCCCCGTACTGGCTAAGCCCCACAAGATGACCGCAGCCGCAGACTGTGAAGGTGAAGCTGCCGCCCTCGTATTCATAACGAAAATGCGGGCTTCTGAGGTCAAAAATCTTCATGAAGTCATAGCCGCTCATTTTCTCTTTTTTGTCGCCTATGCCGATGCTCAGCACCGTTCCGCCCCGTGAAGTCTCGTTTATGTCGAGCCACGTTTCAGGCTTGCTGTCAAAACTAAGCCCCGGGCAGCTATCAAGCAGCTTGGCTTTGAGCTCGTCGGCGGTTATTATGTATTTCTTTGAGTAATCCTCGCTTGACGGGTCAAACTCGCTCTCAACGCTTACAAGATAGGGGATATCAATCCCCCAGGCGTTCTCGGCACTCTCGGTAAAGCCGCTCGATATGCCGTGAAATGCCGAGACTATCGGCTTGCCGTCGTATACTGCTATAATGTCGCCTACGCTGTCAACGCAGGCGGCTATTTTTTTGACGGCCTTGTCTGCATCGTCGCCGTAGAGGTCATTTATGGCGGCTTCATCGTAATACGGCTGGTAGACTTCTCTGTCAAGGCTGATGTCAGCGCCCAGCAGCTCCTTTGTAGGCTCGTCCTGCTCGGCCATGTGGCGTGAGAGAATGTAGGTGTGCGCAAGTATTACCTGGCATTTTAAAGCCTCGTCCTCATAGTCGTATGGCATCTGCGCTGCTACTGCACCTATCAGGTAATCCCTTATAGGGAGTTCGGTGATGCTGCCGCTTTCGGTGTCGAGTATCTTCACCGTGTCAAGCGGCTCTAAGCTGCTTTTTATGACGGTGCTGCCTATCTTCTGCGGCTTGTCGCCTGCTATCAGCACTATCATGGGTATAAGTGTCAGAAACATTATGAATATCAGTACTGCCTGAAAGTATTTTTTCAAAGTGCTCACTCCTTTTTTTTATAATCTTATGTCTCTGCCACAGGCGATATTCATTGACAAGGCGTCGTTATTTTGGTATAATGTTCTCAGGAGCGTGATGCTATGAAAACAACACCGTATAAAAGACGTGCTTATTATTATGAAACGGATAAAATGGGCATAGTTCACCATTCTAACTATGTGCGTATACTTGAAGAATCAAGGGTAGACCTTATGCGCAAGGTCGGGCTGCCGTTTACGATGGTAGAGGAGCTGGGGCTCATGATACCTGTGCTTTCGGTAAATCTGGAATATAAATTCCCGCTTCGGTTCGATGATGAATTCGAGGTGGTGTGCAGCCTTGCTGATTTTAACGGCTGCAAGTTCACAGTCAGGTATGAGGTAAATAACCTCACCACGGGCAAGCTCGCAGTAAAGGCTGTCACGAGCCACTGCTTTACCGATGAAAGGCTCGTGCCTGTGCGCCTAAAAAAGAAATTCCCTGAGATATATGAAAAATTCAATGAGTATGTGATACCTCAGACTGACGACAAAGGAAAGGAAGAATAACAATGAGCATTATAAGAGATGAGTCGCTCTGGGAGAGCGGCAAGAGAAAGATAGACTGGGTGCGCCACAATATGCCTCTGCTAAACGGCCTGGAGGAGCGCTTTATAAAGGAAAAGCCCTTTGAGGGGCTTAAGGTCGCACTGTCTGTACATTTAGAGGCAAAGACAGCTTACCTTTGCAAGGTGCTCGCAGCAGGCGGAGCTCAGATGTATGTCACAGGCTCTAACCCGCTTTCAACGCAGGACGACGTTGCGGCAGCGCTTGTGCATGACGGGCTGAATGTCTTCGCATGGCACGGAGCAACTGATGAGGAGTATCACAGCCATATCTCTGAGGTCGTAAAGATAGGCCCCAACATCATCATAGACGACGGCGGCGACCTTGTAAACATTATCCACAACGAGTACAAAGAGCTTATCCCACAGGTTATAGGCGGCTGCGAGGAGACGACAACCGGTATTATCCGCCTTATGGCTATGAACAGGGATAAGGCGCTTAGATTCCCTATGGTGCTTGTAAACAATGCACGCTGCAAGCATCTTTTCGATAACCGATACGGCACAGGCCAGTCGGTGTGGGACGGCATAAACCGCACGACAAACCTCATAGTTGCCGGCAAGAATGTAGTCGTTGCAGGCTACGGCTGGTGCGGCAAGGGCGTTGCGATGCGTGCAAAGGGTCTTGGTGCAAGGGTCATCGTCACCGAGATAGACCCTGTAAAGGCTGCCGAGGCTGTAATGGACGGCTTCAGGGTGATGAAGATGACCGAGGCTGCAAAGACAGGTGATATCTTTGTGACCGTGACAGGCTGCAAGGACGTTATCTGTGAGGACAGCTTTGCCAATATGAAGGACGGCGCTATCCTCTGCAACGCAGGACATTTTGACTGCGAGGTAGACGTAGCAGGCCTTGACAGGATAGCAAAGAAGAAATTCCTGGCAAGAAACAACATCGACGGCTATACACTCGAAGACGGCAGAACACTCTACGTTATCGGTGAGGGCAGGCTCGTAAACCTTGCTGCCGGCGACGGCCACCCGGCAGAGATAATGGATATGTCGTTTGCTATACAGGCACTCTCGGCACTTTACCTTGCACAGCACAGGAATGAGAGCCATGAGCCTGGCGATATGGTGATAGGCGTGCCTGAAAGCGTTGATGAAGAAGTCGCAAGAGAAAAACTGCGTCACTGGGGCTATGAGATAGACACTCTCACCGAGGAGCAGGAAAGGTATTTAAACAGCTGGAACGTTGAATAAACCGCAACTCATCTCACATAATATATACGAGATGAAATCGGGCGGTGAATTGATTGACAAGGGCAAGACTTGAAGGGGTATGTGTGTTTTTTACAGGGGCTTTCTGCTATGGGCTGTGTGAACTTATAGCAAGGGGCAGAACGCATATCACAATGGGTCTTTTAGGCGGCGTGGCAATGCTTTTTATACACTTCCTGGGCGAAAAGCGCAGGAACGGTATGCTCATAATCACCGCCATGGCAGCAGGGGCGCTGTTCATCACGGCAGTGGAATACATCGCCGGGCTGATACTGAACATAAGCCTCGGCCTTGCGATATGGGATTACTCATCGCTTGCTCTCAATTACCGTGGGCAGATATGCATAGAGTATTCTTTAAAATGGGGGCTCATCACCCTTGCAGGAATGCTTTTTGATGAGCTTCTGCGTGTGTTCGTGTTCAAGGACAAGGCGTTTGTGATAAACAAGCCTGTCCCCGACAGGATAATAAGACAACTTAAGATATTGACGGAGGGGTCGATAAAATGAACGATTATAACTCACCGATACTTAACAAACTCGATAGCTATGCAGGCTACTATGAAACAGAGCGTGCTTCATACAAGGGCGTGCTCTCAAAGGTGCTCTACTTTATGGCGCTCATAGGCCTTGGCATAGCAGGCTTTTTCCTGCTGCATTCGATGCTGGCCGATAAGGGCGCAGTAATTGCTACGCAGGAGAAGAATTTTGTCATCTACCAGACCGAGATGCTGGCATTCATAGGCTGTATAGTGATAATACTCGTGTCTTCACTGATATCATCATTCAAGCCAATGGCGATACCCTTTTTCGGGTCGGTGTATGCCTGCGCTACAGGCTACTGGGTAACGTTTATCTCACGCACCTATGCATATGCATACGGCGGCATCGTGATAGAAGCACTTGTGCTCACAGCTTTGCTTGTAGGCGTTATGGCTTTCATATACTTCTCAGGCCTTGTTAAGGTCACAGACCAGATGAGAACTATCGTCTATTCAGTGTTCGGCACAATGTTCATGGGCTCGCTCATCTATATGCTCATATACTTCATAGCTCCTAACAGCGGCCTTGTGAGAATGGTGTCTGCTGTTAATAACGGACCGTTAGGAATAGTATTTGCGGTGCTCGGTGTTGCGCTTGCCTGCTTCTTCCTGATAATCGACTTTGACACTATCGTGAATGTCGTAGAGCGTGGACTTGACAGGCAGTATGAGTGGTATGCAGCATACGGCCTTGTTGTGAGCATAGTTTATCTCTATGTAAGGCTTCTCCGCCTGCTTGCAAGGCTCAACCGCAGAAACTGACAGGTGTTTGTTTATGACTAAGAAAGAAAAAGCCGTCATCGTGTGTGACAGGCTTGAAGAAAGATATCCCGATGCACGCTGCTCGCTTGTCTACACAAAGCCGCACGAGCTTATGATAGCAGGCAGGCTCTCGGCACAGTGTACAGATGCAAGAGTGAATATCGTGACAAAGGAGCTTTTTGCAAAGTATCAGAGTATTGAGGATTTTGCTAATGCCGATATCAAGGACATCGAGCGCATCATCATGCCATGTGGGCTGTATAAGACCAAGGCGCAGTCGATAGTGGGTATGTGCCAAAAGCTGCTTGAAGATTTCGGCGGCGAGATACCGAAAACTATTGAGGAGCTGACCACTCTGCCCGGCATCGGCAGAAAGACTGCTAATCTTATCATGGGCGATGTTCACGGTCTTCCTGCTATCGTTACCGATACTCACTGTATCAGGATATGCGGAAGGATAGGGCTCTCAAAGTCAAAGGAGCCGGCAAAGGTCGAGCAGGAGCTGCGGCCTATTATCCCCAAGGAGCGCTCGTCTGACTTCTGCCACAGGCTTGTGATGTTCGGGCGTGACGTATGTAAGGCAAGAGGCGAGAAATGCGCTGAGTGCGAGCTTTGCGACGTGTGTACATACTTCAGATCAAAGCAGAAGGTATAAAAGCCCGAGCAGCAGCTTATAATCGCCCCCGTTTTTGTAAATGATATAAATAAGCATTCCGATAAGAGCCTTTTCCTCGTCTATCTTTATAGAGCCGAGGTCAAAGAGCTCCTTCGGGGTGCTTTTGTTTTTCTGCGGCGGTGCGGCTGTGGGTGAGTCGCTGCGCTGACCGCTTATGAAGGAATTGGCACGAGCGTGCATCTCCCTTGCACGCTCTATAGCTTCACGCTGCATACGGTTCAGGTTCTCATCATTTGAAAAGTCCAAGCCCTTCACCTCCAAGCAGGCCGCTCTCCTTAAGAGCCGGGTATGCTGCAAGCAGCCGGAAAACGCTTATCACCCTGTCTATCTTTGCCTGCTTTTCCTCGCTGACCATAGGCTTAAGCGCAAGCAGCAGGTTGATGCTGTCGTCGTTGCTCGTTGCAGCACTTATCACCGAGCCGAGCTTGAGCATAGTCGCCGGGTCTATGCCGCCGCTTTGCTGCCCCGGCGGGGGAGAGCCGCCAAGCAGCGACGAGAGCTGTGAAAGCCCCTCATTGCTGCTGCCGCTTTGCTGCTCAGGCTCGCTGCTGCCGGAAAGCATTTTTGCAAGCTCGCTTATCTGCGCCATGGCATTCTCGTCACCGAGCACGCCCTGCAGCTTTGATACAATATCGTCCAATGTCACTTACCTCCGAGCTTTTTGTAAATGCTTCTTGCCCTTGGCGAGCTTAAATATCTCTCGGCGGCCTTGGGGTCTTTCATCGCCTGCTGCAATACTTTTCCGCTGTCGCCTGACATATTGTTGATAGCTCTTTCAAGCGAGCCGTCCTCTATCTGCTGCTGTAGCTTCTCAGGCGTCGTGCCGAGCTTTTTCGATGCCATTGCGATGAGCGCCTGCATGGCTTTGTTGTCTAATTGCTGCATAAAACACTGTCCTTTCGTTAAAAAAATATCACTTTTATTGTTTAAGGGCGTATTATATTTTCTTAATAATTTTATGTTATAATATACTAAATAATTCTTTTATTATGGGGAGGGGTAAGCTGTGAGAATAATCGTGTTTTCAGACACACACGGGCATTTTTCTGCCATGCATAAGATATTCAAGCGCAATACCTCTGCCGACTGCTTTATTTTCTTAGGCGACGGGCTTGAGGAGCTTGCTCATATCAAGGAGCTCTACCCCGAAAAGCAGATACTCTGCGTCAGCGGCAACTGCGACTTCACCGAGGAGTATTTAAGCACTGATGTAGCCGTGATCGGCGGTGTCAAGATACTCTATACCCACGGCCACAGGCACGATGTGAGGTTCACGACCGCCAAGATACGCCTAAAGGCCAAGGAAATGGGTGCAAAGATAGTGCTCTACGGCCACACGCATTGCAGGAATTACGAGTATGTTGACGGGATACACCTTTTAAACCCCGGAAGCGCTGCCCAGCCACGTGACGGGCTGCCGCCGAGCTATGCCTTTATCGACATAACCCCCAAGGGCATCATGTGCGCCCATGTTGACTTATAATATGTCATATCCCAATGAAAGGTGAGTGATAGCTATGAAAGACCCGAACCATGCAAAGGGTATAATGTATCTGATACTGTTTGGCAGCTTTGTGCCTTTTATCATAGGTTCTATAGTCATGGCGGATATGCTCTGGCTTGCTATAATTATGTATATCGCAGGCACTGTTTTAATGGGCTATTCGCTCCTTTACGGCATAAAAAACGTAAGATGCCCTCACTGCGGCAAGCTGCAGAACCTGAAGCTATGGCCTATAACCACCTGCCCATACTGCAAAAAGAGAGTTGACAGGTTTTTCTGATATCTTTGGTCAAATAATAAAAATAATTAAATTTATACCACAGCTACTTGACAATGCAAAGTAGTTGTGGTATATTATTTGCAAAAGGTACTTTGCAATACAAAGTACCGCACCCGGAAAGGGGAGGAAGCAATGGATAATGCACAGCTATTAAAGGGCTTGCTCGAAGGCTGCGTACTTGCTGTCATTGCCGAGGGCGAGACCTACGGCTATGAGATACTTGACAGGCTGTCAAAGGCAGGGTTTGAGGATATCGGCGAGGGCACGCTCTATCCGATAATCACAAGGCTCGACAAGGGCGGACTGATAAGCTGCCGCAAGGCAAAGTCGCCGCTCGGGCCTGTGAGAAAGTATTACAGCATGACCGAGCAGGGCATGGCCGAGCTTGAAGATTTCAAAGAGAGATACAAACGTATATCACGCTGCGCAGGCAGGCTGCTGTACGAGAGAGTAGAAGATATATGAATTTCCACAGTCTTGAAAAAGGCCTTACGGGCGAATATAAAGAGGCTTATAAAAAGGTCAGCACATACGCTGCCATGAAAAACTATTCGGGCGACAGCATAGAGGAGCAGATGACAGAGCTTTACGATATACTGCTCACCGCCGAGAAAAACGGCAAGCCGGTGCAAAGCATCATCGGCAAGGACACCGAGAGCTTTCTGCACAGCTTCTTTTCCGAATACGGTGCAAAGGAGAGGGTGATGAATTATCTCACTATCCTTTACAGGCTGGCTGTGCTGATGCTCATATTTGCGGCATTTGATGTGTTTGCAGCTGACAGCCCCAAAGAAATGCTGCTGCACGGCAGTATTGCACCGCAGAATATTATAGGCGGTTTCCTTACAGGCTTTGCGTTTACGATACTTACATCGACCGTCTTTGCGCCCCGTGCTGCAAAGAGCCGGAAGAATGATTCTAACATGTGGCTCGGGCTGACGGTGGTCGTTTTCGGTGTGCTGTTAGTGGCAGAGGTCTTGCTGATGAAGCATTATAAAGACAAGCTCGGTTTTTTAAGTGTCAGCTGTCTGCCGTATATGATATGCTGTGCGGCGTATATCACAGTTTTCCTTGTGTGCCGTGCGGTATACAGATACTGGACATACGGCACTGTAAGAAATGTCACCAAGCAGCTTTACAGTGATGCGCACTACAAGAGCATTGATGATGCTGAACTGAAGTATATGACAATGAAGCGCTGGCAAAAGACCTTTGATAAGATGCTCAGAAATGGCAAGACAGAGGAGGATTTTGAGAAGGCTGTACGCAATGAGATAAAGAATCAAAAAACAGGCAATGTGATATTTGTAGTCACTACTGTCTCACTCACACTTATTTCAATAATAAAGGTCGCAATGGAGAGCGCTATGCCCGACACGATACTTTATGCGGTAATAATAACCGTTATCGAGGGGTTGCTGATAAGGTTCTTTCTCCGAACCTTTAAGAGCGGTGAAAAAACAACGAGAGAGATAATTGATGAGTGCGAGAGCGAGGGCGTAAGTATGTTGCAGTTTATCAAAAACAAGCTCGACACCACCAGAGAAAGCGAGGAAACAGATGCAGAACACGCAGCCATATGAGCAGAGAGAGAACGAGCACATCTACTATCCCACTGTGAAAAATAACAAGATGATCTGGGCGCTGCTGTTCATTCTCTGCGTGGCCGTGCCGGTGTTTGGCGTGACATTTGCGAGCATTCTTGAAATAGCTTTCCTCACAGGTGTGAGCGGCTTCTTTATCTTCGCTGCAATTGGTGCGGTGGCAGCATTTTCACTGGCAAGGCTTTTTGCAGTGGATATACAGTACATAAGCGTTTACCGTGGCGGCCTGCGCATATATAAAAAGGACGGCAGCGAGGTGTTTTATCCGCTTAACTGCTACGCAGGCTACACCTATGAGCTCGTCTCGACAAGGTCAAACTACAAGTCCGCAATACTCTGGTTTCAGGACGGCAATGACAGAACAGGCCTTGAGATAAACTGCCTTAATGACGAGCAGAAGCAGTCGATAGTGAATGATATCGAAGCTCTTATCAAAACAGAAAGCTTCAAGCAGGCAGCACCGAAAAAGCCGGCAGTGCAGAACATTGTCCGCCCGGCTGCGCCTGTGAATGAGTCCAAAAAATCAGACCCTATGCAATACAGGCTGATGCTTGAAAAGGCCGCCGGAAAGATAACCCTCAATGACAGGATACATCTTACAAAGATGCTGACCGAGCAGAGAAAGATAGATGCTGTCAAGCTGATACAGCGTATAACGGGGCTTGGCATCGCCGAGGCAAGAGATCTGGCGGAGTATCATTCTGACCTGATATGGGTGGGTTCAAGGCTGGAGCAGATGTCAAAGCCGACCGGCTCGCCTTACGAGGAACGCCTAAAAAGAAAGGCCGACCCTGCTAAATACAAGGAGTATCTCGGTCAGGCAGCAGGGCGCATGAGCTATGAAGACAGAGCCTGTGCAAGAGAGCTCATCGCACAGAAAAACAACATCGAGGCCATTCGCCTTGTCAGGGAGCGCACAGGCCTTGGGCTTGCCGAGGTGAGAGATCTGGTCATGGATCACAGCGAGGTGCTGTGACAGAGCAGTCTGATATATGTACAAAAAACAGTACAATAAACATCTGAAATACAACAGTCTGTAAAATAAGTGCTGACAGGTCTGCACACAAGCCGGCTATTGACAAAGCAAAGAAAATATGGTATAATATTCTTGGCGGTAATCGTTAGGCGAGACGGTTACTTATGAGGGCAAATGGAATTGAGGGTATGCTGCGTGGCAACCCTCTTTTCTTGTTTTTCTAAGTTTTTTTGAAAAAGGGCTTGATTTTTGTTTCAAGTTATGGTATAATATTTATGCTGTATTTGAGCCCCCATAGTTAAACGGATATAACAGCCCCCTCCTAAGGGGCAGTTACAGGTTCGATTCCTGTTGGGGGTGCCATGACCCATAATGTGGGTCACTTTTTTTGCGGATGTGGTGAAATTGGCAGACACGTCAGATTTAGGTTCTGATGCCGTAAGGTGTGCAGGTTCAAGTCCTGTCATCCGCACCAGAAATAAAGCTCTGAAATAGCGTAAATGCGCTGTTTCGGGGCTTTTTGTTTTGCCTGTTTTGGGATTTTGGGTCTGCTTGCCTTGGTGCTTTGGCGTAGTATTTCCAATTGTCTTGACAGGTCACTGTGTTTTGGTTAATAATTAAAACAAATAAACAAATGCCATTGATTGTATATAAAAATATTGACATTATACCTAAATGTTTTTAAACGATTCTATCAAATATGTGCATTGAAATACCTGTCTGATAGTGGTATAGTATATGATGAGGTTATTATGGCAACACCGCACAAAGACCGCCTGAAGGCTTTGTACGCAACTTACTTGCATCTTTTCCGTCATATTACACATTTTTTCCTTGAAATACGGTAGTATTCCTTCGGAAAATCTGTGCAATCTGACGAAAAAGCTGACTGCGCAATTTGCGCACAATCTTCGTGCGGTGTTGCCTTTATTAAACGCACAAATACACACGATTATATGTATCTCTACGGCAGCTCACAGCATGAGGAACAAAGAACGCTGACCACAACAACGCAGTACATTGATCTTGCCTACTATATACATCAGGGCAGCAACTTTCTGAGGTTCAATGGTTCCGGGTTCTCAAATACCACGAATATTTCTCAGGCGACCGAATGGGCAGTCGATACGAACGGCAGGATCTATACAGTATTGCAAAACGGCAGCACTTATACATATTACTACCTGATAAATGACAATAATACATTGGGTCATCAGGCGGCAGCGGCAGATGCCGAAATCCCTGCGTCTGTAACTACGTGGACAGTGAACAGCACGTCGATAAGCAATAACAGCTGCTATCTCAACAGATCGTCAAACAACACGCTTGAGCTTATCCAGAGCTCCGGCGCAACATCATGGAGCATCGACAGCACAGCCAATGAGATATACAGCGGCGACTGGTATGTATCCTACAATGGCAGAGCATGGTGCCTGACACGCAAGGCTCCTGATCTCATCTCGGACGGAAACGGGCACTATGCACGCATCGTTGGCGGAACGCTCTCAACAACGAGCGATATCAACGAAGCATCAGATCTCTACGTGAGCGGCGGCACGCTTGCTGTTCATACAGACAATAACTGTTATACCACCTATACTATCGACGAATACGGCAGGATACTGAACGGCGATGAAATGCTTTATTCTGAGAACGGAGCATTTGTCTGGAAAGATGCCTACTATTACGTCATAAAGACTGATAATAACTATATGCTATTGAATGAAAACAGTCTCAGCATAACAAGTGATCTGAACGATGCAACACACTGGGTGTTTGAAAACAACAGTCTTACAGTTGCCAATGGCAGTACATATCTGGATTATAACCGATCAGTCATGTTTGCATATAGCTACACCCTTGCTGTTAACGGGTCTGCGCCTAAGTGGCAAAGCACTGATAATGGTTTGTATTTTTCGGCTAATTCAACGATTCTGGTCGGCAGTAAGAATTACTATCTTACTTATTCCAATAATAGCTGGACGCTCAACCAGGATTCCGGCACTGCCCGTCTCGAAGCACGCCACATAGACACAAATGTATCTTTGACGAGTTCATCACGCACACCTGTCACAGCATATGAGGATAATACCGTTTCCGGCACCGCAAATGAATCAGGCGAAACGACTGTGCAGTTATCTGATACAACATATCGTCCTATCACTGTGACAACAGGCAGCCAAAAACGATGACGGAACGTATACCTATCGTTATGCCGGTGCAAGTGCTCCTTCAAGCGGTACAAAGGTGTTCGATACAGCATGGCTGACCGATCCTGACAGTGTCCGCAGTAATACGGTATACTATTTCGAGATCCCTGTCAATGCAGGTGAATATGCGCTCGGCTCTGTATCAGGCAGTAACGGTGCTTATCTGCTTTATCTGGATATTTCCACGCATCAGGGCGACTCTGTGCTCACTTATGAGAAAATGGAGATAACGACTACGACTTATCAGATGCCTGCCGGAGTCAGGTTCAGTGACGATGAGTTCAAGGCATATGCTATTCCCGTATCGCAGACCGGCAGCATTGAATTCACAAGCGAAGGCCTGACGGTCACCTCATATCCTGAGCTGGATGATACAAGTTCATCAGAGACTAAGATGATCGAGACTGTCACAGTCATTGACTATGCAGGAACCGTGGCGGCACGGCGTATCACAGAAGGCAGCAGCGTGACATACTATTACGGTGCAGATGCAGAGCACCTGACACTATCGAATGCACGGGTATGCAGCGTATACTTCGCAAATACAGCTTCTGACACTGTGATACTGCAATACTATTATTATCCTGAGGATACGAATACCGTTCAGAATAAGGCATCACCTACCTATGTGATAGCTGAAGATATAACTATATCGGCATATGATGTGACTGCTTCGGCAAGCGATGCTGCGGTCACAGCCAATGTTACTGTATTCGACACGGACAAGTCTTATCTGACATTCCAGAGCCGCAGTGATATCTCGGCAGGGGATACTGTGACCATTCCGGTCATATCACCGTAAACAAATATCAGAATGTGTTCTGAAATGACTGCTCCCACCGGAGCTTATATCCGGTGGGGGTCATCGTATATCATATCAAAGCCACCCTATCAGGCACATTAGCACCTATACTGCTTTGAAAAAAATGTGTCCTTCTGTGCAGGCTATGTGTATCAAAAACCGCCCCCCGGAAAACCGGAGAGCGGAAACTTTTATGCTGACCCCCGCAGGCGGAATCAAACCGCCGTAGTCCCTTCGTGAGGGGAAGGGTGTTCTTGCACTGAACTATACGGGGGGTGGGCTGCAAGCAGCTTCTCCCACTTAGCGGGTGGGTGTTTTATATAAACTACCTGTATATATTATATACTCCATAAAGGCTTTTGTCAACTTGATTTTTATGAGGGGCAACACCGCACAAAGAACGCCTGAAGGCTTTGTACGCAACTTACTTGCATCTTTTCCGTCATATTACACATTTTTTCCTTGAAATACGGTAGTATTCCTTCGGAAAATCTGTGCAATCTGACGAAAATCTAGACGTCGCATCTGACGCACAGGGGTCGTGCGGTATTGCCTAAAACAAACAGCTGATTATCAAATAAAGGCCTGTATGCCGGATATAAGCATACAGGTCTTTCGCTTTTTATGAAACGGGCAGCACTTGATGAATGCTATGCTAACAGCAAAAGCCGCCGGGAGTGTTCCCGACGGCTTCTGCTTATTATATGAGGAGTGTATCACGTTATCTTATTTATGGCGGTTAGCATCAGCTAACCTTATGCTTTTATTATACACGTTATTTAATACAAAGTCAAGAAAATTTATCTCTCCGACGTTAAATTTGGCGAAATAACGAAAACGATTAGCGATAACTAACCCGAATTTGTGAGAAAGGTATATCATTCCCCTTGAGCATAGTTGACATAACGCCTTGTCTGCGGTATAATTATCATTGTAGTTTTACAAGGAGAGCAATAATATGACATTACAACAGCTTAGATATATAATAGAGATAGCCGAGACAGGCTCTATCACAATGGCGGCACAGCGGCTTTTTATAGCACAGCCAAGCCTTTCAAAGTCGGTCGCCGAGCTTGAAAAGGAAATGGGCATCACGATATTTGCACGCAGCAACAGGGGAGTGTATCTTACAGAGGAGGGGTCAAGATTTCTTTCCTATGCAAGGCAGATAATCGAGCAGACGCAGCTGCTTGAAAGCGAGTATAAATCCGCACCGCCCCCGAACAGGGTGTTTGCCGTGTCGTCGCAGCATTACGCCTTTGTGGTCAATGCGTTTGTAGAGCTCGTGCGTGAATACGGCAAGGATAAGTATGAGTTCACCCTGCGTGAGCTCAAAACTGCCGAGATAATCGAAGACGTGCGCACTCACCGCAGCGACATAGGCGTGCTTTTCTTAAGCAGCTTCAATCGTGAGGTGATTAGGCATATTCTCCAGAGCGAGGAGCTTAAGTTTGAAACGCTGTTCACTGCCAAGCCGCACGTTTTTGTTAGCAAGAATAACCCGCTTGTCGGCCGCAGCAGCGTCACACTTGAAGACCTGAGGGAATTCCCGAGGCTGACATACGACCAGGGCGTCAAGAATTCCTTCTACTTCGCCGAGGAGCTGCACATCACCGAGCAGAGCCCCAAGAATATCATAGTTTCAGACAGAGCGTCGCTTTTTAACCTTCTCATAGGCCTTGACGGATATACTATCTCATCAGGCGTGCTGAGTTCTGACCTTAACGGTGACAATATCGTATCAATCCCCCTTGAAAGCGACGAGCGCATGGAGATAGGCTACATAATCACCAACGACCGCCCCATGAACGCTATGACACAGAGCTATCTTGAACACCTTAATAGATACATTTCAAATTACTCACCGGATCAATGATATGCGGCTGTTTCATGCAGCCGTTTCTTTTTGCCCTGATATAGCCAAAAGCTATCGCACTGTATGATTATTATATATTAACACATTTCAGAAATGTGTGTTATAATAGTAAACGTAGTAATCATACAGGAGGAATAGGAAATGAAGACAACAATAATCGGATACCCAAGGATAGGTGATCTGCGTGAACTGAAATTTGCAAGCGAGAAATATTTCAGAAAAGAGATAACAGCTGATGAACTCGAAAGGACTGCAAAAGAGATAAGGCAGCACGACCTTGCCATACAGAAAAGCAGCGGACTTGACTATATACCGTCAAATGATTTCTCATACTATGACGGCGTGCTCGATACGGCTTTCCTGCTTGGTGCCGTGCCTGAAAGATACACATCGCTCGGGCTTTCTGAGCTTGATACATACTTTGCGGCGGCAAGGGGCTATCAGGGCGATAAGGGCGATGTAAGAGCGCTTGCCATGAAAAAGTGGTTCAACACCAACTATCATTATATCGTGCCTGAGATAGACGACGAAACAGAGATAAAGCTTAATGGCAGCAAGCCGTTTGACCTGTTTTCAGAGGCTCTTGAAAGCGGCGTCAAGACAAAGCCCGTTATCATCGGTGCATACACGTTCTTAAAGCTCGCAAGATACAAGGGCAGCAAAAAGGCGGAAGATTTTGCAGAGCAGGCAGCAAAGGCATACACAGAGCTTCTTGAAAAGCTCGCTGCCCTCGGCGCTGAGTGGGTGCAGCTTGATGAGCCCTCGCTCGTTACTGATATGACAGCTGAGGATATATCGCTTTTCAAGTCGATTTATGAAAAGATACTTGCTGACAAGCACGGCGTAAAGGTGCTCGTTCAGACATACTTCGGCGATGTGCGTGACTGCTACAGCGAGCTGTGCGCTCTTGACTTTGACGGCATAGGCCTTGACTTTGTCGAGGGCAAGGAGTCGTTAAACCTTATAAGTAAATACGGCTTCCCGACAGGAACAGTGCTCTTTGCAGGTGTGGTAAACGGCAAGAACATCTGGCGCAACAACTACGCCGGAACACTTGATATAATAGCCAAGCTCAGGGGCTTTACTGATGATATCGTGCTTGGCACATCATGCTCGCTGCTGCACGTTCCCTGCACTCTTGACAACGAGAGCAAGCTCTCTGCCGATATCAAGAAGCACTTTGCATACGCCGCTGAAAAGCTCACAGAGCTTGCCGAGCTTAAGAAGCTGGTGCTGGCAGAAAAGCCTGAGGAAACAGCGGAATTTGTACGCAACGCCGCACTTCACAGCGGCAGCAGGATAGAGGGCAACGAGGCAGTAAGACAGAAAGTCGCAAGCCTTGGTGAGAAGGACTTTACAAGACTGCCTGAGTTTGCCGAGCGTGAAAAGATACAGAAGGAGCGCTTTAAGCTGCCGCTTTTCCCGACAACGACTATCGGCTCGTTCCCCCAGACAAAGGAGGTCAAGGCAAACCGTGCAGCACGCCGCAAGGGCGAGATAACACAGGCCGAATACGAGCAGTTTATCGAGAAGAAGATAGCCGAGTGTGTATCGCTTCAGGAGGAGATAGGCCTTGATGTGCTCGTTCACGGCGAGTATGAAAGAAACGACATGGTGGAATACTTCGGTGAGTGCCTTGACGGTTATATCTTCACAGAAAAAGCGTGGGTGCAGTCATACGGCACACGCTGCGTCAAGCCGCCTGTTATCTGGGGTGATATCTCCCGTGCAAGACCTATGACAGTACGCTGGTCAAAGTATGCGCAGAGCCTTACAAACAAGCCCATGAAGGGTATGCTCACAGGCCCTGTGACGATACTCAACTGGTCGTTCCCGAGAGAGGATATAACACTTAAGGAAAGTGCTTTCCAGATAGCACACGCTATCCGTGAGGAGGTGCTCGACCTTGAAGCAAACGGCATAAGCATTATTCAGGTAGACGAGGCTGCCCTGCGTGAAAAGCTGCCGCTTCGCCGTGCTGACTGGCACAAGGATTATCTTGACTGGGCGATACCGGCGTTTCGGTATGTCCACAGCGGTGTAAAGCCACAAACACAGATACACACGCATATGTGCTACAGCGAGTTTGCAGATATAATCAAGGACATAGACGATATGGACGCAGACGTGATAACCTTTGAAGCATCACGCTCTGACCTGACTATCCTTGATGTGTTAAAGGAGAACAGCTTCCGCACAGAGGTCGGCCCCGGTGTGTATGACATCCATTCACCGAGAGTGCCTTCAAAGGATGAGATAAAGACAGCCGTAAACAAGATGCTCGGGCGCATATCCGCTGACAAGCTGTGGATAAACCCCGACTGCGGACTTAAGACAAGAGGCACCGAGGAGACAGTTCCGAGCCTTGAAAACCTTGTTGCGGCAGCAAAAGAGGTAAGAAATGAGAACAGCTGATATTTTTAAAGAGAAGACAGTCTTTTCGCTTGAGATATTCCCCCCAAAGCCTGGGGCTGATGAGAGCGTGATATATAAAACACTTGACGGCCTTACCGATATCTGCCCGGATTTTATAAGCGTTACCTACGGCGCAGGCGGCGGCAAAAACGGCAGCAGGACTATAGGCATCGCATCTGATATACAGCAGCTATACGGTGTCACAAGTGCTGCACATCTGCCCTGCATCGGCCTTACAAAGCAGCAGGCGGCAGATATCCTTGACAGTATGCAGAAAAGCGGCATAGAGAATATCCTTGCTCTGCGTGGCGACAGGGGAGAGGGCGACACCCCTCACGGCGACTTTGAGCACGCAAGTGACCTGATAACATTTATCAGGGAAAACTACGACTTCAACATAATAGCAGCCTGCTATCCCGAAGTCCACCCCGAGAGCGCATCTGCGGCTGATGACATAAAGCATCTGAGATACAAGGTAGACCAGGGCGCAAGCCACCTGATAACACAGCTTTTCCTTGACAATGAATACTTCTACCGTTTCTATGAGAAAACGCTCATTGCCGGCATAGATGTGCCTATAGAAGCCGGCATAATGCCTGTGACTAACAGGCGGCAGATAGAGCGCATGGTAAGCCTTTGCGGAGTTGAGCTACCTAAGAAATTCCGCCAGATGCTCGACCGCTACGGTGATGACCCTGTGGCTCTGCGTGATGCAGGCATCGCCTACGCTATCGACCAGATAACCGACCTTATCACTGACGGTGTGAGCGGAATACATCTTTACACGATGAATGACACTGACATCGCACACCGCATATATGACGCTGTGCAGAGCCTTATCATGGTGAGCACAGGCATGAGGGCATAAAGGCAACACCACACAAAGATTGCCTGACGGCTTTGTACCAAATCCACTTGCATATTTTCCGCCATATTACACATTTTCTCCTTGAAATACGGTAGTATTCCTTCGGAAAATCTGTGCAATCTGACGAAAAAGCTGACTGCGCAATTTGCGCACAATCTTCGTGCGGTGTTGCCTTAATAGTTTCGGTACTTATAGCAACACCGGTCAAGGCATCGGCAGAGGACGGTGAAACAGAGCTCGTAACCGCCTATTCCGACCTGTGGAAGGGCGATATATCCGTTAAGGCAGGCGAGAAGATAAGGTGGTATGTTGATGTGCCTGAGGACGTTACACCCAGGGGGTGCGGCGCTACCGTAAAGATTCCAGGCCTTGGCTTCGGCACAGACACACACAACAAGGAAGAAGGCCACATCGTTTTAAAGCAGGGCAGAAACTTTATCTATGAATTCACAGCCGAGGAGACAGGCGATATACTCTTTACCTGCTGGATGGGCTCGGGCTGCCACAAGAACTATATCCACGTTACTGAGGACGGAACATACACAGCCGAGCCGGCTGCTGAGTCTGAGAAAGGAGTTGAACAGGTAAGTCACGAGGACGAAGCCACCGCTGAGGAGACTGCTTCTGCAGAGGAGATAAAGCCTGCCGATGCTGATACAGCAGAGGAAACACGGTCAGCTGATACAGACACGACCACAGAAGACACACAGCCTGCCGATGCCGACGCAGAAGCCGCAGACGATACCGAGACAGCCGACGTTGACAGAGCAGACGACACTGAGGTGGTAGATGCAGAAAACGACTTATCAGATGAAAAAGCAGAGGCAGAAGACGATGAGACAGCTGCCGACGAAGCTGCTGACGATGAGCAGGCAGAAGACGCAGTGGACGGCGAAGCTGACGGCGCAACACTTTCCGGCAGCGAGACTGTTACAGCTACAGCTCCTGCATCTCAGGGCGCTGTTACATCAAATCCTGTGACAGGCGTTCACAGCACAGTCGCCGGCGCAGTTATAATACTTGCAGCTGTTGCAGCGGTCAAGAGAAAGAAATAAACTCCACCCTTTCACAATAAAGAGGAAGCTCGTTTTTTGGCAAACGGGCTTTCTTTTTATTGAAAAAAACGGTGCTGTGGGCTTATAAAGCAAAGCCGGAAGGCAAATTGCCATATTTGTGGTACGATAGAAAAAAATTTTTGGAAATTCTGCACCCATTTGCCCGGTTTGGAGGGTATTATAAATAGTACAGTATGCATAAGTGTTGTAACACCTAAAAAATGACGGCTAAAGCACTAAGGCAACACCGCACAAAGACCGCCTGAAGGCTTTGTACGCAACTTACTTGCATCTTTTCCGTCATATTACACTTTTTTTCCTTGAAATACGGTAGTATTCCTTCGGAAAATCTGTGCAATCTGACGAAAAAGCTGACTGCGCAATTTGCGCACAATCTTCGTGCGGTGTTGCCCTAAAAAGCATCGCAACAAGGACGGTTTTTCTATGACAAACGAATTCAGTTTAGAAGAATACATCAAGGACTTATCACCCGAGCTGCAGCAAAAGGCAAGACAGTGCAAGACCAGAGATGAGCTTGACACTTTTATAGCCGATAACAACTTAGAGCTGCCTGAGGACGTGCTCGAAATGGTAGCAGTCGGCTGCTCAAAGACCGAGACATGGGTGTGCAACACCTGCAATTCCGTAATGAGTGAAGAAAACTCCGCCTATCCCCATGTGTATGCACCCTCTGACGGCAAACAGCATGAAGGAACGTATTATACGACCATTAAAATCTGCCCTGTCTGTCAGAAGAACTACGAATATTGCAGTGATTATATGCGTAAGGAAATGAGATAAATGTATTTCAGAGTAAAAGACAACATAGCCCTGCGCAGCTGGCAGTTTGTCCCAAGGGCGTACTACATAAAGAACGACCCCTACGCAAAAGCCCTTAGCGAGGAGGAGTTTGAGCTGCTTGACCGCTGCGACGGTGAGCAGGATATAGAAGAAAGCGAGCTTGTAAGCCGGCTTTTAGCAAAGGGCCTTATCGAGCCCTGCGAAAAGGGCGAGCACCCCCGTGAATGGTCAAGGCTTAAGACCTACAGCCACCGCTATTTCCCGATGATGAATTTCATGATAACAGGCAAGTGCAACTACAACTGCCTGCATTGCTTCAATGCGGCAGACAATGCGCCCCTGATGACCGAATGGAAGTACGAAGAAGCTCTTGACCTGCTCGACCAGGCACGGGACTGCGGTATAGAGGGCATTACGATAACAGGCGGTGAGCCTATGCTGCACCCACACTTTATGGATATCGTTAAGGCGATCTACAGCAGGGATATGTTTATAAGAGAGCTAAACACCAACGGCTTTTTTATCACTCAGCAGGTACTTGATGAGTTTAAGGAGATAGGCTGCGACCCGCTTATGAAAATATCCTTTGACGGCATAGGCTGCCACGACTGGATGCGTGACCGCAAGGGCGCTGAGGAGCGTACTCTTGCCGCTATGGAGCTTTGCATAAAAAACGGCTTTAAGGTAATGTCGCAGACACAGGTGAACAAAAGAAACCTGCACACGCTTATCCCTACAGCAAGAAAGCTCAATGACATGGGCGTATCTGTCCTGCGGCTTATCCGCACGACCGAAGCCCCACGCTGGGAGAAAAACTCGCCCGGCAGCTGTCTTACATTTGAGGAATACTATGAGGCTATGCTCGGCTTTATTGGCGAGTATAAAAACAGCGGTATGACAATGGAACTGACACTATGGCAGTTTATGAGCGCACACCCTGAGACCAGAAGCTACAGCATTCAGCCGGTGCTGTGTCCGAGCGGCAAATACAAGCCTACAGCGCCTGTCTGCAAGGGGATAAGAGGGCTTGTAGGCATCACATCTTCCGGCGACATAGTGCCCTGCCTGCAAATGTCCGGCTACTTTGAAGAAAACGGCATACATCTTGGCAACCTGCACAAGACGAGCCTTAAAGAGCTGCTTGCTGAGAGCGATTATATGAAGATAGTCTGCACAAACCTGCACAAGCGCAGAAAGAATAACCCCAAATGTGATGCGTGCAGATTTTTCCCATACTGCAACGGCGGCTGCCCTGCACTGGGCGGACTATACTCTGCTGACAGGCTGAACCTTAACGATACGGACATAACAAAGTGCCTGTTCTTTGAAAACGGCTGGTATCAAAAATGCGTTAAGACGATGTCCGGCTGGACGAACACCACGTCAGTTGCAGAGCTTGAAACGTAAAACCTGAAAGGACCATATAAATGGAACTTGATACTATTTGCGAAAAATACAGCCTGTCCTGTGAAGACAGGGCAGAGCTTTCAGAATATCTGACCAACCGCTTCGCAGGCCTTAAAGAGAATGAGCCTGCCGCCTTTGAGCAGCTTGATGTTTGGAAAAAGCTCGCATCACTTGCGGGGCTTTGCGGTGCGGCGGAGGTAATAAACCAGAAGGTATGCCGCAGGCTGCCTGTTGGTTTTAAACACCCTGACGGCGTGCAGCTTAAGATATACACTTCCCCTGCCGGGGAGCTGCCGATCATCTATGTTGATGACAAGGACGATTTTGAAGCGCTTGTTACAAACATAGTCCACAAGGGCGAGCGCCCTGAGAATATCGGCAAAACAGGTGCGGCGTTTGTTTCGGGGCAGAAGACAAGGCTTATTATATTGTCATCAAAGCCCTACAGCAACCTTCCGGCAAGTGAGCTTTCGCTTGATAAAGATGACTGGGCGCAGAAATCTCTGCTGATACGCCGCAGCCACGAGTGTACGCACTTTTACACAAAGCAGGTCTACGGTGTTTCCAACAATATCCTGCACGACGAGCTGATGGCGGATTTTGTCGGGCTCTATGACACCTTCGGCTTTTATAGGGCTGAGTGGTTTTTGAAGTTTTTGGGCATTATCCCCGGCAGCGGCGACAGGCTTGGAGTTTACACAGCCGGCCTTTCGCAAAAGGTCACGCAGGCCGTGACAGAGATAGTTGAAGCGGCGGCACACGGCCTTGAAAAATGGTCGCACAGCGAGGGATTCTTAAGCCTTGACTACAGTGCAAGGATAAGAGAAATGGTGCATATGGGCATCACGGGCATGGCAGATCTTAATGATATGAAAGAGGTGAGTATATGAGCGCTGAAAAAAGAAGAAGGCGACCCAAGCTTATGATAAGGATAGCTCTGATACTCATATTTGTCCTGACGTTTATGTTGACCGCAATGATGTATGCGATATATACAAGCACTACAGACGGCTTTCTTGAAGCTAAAGATGCACATATGAAAGCTGTTCTTGACGAGCTGTATGAAAACACCATTTACATAAATGATGAAGAAGGGATTCTGGAATGGTATCTTGATATGTGGGAAAAGTATCCCGAAGATATGCTCAGAGAGACCACAGAGGAAGAGTTTGACAGGTTTGGCACCTATCTTGGATCTCTTGATGATGAAGATGTATGGAGCGTTGACTCTCTGAAAAAAATGCCTGAAGATATCCAAATATACAGTGCCAGGAACCAGCTTGAAAATATAGATTTCTCACTTAGATTTGAATCTGCCGATAATAGCTATGAGCGAGTGTTCTTTGTTGATGTCAGAGAAGAGCACAGAGGTAATGTGATAGCAGAATATTCGTTACTTGAAGATAAACAGTTGGGCGATACATATGATCTTGACCCGTCAGAGCACCCTGCAATAAAACAGATGCTCGAAGAAAACAAAGACACACTATATTTTGAAAAAATGTATGATTTCCCCGAAAAGGGAAGCTACTATATAGCATACAGGCCTCTCATTGCAGACGGCAAGGCAGTTGCGGCAATTGGCGTAGTATATAACTGGGATGAATTCCAGCAAAAGATAATGGATACATTAGGACAGGCGGCTGTAATATGTATAGCCGGTTTGCTTCTGGCAATGCTTGTTTTATTCGCTATGATCTACCACAGCGCCGTGCTGCCGGTCAAGAATATACAGAGCGGCGTGCGTGATTACATCGAGACCAAGGACAGCGAGGCAATTATCGACAAGATGTCAAGGATAAAACAACGAAACGAGTTCGGTATACTGTCAAGCGATATTTCAGACCTTGCCAGGGCGATAGACCGCTTCAACGAGGAGAATATAAAGCTGACGAGTGAGCGTGAGAGGGTGGCAGCAGAGCTTGACATGGCAACGGCTATCCAGGCAGAGCAGCTGCCGAGCGTATTCCCGGCATTCCCTGACAGGACGGAGTTCGATATCTACGCATCTATGACCCCTGCAAAGGAGGTCGGCGGCGATTTCTACGACTTCTTCTTTGTTGACGATGACCACTTTGCAATGGTAATGGCAGACGTTTCGGGCAAGGGAGTTCCGGCGGCACTGTTTATGATGATGTCGAAGATTCTCATAAACAACTTCACCATGATGGGGCTGTCCCCACACGAGGTGCTTGAACGCACGAACGATACCATCTGCAAGAACAATAAGAACAAGATGTTCGTGACCGTGTGGCTCGGAATACTTGAGATATCAACAGGCAAGTTGACCGCCGCAAACGCAGGCCACGAATACCCGATAATACGCCAGCCGGGCGGAGAATACGAGCTGTTCAAGGACAAGCACGGTTTTGTGATAGGCGGCCTTAAGAACAAGAAATACAAGGAGTATGAGTTCACCCTGCAAAGGGGCGGCACGCTGTTTGTCTACACCGACGGCGTACCTGAGGCGACCAATGCAGCTGAGGAAATGTTCGGCACCCAGCGGCTCGTTGACACGCTCAATGAGATGCCTGATGCCGCACCAAAGGAGCTCCTTGAAGGCGTACACGAAAAAGTAAACCTATTTGTGGGCGAAGCACCGCAGTTTGATGACCTGACGATGCTTGGCATCACATTGTTATAATTCATTACATGGAGGTAATCATTATGGAGATCAGAGAAAACAGAAACGGCAGCGAGCTTACAGTAGCTCTTGTAGGAAGACTTGACACGCTCAGCTCACCTGAGCTTGAAGAAAAGCTCGAAGATATGCTCGAAGGGGTTGAAAAACTCGTGTTCGATTTTGCAGAGCTCAGGTATATATCAAGTGCAGGGCTTCGTGTGATGCTCACAGCCATGCAGATAATGGAAGATCAGGGCGAGATGACAGTAAAGAACGTCTGCCAGGACGTAATGGATGTTTTTGAAGTGACTGGCTTTGTAGACGATCTTAACATTGAGTGACACCGAAAGGAGGAGGCCCCGTGCAGGGGACGGCCATTGATGAAAGAACTTGATGTAAAAGCAGAGAAGACTGCACTTCCGCAGGTGCTTGGGCTTATCGACGAGCAGCTCGAGGCGAATGAGTGCAGCATGAAGCTGATGACACAGATAGATCTCGCAGCAGAGGAGATATTCACAAATATCGCAAGCTATGCTTATGAAGGCGAGGCAGGCGATGTTCTCATAAGGGTGGATATTTCAGGTGAACCTGAATGTGTGACTATCAGCTTTACCGACAGCGGCAGACAGTATGACCCACTTTCCGTGCCCGAGCCCGAGAAAAACAAGCTGCCGCTCAAAGAGCGCAAAAAGGGTGGCCTCGGCGTATTCCTTGTCAGGAAGAACATGGACGATGTAAGGTATGAATACAAGGACGGAAAGAATATTCTGACTATGACAAAAAAGATAAAGTAAGGTGAGTAAAATGGCAGATCAGAACCCCGGTATTTTCAGGCAGAAAAATCTTGACAGGATCAATTCTCCCGAGCAGCTGACCGACTACCTGAAGGTAACAAATCCTGGTATCTGGATGCTTCTTGCGGCGGTGATAATACTTCTCGGCGGCCTGTTTGTGTGGAGTATTTCAGGCAGGCTCGAAACAGTCAGGGACGGCGTGGCTGTCGTTGAAAACGGCCAGGCTGTCATAATGATGACAGATGCATCATCCGAGGAGATATCATCGGGCATGACAGTGCGGATAGGCAGTGATGAATACAGTATAGCAACAGTCGAAACTGACGACTACGGCAGAGCTGTGGCCTATGCCCCGACTGACAAGACAGACGGCAAGTATGATGTCAAGGTAGTGACAGAGAGCATACACCCGATAAAATTCCTGTTCAGCTAAAGAGGTCAAAGATGAGTTATAATAAGAACAGAATAAAGCCTACCGTCACAAAGGGTGCGGCAAAGGTGCCTGTTATCATGCAGCTTGAAGCTCTTGAATGCGGTGCCGCATCGCTTGCTATGGTAATGGCTTACTATGAAAAATGGGTTCCGCTCGAACAGGTGCGTGCTGACTGCGGCGTGTCCCGTGACGGCTCGAATGCAAAGAATATTGCAAAGGCTGCCAAGTCATACGGCTTCAAGGTGCAGGCATTCAGCAGGACACCGAAGACTATCCGTGAGAAGGGCAAGTTCCCGTGTATCATACACTGGAACTTCAACCACTTTGTAGTCCTAAACGGCTTCAAGGGCAGGTACGCCTGTATAAACGACCCTGCAAAGGGCTTTGTCAAAGTCGGTCCGGATGAGTTTGACAAGGCATTTACAGGCATCGTTATCAATATTACTCCCGGTGATGACTTCCAGCCGGGCGGAAAGCGCAAGAGCACCATAGACTTTGCAAGAAAGCGCCTTATCGGTGCAGGTGCGGCGGTGGCATTCGTTATGCTGACAACGGTCATAGCATCGCTGTTTGGCGTTATAAACCCTATAATGTCCAAGATATTCATGGACAGGCTGCTCACAGGCCAGAACAAGGAATGGCTCATGCCCTTTATCGGTATCATGACAGGCCTTGCAGCGATTCAGCTGATAGTCGAGTGGGCAAACACTATATACAGCCTTAAGATAAACGGCAAGATGTCGGTCATCGGCAGCACGGCGTATATGTGGAAGGTTCTGCATATGCCTATGGAGTTCTTCTCGCAGCGAATGGCAGGCGATATCCAGTCAAGGCAGGGCACAAATGCGACTATTGCAAGCACGCTTGTAAACACCTTTGCGCCGCTTCTTTTAAATACGATAATGATGATATTCTACCTTGTGCTGATGCTCAGACAGAGCCTTCTGCTCACGGCTATAGGTATCAGCACGCTCGCTGTGAATATCGTCATGTCAAGGATAATCTCTGAAAAGAGGATAAACATCACAAGAGTCATGTCCCGTGACAGCGCAAAGCTCAGCGCCACCACCGTTGCAGGCATCGAGATGATAGAAACGATAAAGGCAAGCGGCGCTGAGAACGGCTTTTTCCAGAAGTGGGCAGGCTATCAGGCATCTGTCAACTCACAGCAGGTAAAGTCAGAAAAGATGAACAACTACCTCGGCATGATACCTACATTCCTGTCAACTGTTGCAAACCATGCTGTGCTTATCATGGGCATATGGTTCGTCATGCACGGCGAGTTCACTCTCGGATCATTGCAGATGTTCCAGGGGTTCTTAGGCTCGTTTATGTCGCCTGCGATGACGCTTGTGAATGCAGGCCAGACGATACAGGAGATGCGCACCCAGATGGAGCGTGTCGAGGACGTTATGCAGTACCCTGTTGACCCTAATGCAGCCGAGAAACCCTGCACAGAGGAGAGCTTAAGCAAGCTCAGGGGCAATGTCGAGCTTAAGAATATCACCTTCGGCTATTCAAAGCTCGCAGAGCCGGTGATAAAGAACTTCTCGATGACGATAAAGTCAGGCGGCAGAGTGGCATTCGTCGGCACATCGGGCTGCGGCAAGTCAACACTTTCAAAGCTGATATCCGGCCTTTACGAGCCGTGGTCGGGCGAGATACTTTTTGACGGCAAAAAAAGGTCAGAGCACGACCGCTCGGTGATGACAGGCTCGCTTGCGGTCGTTGACCAGGAGATAACTCTTTTTGAAGGCACATTCGCTGAAAACATAAAGATGTGGGACGAGTCGATACAGGACTTTGAGATGATACTCGCTGCCCGTGATGCGCAGCTTCATCAGGATATCATGCAGCGTGAGGGCGGCTTTCACAGCAAGATAGCAACAGGCGGCCGTGACCTTTCCGGCGGCCAGAGGCAGAGAATGGAGATAGCTCGTGTGCTTGCACAGGACCCGTCGATAATCATACTTGACGAGGCGACCTCGGCGCTCGATGCAAAGACTGAGTACGATGTCGTCAAGGCAATAAAGGATAGGGGCATAACCTGCATAGTCATAGCACACAGGCTATCGACTATCCGTGACTGCGACGAGATAATCCTGCTCGATCACGGCGAGGTGGCCGAGCGTGGAACGCATGATGAGCTTATGGCTCTCGGCGGAGCATACACAGAGCTTGTAACTAACGACTAAAGGAGGGAGAAGGACTTTGGGTTGGTTTGATGAACAGATACGCCAGCGTGTCAACATGGATCAGGAGCTGTTTGAGGAGTCTTTCTTCCGTGTGGCAGGTGTCGTTCTCGGTGAGCGCACTGCTACAAAGATAATAGACGACCGCATAATTACCAAACAGGCGATAGATGAGATACTAAAGCAGTTTCACTACAAGCCTGTCGAGATACCTAAAAGCATAAAGGAGCACGAGGCACAGCTTGACTTCTGCTTAAGACAGCACGGGCTCATGAAGCGCCGTGTCGAGCTGACTGAGAATTGGTGGAAGGACGCATACGGCCCCTTGCTTGCATATACAAAAGAAGGCGGCGAGCCTGTTGCCATACTTCCGGGCGGCTTTGGCGGCTACAGCTATACCGACAGAGCCACAGGCAGAAAAGTCAGGATAGATAAAAAGACGGCAAAGGCATTCGAGACGGAAGGGTACTGCTTTTACAGGCCTTTTCCTCAGAAAAAGCTCGGTATACCCGACCTTATCATATACATGAGAAGATGCATGAACAAAATGGATATGGTGTTCGTGATAATAGCAACACTTATCCTCACAAACATTGGTATGCTTATGCCGAGAATGACAAAAGCCCTCACAGGCCCTGTCATAACAACAGGCAGCACGAGGATACTTATAGGCATTGCCATATGTATGCTGTGTACGACGATATCGACCCAGCTGTTTTCATCTGTCAAGGCGCTGTTCATATCGAGAGTGCAGACAAAGACCAAGCTCGGCGTGCAGGCGGCTATGATGATGAGAGTTATGAGCCTTCCGGCAAACTTTTTCAGAAAGTACAGCGCCGGCGAGCTTACCAGCCGTTCGCAGTCGGTCGGGCAGCTGTGTGAGCTGCTGCTCGGCACATTCGTCATGAGCAGCTTATCGTCAATTGCATCGCTGCTTTATATAACGCAGATATTCAGCTTTGCGCCGGCGCTCGTTGTGCCTTCGCTGATGATAATACTTATAACAGTCGCATTCTCGGCTGTATCGTCGATCGTGCAGATAAAGATAAGCAAACGCCAGATGGAGCTCGGCGCCAAGGAATCCGGCATGAGCTATTCGATGATAAGCGGCGTTCAGAAGATAAAGCTCTCGGGCGCTGAAAAGAGGTTTTTCGCACGTTGGCTGGGGCTTTATTCCGACACGGCAGAGCTTGTGTATGCACCGCCCATGTTCATAAAGATAAACGGTGTCATCACGACTGCTATCAGCCTTGTGTCAAACATAGTGCTCTATTACCTCGCTGTCAAGAGCGGCATTGACCAGTCGAATTACTTTGCATTCACGGCGGCATACGGTGCGGTAATGGGCGCATTCTCGACACTTGCAGGCATGGCGCTTTCTGTGGGCAGGATAAAGCCTATACTCGAAATGGCAGAGCCTTTCCTTAAGACCGAGCCTGAGGCGGCTGACAATAAGGAGATAGTCACAAGGCTCTCGGGCAGCATAGAGCTTAATAACGTGTGCTTCCGCTACAACGAGAATTCACCGTATATCGTAAACAATATGTCCTTCAAGATAAAGGCCGGCGAGTATGTTGCGATAGTCGGCAGGACGGGCTGCGGCAAGTCAACGCTCATGCGCCTTCTGCTTGGCTTTGAAAAGCCCGAAAGGGGCGCTGTCTACTACGACGGCAAGGACTTATCCCGGCTTGATCTTCAGACGCTGCGGCAAAAGATAGGCTCAGTTATCCAGAGCGGCGGACTGTTTCAGGGAGATATATTCTCAAACATAATCATCTCAGCGCCGCACCTCACACTTGATGATGCGTGGGCTGCAGCTGAGACAGCCGGTATCGCAGACGATATCAGGGCAATGCCTATGGGTATGCAGACGCTTATCTCAGAGGGGCAGGGCGGCATATCGGGCGGCCAGAAGCAGCGGCTGATGATAGCCCGTGCTGTAGCACCCAAGCCCAAGATACTTATGTTTGACGAGGCGACATCGGCGCTTGACAATAAGACACAGCGTCAGGTCAGCGAGGCGCTTGACAAAATGGGCTGCACCCGTATAGTTATAGCGCACAGGCTCTCGACTATCCGCCACTGTGACAGGATACTTGTGCTTGACGGCGGCAGCATAATCGAGCAAGGCACATATGACGAGCTGATAGCCAGGAACGGTTACTTTGCCGAGCTTGTAGAGCGGCAGAGATTAGATACATGACAAGGAGTGATACTATGAGCGAAAAATATGAAAACTATATCAAGGACTTATCACCTGAATTGCAGCAAAAGGCAAAGGAGTGTAAGAGCAAAGAAGAGCTTATCGAGCTGCTCGCAGAGAATGATGTCGAGCTGCCCGAGGAGGCGCTTGAAATGGTAGCAGGCGGATTTTTAGGCCTGTGCGAGAGCGAAAAGCCCAACAGCGAAGAGATAGAAAAGAACATGAACAAAAATCTTGGCATATAACGGCATGAGCGCATCTGAGCAGTAACATGAAAAAGCACGGCAGAGTATTATCCGCCGTGCTTTTTGTTAATTCTTTTGTGCTTGTGGGAAATGTCAATAATCTGCCGGGCGATTTGTGATAATTGAACGTTGCGGCGACAGCACAGATGTGGTATAATAAACATATGGAATTTTTATGAAGAGGAAGTGTTTTTATGCTTAAAAAACTGCTCTCGTCAGCTCTGGCGGCAGCACTTATTTTCGGCGGCGCAGCAGCCCTGCCGGAGGGAACGGATATTCTTGATGATATAGGCATCACTCATGCCAAGGCTTACAGGACGTATACTATCACAAAGGTCGGCGGCGGTACTATCAGCGAATTCAACAACGGCAATAAATGCACGATATTCGTGTTCGGCAGGCCGAATTGCTATAATACACGAAACACACTGGCCGGTCTTAAGAATATAGCAAAGGAGTTTCCTGATGTAAAGGTCGTGTTTGCAGATATCGACCAGAACACCGAGCAGACGGTCAAGGCCTTTGCTGATGAGTTCGATTTCCCGGAGGCTGACTTCACCTACAGCACAGACGATACTATCGGGGACTTTATGGTCTCGTATATCGGCTACGGCTCATTCACGCTCCCGGCTGTTGTGATAAACAGCGAGACAGAAAACCTGTATGTATCCACCGGCTATAAGGACGCAGATGTATTTCTCCCCTTTATAGAACAGTGCGGCGTTGATACAAGCTCTTATTTTAAAAAGAACTATACCGATATCCCGATAAACGTGACATACCACCAGTCAGAAGCAAGGAAGATGCTTGATATCATCAATTCCTTCCGCACAGGCTCGCAGGCGTGGGCGTGGGACAGCACAGACACCAAGAAGGTGCAGTATACAGGATTAAACAAGCTATCGTATGACTATGAGCTTGAAAAGGTAGCTATGCAGCGTGCAGCAGAGCTCGTGGCACTTTATGACCACACACGCCCGAATAATAAGAACTGCTTCTCGGCATACCCTTCTATATATGACAATACAGGACGTGGTGAGAATATAGCAATGGGCTCGTATTTCATGGATCATGACTATACATTTATGCTGTGGCGTGAGGACGATTACGGCTACGCCGGCCAGGGGCACAGAAGAAATATGCTCGGCGACGGCTACACGGCTGTTGGTGTTGCCTGCGTAGAGTACAAGGGCGCTACCTACTGGGTGCAGGAATTCAGCAGCAAGGTCGGCAGCAGCACTTATACCGCTCCTGCTGACAGCAGCAAAAAGGTCACTGTCAACATAGCGAATTCCCTCATCGGCGAGGACGAGCTGATAGCAGATAAAAGCTCAATATCGCTTTATGAGGGAGACTCGGTATCGCTTCCGGTCGTAAAGCGCCGTATGCTGCTTTTAGGCCAGACATACTGGGCAGAAGATATAGAAACTGATGTGTCGCCGACATGGAAGGTCACAAGCGGCAGTGCTGTAAGCATCAGCGACGGCAAGGTAAAGGGTCTTAAGGCAGGCAGCGCCAAGATAACTGCATCGGCTCAGGGCAAGAGCGTCAGCGTCAAGGTCACGGTATCGCATAAATACAAGGACACAGTAGTAAAGCCCACCTGCACTGAGGGCGGATATACGCTCCACACCTGCTCGGTATGCGGCAACAGCTATAAGGACACAGAAACAAAGACCGCAGGCCACAAATACACCGACAAGGTGGTAAAGCCCACCTACACCTCAGGCGGCTATACAGAGCATACCTGCACAGTCTGCGGAAACAGCTACAAGGACAGCTACACCGACAAGCTCACACGCACGAATATCTCAAAAGCCGCAGTCACAGGCCTTTCAAGCAAGTATTACACAGGCAAGGCGATAACACAGAAGCCCGTAGTCAAGCTCGCCGGCAAAACGCTCAAGGCAGGCACAGACTATACCGTTAGCTATAAGAACAACAAGGCAGTCGGCAAGGCGACAGTCGTTATAACCGGTAAGGGCGACTACACAGGCACAGTGACAGCATCTTTTAAGATACTCCCCAAAAAGACGACTCTAAAGAGCGTTACCTCGCCCAAGACAAAACAGATGAAGGTCACATATTCAAAGGCGGCAGGCGTTACAGGCTATCAGGTGACATATTCGACAAGCTCGAAGTTTACAAAGGCGACTACCAAGTCTGTCAACGTGAGAGGTACTTCCAAGACGATCGGCAAGCTCACAAAGGGCAAGACCTACTACGTCAAGGTGCGCACCTTCAAGACAGTGAACGGCACAAAGTATTACAGCGGTTATTCGGCTGTCAAGAAAGCCAGGATAAAATAATAACAAAAAAAGCACGCTTTTTACAGCGTGCTTTTTTGCGGCCTTTAATTGCCTTTTTTCTTGTCGTATTCCTTCATCGCTTGTTCGACCTTTTCCCAGTAAACGTAGCCGAATTCTTTCTTTGTCCATTCTGCAAGGAAGTCGGCCTTGGCTTTCAGGTGGGGATAACTGCTGATGCCCTCTGTGCCGAATACATAGGGCTCATCGTCTGTGCCGTCGTATTTGTATCTGTGCGAGAGGATACACTCTATCAGAGTTGCCCTGTCCTCCATGGCGGTGACTGTGCTGTAAGAGCTGATGAAGTAGGGGAGCGACGGGTCAAGCCCCTCGTTTATGTCGGCGTATTCGAGCATAGTGTCATTGAGCTCTGATGATGAAGCATAGCTGTCGAAATCTGAAGAGTAGTAGAAATCATAAGGATTGAGCTCGCTCCATTTGCTCTCATCAAGCGGATCGTTTCGTGAAACAAGGTTCTCGACTGTGTGCCACATCTCGTGGTCGAACGATGCCTGGGTGTAGTTTATCATAGATGACTGTATCGCTATGTCATACCACATACCCGACGTGTAGGCTATGCCGCCTGCAACGAAATCCGAGTAATCGTCGTTTTTGAGCGCATCTACAAGAGCCAGGCGGAAGCCGAACTTGCCGTTCTTTGTCTTGAAGTGCTCAAAGAAGCCCTCGGGGTAGCAGCCAAGTATCTTGTCAAGCTCGTTGAGTGAGAACAGCTCGTCCTCGACAGCATACGGGTTTTCAGAGTCTTCCCGGGAAACGAAGACATAATCAGATGTCTTTTCCGATAGGCCGACTTCATTTCCGACGAGTATGCGTATACCGTATTTTTCCTCCAGCTTGTCGGCGGCTTCTCTTACTTCCCTGAACTTCTCGCCGACTTCGTAGACCTTTTCCTTGGCAGGCTCTGTTTCCTCGCTCTTAAGCTCTTTGTCGTAGCTTAAAAGTGCAGGGTCTGTCATCATAAGATGAACGTGCGGATATTCAAAGCTGCCGGTGATGATGCCGTATACCCAGCGCTTTATGTCCTTGTTATAGCAAGGTAGGACGCTTATGATATCTTCGGTTGTGTCGGGCTTTATTTCTGCTGTCTTGCCTGTTTTAAGGTCAAGCATAAGTATCCTGCTGATGTAGGTGTCGTTGGTGCTGTCGTTGACCAATAATGTTGCGTAGCTGCTGTTCAATGAACCCATGACATTCAAATATGCGATGCCTTCAGACTGGTCGATGATAAAGCGTGTGTGCCTGTCTGTGCTGTCATAGGGTGTTTTTTCAAGATAGAAGGCTGTGTTGCTGTTATCGTCAGGCTCAGCGGTCGTGTAGATGTAGCCCTCGGCTGACAGGAAGGAATTCCAGTCGCTGCTCTCTGTTTCTATCAGCCTCTCGTTTGTGTCGAGCGAGTAGATGCCTGCCGAGTAGCCGGAGTCAGAGTTTTCGTCAAACTCTGTCATGTAGTAGGTGCGGTCATAGGTGTTTATGTCTGATGCCATGGATACCTCGCTGCTGACAGCGGTCTTTGTCACCTTGCCGGCGGTATCTATACTGCACAGCTCGTATGTCGTCGGGTCAAACCAGAGTATGCAGTTATTCTGTGCATCAGCTGCAAAGGTCGGCAGATACTCCTCGCCGGTGCTGACTGTCTGCGGCTTGCTCTTGCCCTTGGGGTAGAAATTGAGCTGCACGCCGTCTGCAAAAGACGATGTGACGATAGTTTCATCGCTAAGGCCGCCTACGAGCATCTCCGTATCATCAGTGAGCTGCAATGTCCTGACAGTCGCACCGCTTACTATGTCGTATACCGAGACTGTGCTTGCATCATATGTGTGAGTATGCAGCAGCAGCGTCTGGTCGGGGCCGTTTTTCATATCGACAAGGTCGCCTTCGGCTTCAAAGTCCGGCAGCGTCTCGCTCGGCTCTTTCATTGGCGGCATAAGGGTCGCTGTGGTCGTGGTGGTAGTGGTTTGCTCGGTGGTGGTAGTCGTTTCAAGGGAGTCGTCCTTTGCGGTGGTGGTCTGTGCTGCGGTCGTCTCCTGCTGTGATGAGCTCTTTGAGCTGTCGGAAGATGAGCAGCCTGTGCTCATAATTGTGACAGCTGCGAGCATGAGAGAAGCAAGTCTTGTTGTGAGATCGTTTTTCATATTACACCTCTTAAATTCCCTGACACCGCCTGTGCAGCATCGGGGAACGTGAAATTATTCAGTTGCTTTTACTTGAGGTTTACCTTCCAGCCGGCAAGATACTGCTTAAGAAGCAGGCCGTCCTTGAGGTCTGTCTTGCCGTCGCCGTTTACATCTGCGTTTGAAAGGTTGATACCCACCTTCCAGCCTGCAAGATACTGCTGCATTAGCAGGCCGTCCTTAAGGTCAACCTTTTTGTCGCCGTTGAGGTCGCCGGGCACACGCTCTGAAAGGGCAGGAATGTTCTCCACGTCCTTTGTCTGTGTCTCGAACGCCTTGTTCTTGAATATTGCGATGTAGGTCGTAACGCCCTTTGTGGTGGCTGTGGCAGGGGTCTTGACCTTTGATGTCATTGTGGCAGCTTCTTCTACCTTCTCGCCGCAGAGTGTGCATACGCATGTCGCTGTGCAGACAGGTCCGAGCTTGCCGTCTGTCCATTTATACTCAGGCTTGCTGAACTCATGCTCCTTTACGGGGATATCCTTGACTATCTTTGACTGTGTTTTGAAGTTCACGCCGTGTGTATTTGCAAATGTTGCAGTGTAGTTTGTCGTACCCATTATCGAGCAGGTGGGCTGAGATGCTGCCTTGCTGGTCACAGTTGCTTCTTCGGTCACTGTCTCGCCGCAGCCGGAGCATACAATGCTTGCCGTGCAGGCGGTATTGTCATCGCTCCATGTGTATGTGGGATCTTCAGCAAAGGTGTGGGTGTGTCCCTCAGGCATTATTATTTCGAGCTTGCTGTAATAATTCTTTTTTGCGTTTGAAAACTCTGCGATATTCTCAGTGCTCATTTCATAGGTGAAAGTGCCGTATGCATCAGAGGTATCCTTTCTGTTTGCATAGATGGTTCCGTCCTTAACATAAAAACCTACGTCACTGGTCGTCTTGTCGCCGCAGTTAAGGTCAATGTGGTACTGGTCATAACCGCTTGTCGTCATATAGACCTGGAGAAACAGCTTGTTGCCGTCAATTGTCTTAAGGTTGTTATCGCTGAGTATCTTATAAAGGTTCTCATAGCTGCTTGCGGCATAATCCCATGTGGTAGCTGTCCTTGAAAGGTCAACAGTCATCGTACCCAGATCCTTGCCCCTCTGTGATACGGGTATGGGCTCTATCGTTACGTCCAGAGCGGCCTTTACAGAGTCGTCAGTGTCTTTGTATACTATGTGGCCGTTATTTACATAGCCGCCCTCGGGAGATGTTACCTTGCTGTTTAAAAGCACGATCTTGTCAAGCCATGTCGTGCCGTTTGTACTGCTTGAATCTATCCAGTGAACATTCGAGTTGTCGATTATCAGCGTTTCGCTTGTACTACTGGTTCTGTCATCGGATATGCTGCTGGTGTTGGGGTATTTGTGCTTCATGTCTATGTTTGCGTCCTTGATTGTCACAGTAACATTTCCATCAACATAGATATTAGTCCAATAACAGTCTGATTTGACCTTGCCGTTGCCTGTGACGGTAGTATTCGCATTGCACGCAAAGCCCGTACCGTCCTGTGATATAAGGGTGCAGTCATTTGGTATATTGATTGTCAGCCCGTCAATGCCCGTGTTTGCAACAATAGTTGAATAGCAGTCAACATCGCCGTTAATAGTCAGTGTCTTGGTCTTGTTGTCATAGCTGAATATTCCGTCGCCGAAAACGTCAGCACAGTTCTTATCAGTTACCTGCTTGCCTGCGACCTTGAGCTCATAGGCGTTGCCTGCGTCCTCAAAAACGGGGGTAACGGTAGTGGTGATAGATGTTATTGACGGCTCTGAACCGTAATTCACCTTAGCCTTGATTATGTTTTCAATGGCATTGTGGTTAAAGCCGGTCAGCTCTCTGCATGAAATGAATGTGTTGCTTCCGCAGTTTACAGAGCCGCCGTCTGCATAAGATGTGCTGTATGCTTTGTACTCAACACTGCTGCTTATCTTATAGTGACTGATAGTCTTGCCTGCGGGTATCAGAGATTCATCGGGGGTTATGGTTATCTTTGCGCCCTTTGGTGCATCGTTTATAACATTGCCCGAGGTCTTGGGTGCATTGAGGGTCACATAGTATTTGCCGCTTGTCTTATCAGTTGCAGATTTAAGAGTGAGCGTTGCTTTCTCTGCAAGTGTATCAAACAGCTCATCTACGTCAACGAAGGTGTAGCCTTTGGTTTCTGCACAGCTCTCAGCGTCAGTGCCCTTGTAGCCGTAGACAACAGCGCCGTTAGCCATATTGCTGATAGAATCGCTGTAGGTCATCTTAGCATTTTTCGGGATATATATAGCTTTAAGCGAGCTGCAGTAGCCGAAAGCGGCAGGATCTATTGTTTTTACACTCTCGGGAAGAACTATGTATTTAAGTCTGTCACAGTCATAAAAAGCATAACTGTATATGCTTTCCAGAGTATTGGGCAGGGTTATATCTGTGATCTTATCGCAACCGTCAAATGCACGCATACCTATACTTTTCAACTGGCTGCCCGGAGCAAATGTTACTGTGTTCAGTTTGTCGCAGCCGTAGAAGGTACTTGCTCCTATGTTCACAACGTCCTTAGGTATCCATACACTCAAAAGCGAATCACAGTTATAAAAAGCATATTCGCCAATTGTTGTGACTGTGCTCGGTATGCTGAAGCTATCAAGCTTTATACAGCTTCTGAATGCGTCACGCCCTATCGTTGTTAGTTTAGCGCCCTGCAAGCTGACGGTTTTCAGAGCCTTACATTCGATAAAGGTTTCATTGCCGATAGTTAGCAGCGTTGATGGCAGCGTTACGCTTGTTATAGTATTGTTAGGACTGCCAAAAAGATTATGAGTACTGTTGTCAGCTTCTATGGTGCCGCTTATCCCTGTTACAGTCAGCCTCTTGAATTTTGATTTGTTTATTACAGAGGGTATTGTAACAGATGTGGCAGCCGCATCTTTCAGGGCAACACCCGTGACAGTGCAGGTGCCTTCACCCGTCGTCTCATCAAATGATGTCTGCTCATACGTCCATACGCCATAGCTGTCCTCATAGGTCAACGTATCCGCACTTACCGTCATCAGCCACCCCTCAGGCAGCAGCGCCGTGAGCGATATCATCAGCATAAGCGCCGTGACAAGGCTCAGTAGCCGTTTTCTTGATTTTTTCATATTATTCCTCCTTAATTGATAATAGTATAATATACAATTTATATAATAGCATACAAGAGACGGCTTGTCAAGAACTTTTTGTATGAAAAATTAACAGAGTATTAACAAAATAATCCTTGTAATGTGCTATACTTTTATCAGATGTAATTTTGTTACAGAACGGGGGATATGTATGAATACGTATTATGATGCCAATACAGGCGGCAAGATACCTACCGGGCTGCCGGGCGGTTTCTTTATCTACGAGGCTGACGATGACGAGGAGAAGATACTCTTTGCCGAGACGAATGTCTGCAAGCTCTACGGCTGCGAGGATTTCAAGGAGTTTATGGAGTATACCGGCGGCTCCTTCAAGGGCATGGTACACCCTGACGACCTGCACAGGATAGAGAACCAGATACAGGCGCAGACAGTCTTCGGAGAAAAGAGGCATGACTATGTGCGCTACCGCATACTCACCAAGCAGGGCGAGGAGCGCTATATCGAGGACTTCGGCCACCTGCTCCACTGGTTAAACGGCAAGAGCTTTTTCTATGTTTTCATAATAGATGTCGATAAGAACGAGTTTTTCAACCGCTCACGCAACTCCTTCGCCGAGGCTGAGATTCTTTCGCATAATAACGAGACTGACCAGCTGACAGGGCTTTTCAATATGTCGTTTTTCTACCATAAGATACAGCTTCTGCTCAATTCCTACGAGGGCAGGAGAAAGGATTTCTCGTTCATACACTTTGATATACCAAACTTCAAGCTCTTTAATGAGCGCCACGGCTTCAAGCGTGGTGACGAGCTGCTTTGCGACCTCGCAAAGACGATAAGAGACACCTTCAAGGGCGCCACAGTAGCAAGATTTTCGGACGACCACTTCTTTGTCTGCACCGCCGACGATAAGCAGAAGGTAATAGACAGGGTAGAGAAGGTCTACAAGCAGATGCTCATGACCGAGGACCCGAACAAGAAGGTCAGGATAAAGGCCGGCATCTATTTCCTTGATGACCGCTATGCAGAGGTAGGTCTTGCCTGCGACCATGCACGCCTTGCCTGCAACAGCATCAAGGGCAGACATGATATAAACTACTGCATCTATGACGAAATGCTCAGAGAGCAGCTGAGAAAGCAGCAGTATGTCGTTGACCATATCGACGAGGCTGTTGAAAACGGCTATATCAAGGTCTACTACCAGCCGGTTATCCGTGTGAGAACAGGCGAGATATGCGGCTATGAGGCGCTTGTCCGCTGGTCTGACCCGAAGATAGGCATTCTCTCTCCGGCTGATTTTATCGAAACGCTTGAACAGTTCCACCTTATCCATATAGTTGATAAATATGTCGTCAAGCGTGTCTGCGAGGACTATAAGGCACTCAAAGAAGCCGGCGAGCCGGTCGTTCCTATGTCTGTCAATATATCAAGGCTCGATTTCGAGCTGTGTGATATCTTCGGTATAATCGAGAACATAAGGGCAGAATACGATGTACCCAGAGAAATGCTCGATATCGAGATAACAGAGAGCGCCCTCAACGACAACGTAGGCTATATCAAGAGCGAGTGCGATAAGATGAAAGCTCAGGGCTACCACATCTGGCTCGATGACTTCGGCAGCGGCTATTCTTCGCTCAACACGATAGCCGAGTATGACTTTGACGTGCTCAAGCTCGACCTCGTGTTCCTGCGGAGCCTTGACCATAACCCCAAGACGGCCGTGCTGATGAAGTTTATCATGCAGGGTGCCAGAGCAATGGGTCTTGCACCGCTTTGCGAGGGCGTTGAGACGGCTGAACATTTTGAGTTTTTAAAGAAAGCGGGCTGCGAGCGTGCTCAGGGCTACTTCTTCGGCAAGCCTATGCCTATGGACGTGTCAAGAGCCTTCACCAAGGGCAAGGGACTTACATGGGAAGAAGCTCCTGTCAGTGAATAATAACAATAGTCCCCGGGCTCAGTTCCCCGGGACTTTTTGTTAAATAAATATATTTAATTAAATTATTTCGGCCATTATAGCCCCTTTACAAACCCTATTAAAAGTGGTATAATAAAATAATACTGAGTTTGTTTATAGGAGAGATAATAATGGCTACAAGAGTAGGTATGGTCTCGCTCGGGTGTCCGAAGAACCAGATAGATGCCGAGCATATGCTGTTTGCGCTTAAGGCGGAGGGCTTTGAGCTCGTACAGGACGCAGCGCTTGCTGATGTTGTTATAATAAACACCTGCGGCTTTATAAGCGATGCCAAGCAGGAAGCTATAGATACGACTCTTGAATTTATAGAGCTCAAAAAGGAAGGCAGGATAAAGGCTGTGATAATGACCGGCTGCCTTGCTGAGAGATACAGAGAGCAGATAATGCAGGAGATGCCGGAGCTCGATGCCGTTATAGGCCTGGGCTCAAACGAAAAGCTCGTTGATATTATAAGGGATATCTTTGCATACCATAAGCCCGTGCAGTGCTACGGCGAGTGCGAGGCACTTGCTATGGAGGGCGGCAGGATAATCTCGACAGAGCCGTTCTATGCATACCTCAAAATAGCCGAGGGCTGCTCGAATTACTGTACATACTGTGCGATACCCAGGATAAGGGGCAAATTCCGCAGCAGAAAAATGGAAGATATCATCGAAGAAGCCAGGTGGCTCGCAGAGCACGGCGTCAAGGAGCTTGTTGTGATAGCTCAGGACACCACACGCTACGGCGAGGATAACTACGGCAAGCCTATGCTGCCCGAGCTGCTAAGAGAGCTTTGCAGGATAGACGGCTTTAAGTGGATAAGAACGCTCTACAGCTACCCCGAGAGGATAACTGATGAACTTATAGATGTAGTGGCGAGCGAGGAAAAGCTCGTGAAATACTTCGATATTCCGATACAGCACTGCAACAGCGAGGTGCTGCGGCGTATGAACCGCCACTGCAACAAAGAGCAGATAACAGAGCTTGTAGATAAGCTCAGGACACGCATTCCCGGCGTGATACTGCGAACGACAGTCATTACCGGCTTCCCCGGCGAGACTGAGGAGCAGTTTGAGGAGCTGACACGCTTTGTCAAGAGCGCACGCTTTGAGCGCCTTGGTGCATTTGCATACTCCGCCGAGGAGGACACGCCTGCTGCTGTGATGCCCGACCAGATAGATGAAGACATCAAGCAAAAGCGCCTTGAAACGGTCTATAACGACCAGAGCTTCATTATGGACGAGAACAACGAAGCGCTTATCGGCAGGACTTTTGAGACAGTGTGCGAGGGCTTTGACAGATACGCCGAGATGTACTACGGCAGAACATATATGGATGCCCCTGAGATAGACGGCAAGGTCTTCTTTACAAGCGGCAGAAAGCTCGCAGCAGGGGAGTTTGTAAGTGTCAGGATAACTGACATACTTGACTATGATCCTATTGGCGAGACTGTATAATAAATCATATAAAAGGACAGATCTGATATGAATTTACCGAATAAACTGACAGTTTTGAGAGTGCTGCTGATACCGTTCTTTGCGGTGTTCGTGCTGCTCTATATCCCGTATCACTGGATTTGGGCACTCATTGTATTCGCAGCAGCTTCGATCACAGATATGCTTGACGGCAAGATAGCGAGGGCGCAGAACCTTGTCACTACCTTCGGCAAGTTTTTGGATCCGCTGGCTGACAAGCTGCTCGTTATGACAGCACTTATCACTCTATGCTTTGAGCGTCTTATCGACCCTGTGGCGGTAATAATAATCCTCTCCCGTGAGTTTATGGTAACGGGCTTAAGGCTCGTTGTTGCAAACGAGGGCGTGGTCGTCGCAGCAGGCATATGGGGCAAGCTGAAAACTGCATTCACTATGGTCGCACTTGTGGCTATCATGGCACTTCAGATATTCTTCCCCGACGCAAAGGGCAGCCCGGACCTTAACTGGAACTCCACAGTGTTCCTTGTTAACGAGGCTCTTATCTGGGTATCAGTCGTGCTTACGGTGATATCCGGCATGAAGTATCTTAAGGGTTATTGGAAATATATAGATTCAAGCAAATAAAGAAGGGAAACATACTAATGAGAATATATAACACACTTTCACATAAGGTCGAGGAATTCGTTCCGAATGAGCCTGGCAAGGTATCTATGTATACCTGCGGCCCTACCGTTTATCACTTTGCGCATATCGGCAACCTCAGGAGCTATATCATGGAGGACGTGCTTGAAAAATATATGCGCTTTACCGGCCTTGATGTCAAGAGAGTAATGAATATAACAGACGTAGGCCACCTTACCTCTGACGGCGACACCGGTGAGGATAAGATGCTGAAAGGTGCCAAGCGTGAGCACAAGAGCGTTATGGATATCGCTAAATTCTACACCGACGCTTTCTTTGAGGACTGCAAAAAGCTCGGCATCAAGACACCTGATGTGGTAGAGCCTGCAACACACTGTATAGATGATTTTATCAGAGTTATATCATCGCTTATCGAGAAGGGCTATGCTTACGAGGCAGGCGGCAATATCTACTTTGACACCTCAAAGCTCAAAGAGTATTACGTTTTCCACAATTTCAACGAGGAAGACCTCGAAGACGGCGTGCGTGAAGGCGTTGAGAAGGACGAGAACAAGAAAAACAAAGCCGATTTCGTGCTCTGGTTCACAAAGAGCAAGTTTGACGATCAGGAGCTCAAGTGGGATTCTCCGTGGGGTGTAGGCTACCCCGGCTGGCATATCGAGTGCTCATGCATATCAATGAAGCACCTCGGCGAAAAGCTCGATATCCACTGCGGCGGCATTGATAACGCATTCCCTCACCACACAAACGAGATAGCACAGAGTGAGGCCTACCTCGGCCATAAGTGGTGCAACTACTGGTTCCATATACTCCACCTGAACACAAATGACGGCAAGATGAGCAAGTCAAAGGGCGAGTTTTTGACAGTCAAGCTGCTTGAAGAAAAGGGCTATCCGGCTGTTGTTTACCGCTTCTTCTGCCTGCTCTCGCACTACAGAAAGAGCCTTGTGTTCTCCTGGGAGAATCTTGACAACGCAAAGACTGCATATAACAAGATACTTGCAAAGGTAGCTTCGCTGCAGGGCGAGACTGCCGGCGATATAGACAAGGCGGCATATGATGCGCTCATGGCAAGGTTTACCGAGGCGCTCGATAATGATATAAACACATCTAACGCTATAACAGCGCTCTACGATGTGCTCAAGGCTGATACAACACCTGCTACAAAGCTCGCACTCATCGACGAGTTTGACAAGGTGCTCACTCTTGATATCACTGCAAATGCCAGGAAGCTCTCACAGCAGAGCGAGGAGACAGAGCTCCCGGCTGAGGTGGCAGAGCTCGTGGCTTTGCGTGCTGCCGCAAGAAAAGAAAAGAATTTCGCCCTTGCCGACGAGCTCAGGGACAAGATAACCGCCCTCGGCTACAAGATAGAGGAAACAAGACAGGGCACTAAAGTAACAAAGCTGTAATAAGCATTAAGGAGAAACAATGGCAAAGGATAAGGATAATGAGATAAAGCGCCTGCCAAGGGGCAGAAATATGACTTCAAGGCGCTTTAAGGTGTTCTTCCAGTTCTCGATGATAGGTCTTGCTTTTGTCATGGTGTTTGCGGTGTTCTATCGCTGCACTGTACAAAAAAACAGACTTGATTCCGACGATGTGGAGATAATCCAGTTCGATACGCCTGCTGACGATGCGCCTGTGTGCGTGTTTGAGACGACTATGGGCACATATAAGGCTGTGCTCTACCCGGATATCGTGCCGGATTACTGCGAATATTTCACAGACCTTGTGAATGACGGCTACTATGACGGCACATATGTCTTCGCAGTTCAGGACGGCGTATATTTCATGGGCGGCTCGAAGACTGATGACGGCACCACAAATGACGACACCAACACCAAGAACTACGAGCGAGAGCTCTCGCCAAAGCTGTGGCCTTTCAAGGGCTCGCTGGTGGCTTTCGGTGACGAGAAGGGCCTGTTTGTAAAGGAAACTCTCGCAGGTTCGAGGATAATGTTTGTAAACTCTGTTGAATTCACCGACGAATTCAAGGAGGAACTCGACAACGCAGGCGGCAACAAGACGCTTGTCGAGGCATTCAAGGAGCACGGCGGCGTGCCTAACTTCTCGCAGCAGTATACAGTGTTCGGCCAGGTCATTGACGGCATGGACGTTTACGACAAGATATGCTCAGTCGAGGTCAACAGCGAGGAGACCAAAAAGCCGATGAACGACATACAGTTCACAAAGGTGTATATGACCACCTACGGCGAGATAAAAAGCAGCCTGTCTTCTTCCGACAGCTCATCTGACAGCGTGGCGGACAGCAGCGAAGAAAGCAGCGAGAGCAAATAACTTAAGGCAACACCGCACAAAGACCGCCTGAAGGCTTTGTACGCAACTTACTTGCATCTTTTCCGTCATATTACACATTTTTTCCTTGAAATACGGTAGTATTCCTTCGGAAAATCTGTGCAATCTGACGAAAAAGCTGACTGCGCAATTTGCGCACAATCTTCGTGCGGTGTTGCCTTAAAAATCAATAAACCCCGGAGCTTGGTGAAGTGACCACAGCTCCGGGGTGTTTTTATATTGTGTCAGACTGAGAAGTCAGGAATAGCCTTTTCAAGCTCTGCTATTATTATCGAGTAGGCCTTGCCGTCTACCATTGAAACGCATACCCAGAGGCCGTCGCAGTCATACTTTGAATCTGAGCCGTTTGTTTTTACTGGGGTGCCGAGAATTGAATCTGCATCTGTGATGCCTGTCTTAAGGCCGCAGACAGTCTCGGGGGCAGGCTTGTCAGAGTTGCCGTTGTCGTAGATCATGACGTTTGATACCTTGCCTTCAAAAACGGTAACGTCCATGCCGGAGTACACATATATATCGTCCATGCCGACCTCAGTGCAGTGAGCAGCCTGGAAGTTGTCGCTGTATCCGCCGAGGGATTTTTCTATGTCAGCAAATGTGTCGCCTATGCTGAATTCAGTGCCGTTGTACTTTATCTTCAGCTTGTCAGCAAAAGTCTCCTCCTTGGGGGCTTCGGCTGTGGTAGTCGTAGTTTCGGCTTCCGAGCTGTCAGGAGCAGAGGTGGTGGTCGTAGTCTCAGCCTCTGATGAATCGGCGGCGGCTGTGGTAGTTGTGGTCGTAGTCTCCTCCTCAGAGCTGCTGTCGGCAGGGGCTGCCGTGGTGGTCGTCACAAGCGATACTGTGCCGGATTTCGAGCTGCTTTCACTGGTGTCGCCGCAGGAAGCAAAGCTCATCATAACTGTCACTGCAGCGGCTGCTGCGATAATTGCTTTTGCTGTTCTTTTCATAATGTTCATTCTCCTTTTATGGTCAGTGTTTCAAGAGTCACGCTCTTCATTTTGTTTGATATTATGTGTATCTCGTAATCACCGTCTGCCAAGTCAGATGTGTCGATGTGCGCCGAGAAGCCGTATTCGGTATCTTCAAGCCCCTGGCCGTCAAGCAGCATCTGCTCGGCAATGGGGAAGGCCTCATAGGTCTTTTCAACACCGCTGCCGGTCAGCTGAATGTACACCCTCGCATCGTCGCTTGCAAAGTTATCATCAAGCGTACCGTATATGAAAACGCCGGCGCTTTCTTCCTTGATGAATGCCCTGTTGCCGTCGGCCGCATAGTCGCCCGTGTAGTCGGATATCTCACGCAGGGGGGCTTTCATGTTGGGTGCTGATGTGGTGATGTTTGCAAGATTTCTCTCGACTATCTCGTACACAAGGTCGCCGCCTGCCGGCAGGGAGTTCATGTTCGGCACAGTGCGCCTCTCAAAGAAAGCTGTGTCGTAATTGTCTATCATAAACGGCAGCAGCGCACGCCCGAAGGAGTCTCTTATCATATACAGACTGCCTGCGCCTGTGGGCTTTAGCTTCTGTGTGCGTATCCTTGTGTCGCCCTGCTCCTTGTCTGACATGAAAAGCTCTAAGCTCGCCTTTGTGTCGGACGCTGCAGGAGGCATCGTGAAGCGGAACTCGTCGTACTCGATATCAAAGCGGTACTGCTCGTCATAGCCCGGGTCATTCGGGTAGAGCAGCTTTTCAAGGTCGCCCTGCCAGTCGTTGGTGACGCTGTAGGATACATTGTCGTATGTCTTGTGAGGGTGCGACAGCCCGTCCATAATGGCGTTGTAGCCGATAAGCGCCCCAAGGTAGTTCCAGTGGGTGTCACGCTTGTGGTAGATGCCGTTATCCTTATTGTCACGCATCACCTGCTTCATATCGAGCACGCTGACACCGTATGCATTGAGCCGTTCAAGCAGCCTTGAGTAGTTGTTCTCATCTGCCTTGATGTAGTTTGCAGGCATATATTCGTCATACACCTCTGCCTTGTTAGGCATCGGCACAAAGAGGAACTTTCCTCCCTTTTCCCTGACATTTTCTTCTATCAGCGAGAGTGTGACAGCCGTGCATTCGAGCCTGTGGCTGCTCATAGCGTTTGAATCTATGTAATCCTTTGCCGAGCCCTCGAAGAACAGCCAGCCGTCCTTGCCTGATATGACGTTTGCTGTCGGTGCGCCGAACACCTCGCTCTTTATCCTGCCTGCCCCTTCAAGAAGCGTTGCCCTGAAAGGCAGCCTGTCGTTATACCACGCCTCGGCCTGCTCGGAAAACGATGTGTTGAGCGAGCCGTCTTCTATTATCTTCGGCGCTTTGGCAAGCTCACGCTTTTCTATCTGCTCATTGCTCGATGCAAAAGGCATAGTGATAAGCGGTGCTGCGCACACCCCGAAGAAAAGGGCAGCGTAAATTATCTTAAAAGCCTTATTCATATCCACGCCCCCCTTAAAATCTGAAATAGATAAACGGGTTATATGTGCTCGATACAAGCGAGAGCACACACAGAGCGAATATCACAAGTGTTCCTGTATATGCGGTGTACTGTGCGATGGGGTAGGCCTTTGTCTTTTCGAGCTTGGCTTTTATAAAAGGCACTGTGGGTATGCATATAATCACACCGAAGATGAATGCCGTGAGCACAAGGCCGTTGAGCATCGAATAGACTGTAGCATCAACGCCTGCATCGCCTGCGCTGAATGTGAACATATCGGCTATCACCTTTACACCCTGTGTCAGAGTGTCTGCTCTGAATATTACAAATGTGACTATCACAACGAGCATGGTGTATATATGCAGCAGCGGAGCGAGCTTTTTGTTCTTGGTGGGGATAAGCCCGTGGTTTTCAAGCAGCAGGAAAAACCCGTGCGCAAGACCCCACACGATGAATGTGAAATTAGCCCCGTGCCAGAAGCCTGTCAGAAAGAAGACGATTATCTTGTTGACATCTGTCCTGACCTTGCCCTTGCGGTTGCCGCCCAGGGGGATATATACATACTCCTTGAACCATGTCGAGAGGGAAATATGCCACCTTCTCCAGAAATCCTGCATACTGCCGGCGGAGAATGGGTAGTTGAAGTTGTCCTTGAAGTCAAAGCCGAACATACACCCAAGGCCTATTGCCATGTCAGAGTAGCCCGAGAAATCAAAGAATATCTGCAAGCTATAGCACACAGCGCCTATCCACGCAGCGCCCGAGCCCAGCTTGTCAGGGTCAAGCCCGAAGACCGTGTCAGCCACAAGCCCCATCTGATTTGCTATGAGCACCTTTTTGGCAAGGCCTGTTATAAAGCGGTTGACGCCTCTTGAGACCCTGTCGGCTGTAAGCTCACGCTTGTGCAGCTGGGCTTCGATATCGTGATACTTGACGATAGGCCCGGCAATAAGCTGCGGAAAGAACGATATGTACAATAAAACGGACATCAAGCTTTTCTGCACCGACTTTTTGTCTCTGTAAACGTCGATAACATAGCTGAGCCCCTGAAATGTGAAGAAGGATATGCCTATCGGCAGCCTTATCTTCGGCACGGGTATGCCGATGCCTGTCGTGTCATTAATAAGCTGTGCAAAGAAGCCTGTGTATTTAAAGGCGATGAGGAGTCCGATATTTAATAGCACTGCTAAGAACACCGCCGCCTTGTCATGCTTGTCCTTTGATGCGGCACGCCCGAGGAAATAGTTTATGATGACGGATATTATCATGATAAACACAGCCACCGGCTCGCCGAATGCGTAGAACACAAGGCTTGCGAGCATCAACAGGATATTGCGTATGCTGTCTTTGGCGCATATGCAGTAAAGCCCGAATGTCACGGGCAGAAATATAAACAGGAATATGACCGAGCTGAAGGTCATTATCTTCCCTCCCTATAGTCTTTATTGAAAGCCGGGTGACGCATTTATATTAGTAAGCCCCGGCGTTATTTCATTAATAATGAATGCACACATTTATTATACCATAATAAATGTAATAAAGTCAATAATTTATATCAAGCTGTAAACAAATTGTATAGATTTACAGGCCGCAGACATGAAATGCCGTAAAAATGCAAGGAATAACCGCCGTCTATGCATCATATACTGCTACAACACCTTACCGAAAGGATATGGCAATGAATGAACTTATTGAGAGGATAGATAGTATGATCTGGGGCTTGCCGCTCACTTTACTGATACTCGGGTGCGGAGTTTTCCTGACAGTGCGCTTTGGCGGCGTGCAGTTTAAAAGGCTTTTTGCTGCACTCAGTCTCACAGTCAGCAAAGAGCAGGGCGGTGAGGGCGATATATCGTCATTTGCGGCACTTTGCACAGCGCTCTCGGCAACTATAGGTACAGGGAATATCATAGGCGTTGCAACAGCGATAGCCGCAGGCGGCCCGGGTGCGCTTTTCTGGATGGAGGCGGCGGCAATCTTTGGCATGGCGACAAAATACGCCGAGGGCTTTCTTGCTGTAAAATACCGTGTCAGCGCCCCTGACGGCGGCAAGCTCGGGGGGCCTTTCTACTACATAGAAAAAGGCATGGGCAAGAGATTCAAGCCGCTTGCGTGTGTATTTGCGCTTAACGGCCTGCTCGTCGGGCTGCTCGGTATCGGCACGTTCACGCAGATAAACGGCATATCAGCAGCTGTGAACGCTCTCTTTGACGGTTCTCACGGGCGGCAGCTGACGGTCATGGGAAGCAGCTTCCCTCTTGTTAAGGTGATAACAGGCATCGTGGTGACGGTTCTTGCCGGGCTTGTCATAATCGGCGGTATCAGGAGCATTTCAAAGGTGTCGTCGGTTATCGTGCCGTTTATGGCTGTGCTGTATGTGGCCTGCACGCTCACGATAATTCTTTCCCATGCTGACAGGCTGCCTGCGGCGATATATGAGGTGGTATCAGGCGCTTTCGGGCTCAAGGCGGTAGGCGGTGCAGCTGCCGGCAGGGGTGTCATGCTTGCTGTACGAAACGGTGTAGCAAGGGGTATATTCTCAAACGAAGCAGGCCTTGGCTCGGCACCTATAGCAGCGGCCGCCGCCAAGACAAATGACCCGGTGCATCAGGGGCTCGTGACCATGACAGGGACGTTTATCGACACTATCTGCATATGCACGATGACAGGGCTCGCTGTTATTATCTCCGGCGCATGGAATGACACCTCGCTCGAAGGAGTAAACATCACCTCGGCAGCTTTTTGCTTCGGGCTGCCTTTGCCGGAGAGGGCGGCGCAGGCCATACTCACAGTCTGCCTTGTTTTTTTTGCTTTTACGACTATTCTCGGCTGGAGCTATTATTCAGAGCGCTGCCTTGCATATCTTCTCGGCAGGCGCTACTGCGCAAAGGCCGCACTTGTCTTTGATGCTCTGTATATCCTTGCAGTGTTCATAGGCCCTTATATGACCGCCACTCAGGTCTGGGGGATAGCGGACATACTAAATGCCCTTATGGCGCTGCCTAATATCATAGCGCTGATAGCCCTTTCCCCGATTATCGCAAAGGAGACAAAGGCATGGCATAGCAAGAATAGCAGTACATAAAAACGGACTGTCGGCTTATCTGACAGTCCGTTAAGTTTTTTATCCGATGTATCTCTTGTCAACAGGGTTTACTCTGTAGTCGTAGGGGAGAACATTGTAATTCCCGGAGAAGCTCTTGGCTTCTGCAAATACAGGGTCGTAGAGATACTGGCCTATCGTTACCCATGAATGGCTCGTGTCGTGGCATACCGCAACATCTGTGTAGCCTATCTCTCTGAACAGGAACGCTGTTGCAGCACTCTCGGCAACACAGCAGCCCTGGTGGTTGTCGAAGATGTCGTTTGCAAAGGTCATCTCCCAGCCCTGCTGCCTGTAGATGGTTCTCAGCAGCCTGTACTGATGATACGGGAACGAGAGCACCCAGTTGAAGGCCTTGAGCCTCTTTTCAGCCATAGTGTCTGTGGGGTTGGTGATGCTCTTTAAGATTTTCTTGGCCTTTATCATCGTGGCTATCTTGTTTGCAGCCCAGTCATCTATCACAGCGTTGCCTTTTTTGTTTATCTTGATGCCGTCAACGGTGGTGTTTGTCTGCCTTCTGCCGTTTAGCCTGTCATAGAGCCTGTAGTTGCTGCCGACCTTTACCCAGCCCTGCTGCCTGATGCCGTTCTTGCTGAAGTAGTAGTAATAGTCGCCTATCTTATACTCTCCGCTGACATATTTCTTGCCCTCGTTTGAGTAGTAATAGTAGTTGCCGTTGTAGAGGAACCAGCCTGTTCTCACTATCTTGAATTTCTTGGTGAGCGTGCCTTTATAGTTGCCTTTGCCCTTGATGATGAGCTGTGCTGTACCTTTGTTTACGTTGTTTTTGTAGCTTATCTTGTAGTCGGTGCCGTTTTTGAGCGTCTTGCCGCCGAGCGTCACCTTGACCGACTGCCTGACAGCCGAGCCTGTGTACTTCATGGTCGCCTTAAGGCCTGTCACCTTGGCTTTTGCTATGCTTGCTGCGGTTATCTTGAAGGTGACGGTCTTAGTGTCGGCGTATTTGCCGATGCCTTTTATGGTTATCTTGCCGGTGCCCTTCTTGGTGTTCGAGGAATACGACAGCGTGTAGTCAGTTCCCTTAACGAGCTTCTGCGAGCCGTATTTGAGCACAGGTGCAGGCTTGACAGCCTTTCCGGTGTATCTGTATGAGGCTTTCAGGCCTGTCACAGACACCTTATTTATGTTCTTAAGCTGTGCTGTATAGTCTTTTTTGATCTCCTCGCCGCAGGCAGAGCATTTGTATACTGTGTAGCCCTTTGCTGTTAAGGTGGGGGCTACTGTCTTGACCTTTTTGTAGGTGTGGCTGAGCTTTTGCAGGGTCACGGCGTAGCTGTCGCCGCATTCGCACCTGAACACCTCAGTGCCGTTCTTGGTACAGGTGGACGGTGTTTTTGCGACCGACTTGTAGCTGTGAACGTGGGGCGGCTCGGGCTCCGGTTCGGGGTCTGGCTCAGGCTCCTGCGTGGTCACACTGTCACCCGGCGTTGCCGGTATATCCTCAGCACCTGCCGTTATGCCGCCCAGCAGGGGGCAGGCCATGAGTGAAAGGCACAAAAGCGCTGTCAGAAGTTTTTTGTTCATATATCTCATTCCTCCGATACAGGTAGTATTTCCATAAGAATAGTATATCATAGCTTTGTCTTTTTGGCAATAGCTTTATATTATTTTAGAATTTTTACAAAATATCTGTGAATAATCACGATGCCCTGTCATTTGCTGCCGGGCGCTTATTAAATCGTTTGACTAATCGTGTTTAATATGGTATAATGGACGCAAAGCGTTTGATCAAGATATTTATGAAATGAGGTGCGGCGATGAGCGGCCATAACAATAATAAAAGCATCTGGAATACCGACCTGAACGAATACGGCTACAGAGCGTCATTCATCGGCGGCCGCAGGAGTTTCAGAAGACGCAATGCTGACAGGGATCTCAGGGAAGTTCTTATATACGGTGCGCTGATACTGATAGTTCTGATATCGGCGATAGGCATTTCGTCAAGAGGACCTGAGATAACCAAGTCAACAAAGTCAAGAGACAAGATAAGTCCGACTATCAACACCCCGGCATCGTATATTGACGACCAGGCGGAGTTTATTGATGACAGGGGTGCGGCTGAGAGCGCAATGTCGTCTTTTTTCGGCAAGACGGGTGTAGCGCCCTATATCGTCATAGTAAACAACAGCGCATTTGAAAAAGACAAAGCCTACTCTACAAAGAGCCTGAGTGAAGCTGCATACACAATGTATGACAAGCTGTTTGACGACGGCGACCATATGCTGATATTGATGCTGCGGCTCGATGATGACAGCTTCAAATATGTTATCCACGTCGGCAGCAATGCTTCGCAGTTTATGGACGAGGAGGCTAAAACTATAGTCATCGACTGCCTTGAACACTACATCTACAAGCAAAAGCAGGAGGTGCGCTATGCAAACGACAAGCTGCAGGGCGGCAAGGCGATAGCAGATGCCTTTGATGATGCATCAGACCGCCTGATGCACAAGGATATGAGCGTGCTTGTGATAATAGGGCTTACAGCCGGCGGAAGCGTTGTGCTGATACTTGCTTTCAGATATATCCGTAAGCTGCGCAGAAAAGGCGGGCTCGTGATAGAAAAGGAATATCTGCCGGGCGAGTATGTTCCCCCGAGCGTTGTCAGAATCAGCGACACCGAGAACGCAAAGAAGGGCATCAAGTATAACTACGGCAGCGAGGGCGTTTCGGGCGATATACCTATGGGAACACTGCTTACCCACGATATGCTCCACCCGCAGATGGAGAGCGCTGTTATGCCGAGTGCGGCTTACCCGGGCGGCGTGCTTCTGAACAATCGCAAAAACGGCGCACTTATGCCTGATGTCGAGATGCCGAGCGTTGAAAAGCCTTTCAATGACTTTGTGCGCAGGCAGGAAAAGACCGACGAGAGCGAGTTTTTAAGCTCCGGCTCTGTGTCATACAGAGACAACAAAGGCAACACCGTCTACATGAATAAGGAAGACGATATGAAGGCGCAGTTTAACAACTGGGCGCAGGATTACGCATCTCAAAACGGCGAGAGCGCATTTAAGGACGAGAGCGGCGACACACCCGTCAGCACATCTGTCTACCACGACAACAAGGGCGGCAGCGTGCTGCTAAAGGGAGAGAACAAGCCTGCCGATACACAGTCGCAGATAGACAAATGGGCAAGCTACTACGCATCAGTCAGGAATGATAGCAGCAGCCCGCTTCTAAACGAAGAAAAGAAAGACAACTGGCTCGATGACACTATCTCATCAGAGAATGACAAAAACAGCAGCCTGTTTCATTTGTAATTAAAAGGAGACGTAAAAATGGCCGAAAACATGATAACCACCGAGCAGAAGCCCCCGAGGGCGATACTTGTGTGTGTCGATACAGGGGAGTATGATGCGCAGCGCTCGCTCGACGAGCTTGAAGAGCTTGCAAACACCGCAGGCGCTGAGACTGTCGCTAAGGTGATACAAAAGCGCCCGACATTCGACAGCGCTACCTGCATAGGCTCGGGCAGGCTGGAGGAGATAGCAGAGCTTGCCGAGCGTGAGGATATCGAGCTGCTGATATTTGACTGCGAGCTGACAGCTACACAGACACGAAACATCGAAAACGTGACCGACACCCACACTATAGACCGCACAACGCTTATCCTTGATATATTCGCACAGCACGCAAAGACAAGAGAAGGCCGCTTACAGGTCGAGATAGCGCAGTATAAATACCGCCTTGCAAGGCTTGCCGGAATGGGTGTCAAGCTCTCACGTCTGGGCGGCGGTATAGGCACAAGAGGCCCCGGCGAAACAAAGCTCGAAACTGACAAGCGCCATGTAAGAGAGCGTATGGCGGCACTTTCCGAGGAGCTTAAGGAGATAGAAAAGCGCCGTGAGCTGCACCGCAAAAGAAGAAAGAAGGACGGCGTGCTGACAGCGGCGATAGTCGGCTATACGAATGTCGGCAAGAGCACGCTGCTCAACACCCTCACCGAAGCAGGGGTGCTGGCAGAAAACAAGCTGTTCGCTACACTTGAGACCACATCAAGAGCTATATTGCTGCCCGACGGCAGGAGCGTCACGCTTATCGACACGGTAGGTTTAGTCAGAAGGCTCCCTCACGGGCTGGTCGAGGCTTTTAAATCTACGCTTGAAGAAACAAGCAGCGCTGATGTGATCATCCACGTCACCGATGTGTCAAGTGATGACTGCCGTGAAAAGGCCGAGGCTACGGAAAAGCTGCTCGATGAGCTCGGCTGTGCCGATATCCCGGTGATAACAGTGCTCAACAAGTGTGACCTCGTGCCGGAGATAGATATGCTCGACACCTCGCAGGAGGCTTATGTGAAAATGAGCGCCAAGAAGGGCTTAGGAATAGAGTCACTGCTCGATGCTATCGTTAAGGCACTTCCCGAGACGCTCAGGCGTGGAAAGTATATGATACCCTACGACAAGGCAGGGCTTATAAACAAGATACTCGAAGACGGCAAGATATTCTCGCAGGAATACACCCCCGACGGCACGCTCATCGACTGCCTTGTGAGCATAGAAAAGCTGTTTATGGTCGAGAGCTATGCTGTCTGAGAAATGTTAACTCTACATTAAATTTCCGACATATACTTGACAAGCCGGCAGATTTGTTATATAATTGATACCGTGATAACACTTTAAAGGAGAAAAGGATATGTACTTAACAGCTGCATTTGTCTTTACATACTTCTTTTTTGGCTCGTTTTACTTTTGGGGTAACGGGTCTGTTAGTCGTGTAAAGAAAGCTGTAAGGAATATGCTTCCTTAAATAGTGATATCGCTTGTAGTTAAGTGAAATACGCTGTGGTTTTCTTTACGAAAGCTGCGGCGTTTTTTGATGTCTGATGAAAATGAAAGGAATGCGTAAACATGGTAGTAATTTTAAAGAACACAGCAACAGAGGAACAGATAGGCGAGCTTTTAAAGTGGCTTGACAGCTTCAAGGTGACAACACACTTCGTTGAGGGTACACATCAGAGGATAATCGGCCTTATAGGCGACACCACGACTATTGACATAGACGACGTATCGGCAAAGGACTGCGTAGAGAGCGTTACCCGTGTCGCAGAGCCTTACAAGAACGCAAACAGGCGCTTCCACCCCGATGATACAGTGATAGACGTGCGTGGCAGGGCAGTAGGCGGCGGAAAGCTGCACGTTATAGCAGGCCCCTGCTCGGTAGAGAACAGAGACCAGCTGATAACCACAGCCGTAGCTGTAAAGCAGGCAGGTGCTACAATGCTCAGAGGCGGCGCATTCAAGCCGAGAACATCGCCCTACGCTTTCCAGGGTCTTGGCAAGGAGGGTATAGACCTGCTCATCGAGGCAAGAGATATAACAGGCCTGCCGATAGTTACAGAGATAATGGACGCTAAGGATATCGACCTTTTTGCAGATGTTGATGTGATACAGGTCGGTGCAAGAAATATGCAGAACTTCACTCTTTTAAAGGAGCTTGGCAGATGTGACAAGCCGATACTCCTCAAAAGGGGCTTAAGCGCTACGCTCCAGGAGCTGCTTATGAGTGCTGAATACATAATGAGCGAGGGCAACAGCAAGGTCATTCTCTGCGAGAGAGGTATCAGAACATACGAGACAGCCACAAGAAACACACTTGACATCTCGGCTGTTCCGCTTCTTCACCAGAAGACACACCTGCCTGTATGTGTTGACCCCTCTCATGCAACGGGCGTGGTGACGCTTGTCGAGCCTATGGCGCTTGCTTCCTGCGCAGCCGGCTGCGACCTTCTTGAAATTGAAGTACACAACGATCCCAAGAACGCCAAGAGCGACGGTGCACAGCAGCTCACCCCGGTACAGTTCGCAGAGACTATGAAGAAGATAATGAGCATTTCCGGATTCGTCGGCAAGCCGCTGTGGAATGAGGTCAATAAGTGATAAGCTACGCTCAGGTAACAAGTAACAGGTAACAGGTAACAGGTATTGTGTCTGCCTTACGGCAGACGGATGCCCATTCGGGCGTTTCATGCGGTAGTCTGCATTGAAAAAGCCCCTTTACATCGGCGCAGAAATATGTTATAATATTATATTATATGCAAATTAAGGAGAATACCTATGATTTTCGATTGTGAGCTAAAAAGAGTAGTTGATGACAGCTATGATATAGAGATAGGCAGACAGTTATCGAATAAGCTGGTGTCTGACCTTAAGGCCGGTCTTTGCGGCAAGGCTTCACGCTTTGCTGTGGTGACCGATTCAAATGTCGAGGGGCTATATGCTCTGCCGATAATGGAAAAGCTCGCTCTTGCCGATCTGAGGGCTGATCTTATTACTATCCCGGCAGGCGAAAAGAGCAAGACAAGAGAGGTCAAGGCAGAGGTCGAGGACAAGATGCTCTCTCTCGGTTGCAGGAGAGACTGCGCAGTTATAGCAGTCGGCGGCGGAGTGGTCACAGACCTTGCAGGCTTTGTAGCAGGAACTTTCGGCAGAGGTGTGCCGTTTGTAAACTACGCTACCACGCTCCTTTCGGCGGCTGATGCATCAGTCGGCGGCAAAACTGCCGTAGATACACCTCTTGCGACTAACCTTATCGGTATGTTCAACCAGCCGAAAAAGGTGTATATCGACATAGACACATGGAAGACCCTGCCAAGGCGTGAGATAGCGAGCGGTCTTGCAGAGACAGTCAAGCACGGCTGCCTTGCGGACATAGAGCTGTTTGAATACCTGGAAAAGAACATTGAGAAGGTCTTTGACTGCGACGGCGAGGTGTGCGAATATATCTCACAGCACAACTGTGAGGTCAAGTACAAGGTGGTTATGCAGGACGAGCGTGAGAGCGGCCTGCGTGAGATACTCAACCTCGGCCATACCGTTGGCAGAGCTGTCGAGACGCTTTCTGACTATCAGCTCACACACGGCGAGGCTGTGTCGATCGGCATTGTTGCTCAGGCAAGGCTTGGGCTTACGTTTGGCTATGTCACGGCTGAGGAGGTGCAGAGGATAGAAAAGCTGCTGCATCGTGCAGAGCTTCCGGTAAGCCTGCCTGATTATGTAGACAGAGCAGCGCTTGCAGACAAGCTCTACACCGATAAAAAGGTAAGAAACGGCAGGCTGCGATTCGTATTCCAGGACGGCATAGGCGCTATGAAGTGCTTTGGTGACAACCAGTATGGAAAAGAGATAGAAAAAGCACAGATAGCCGAAATACTCAGCGAGATGTGATGACAGATGCCTGATGAGAATAAAACAGTCCGCTCCTCAAAAAAGCCGTTTATAGTGCTTGTTATCGGGCTTTTGGCGGTAATAGTATCGGCGGTCATACTTACGCCTAAGCTCTGGCACAGGCTCAGATACCCTGCATCGGCTGACGGGCAGATGCTCGCCGTCCGTGACGTTAACGGTGACAACGAGGGCAGGATAAGCAAAAAACCTGACCCACGCAATTCAAGAACGTATATTACCGTAAATGATGAGGGCGGCTTTGGTGTACATCTTATCGAGACCGATGACTCTATAGCTGTTGAAAAATACTATAAAGGCGATGTTTTTGTAAAGATACTCTATGACCCCACAGACATCCGGAAATATGTTATCGAATATGATGACGGCAGCGAATGGTATCTGTTTCTTGTTTTATTCGGCGTGGGCGCTGTGATGACGATTGTGGGTGCCGTGGCTTTAAAATGCAGTAAAGCCAAAGGTGCAGCGAATAACCAGAGCTCTGATGAAAGGAACGGTTCTGTCGTACCGCTGAGAGCAAAAAAGGCGTTCTTAGCGTTTGATGCGCTGATAACAGTGGCGCTTCTGGCATCGTCAGCGTGCCTATGGAGCTATTACATGAATGTGCGTGACAACTACACCGCCACTGCGAAGGCATACCCTGACGGGCTTGCGGTAATAGACGACAGCGGCAGCTTTAAGCCTGCAAGGAACGGGCGGGATAAAGGCGGCGTAAAAAAGACATATCTGCGCCTTGAAATCAGTTTTCAGGAGGACAGTGATGAGTCTGAATATATATATACCGATGATCTGGATTATCGGTTGAAAAAAAGCGTGACCATTTTGTATGACCCCGACGATCCGCAGGACTGGTGCATAGATGAAAAGAGAGACTCCTACCGTCTGTGTGCTGTGATCCTGGCGGTGCTGGGTGCTGCAAGCTGCGTGATCACCGTGCTCCTTGCAAGGAATGTTTTAAATCGTGCAAAAGCGCAAAGCTCACCGAACAGCAAGCCTAAAAGAAAGAGGACAAAGTAAATGGATATAAAGATAACCCCTAAAAAACTGTCAGGCAGGGTGACAGCTCCGCCCTCAAAAAGCGTTGCGCACAGGCTTCTTATCTGTGCGGCACTTGCAAAGGGCGAGAGCGTGATAAAGAATATAAGCTCATCTAAGGATATGCAGGCGACCGTCAGCTGCCTTAAAGCGCTCGGCGCTCAGATAGAGCTAAAGGGCGATACTGCTTATATAAACGGTATTGATAAGCCCAGCGATAAAGCGACGCTTGACTGCTTTGAGTCGGGCTCGACGCTGAGGTTCCTGATACCTGTGGCCTGTGCGCTGGGGGTGAGGGCTGAGTTTGCCGGCTCCGGCAGGCTGCCGCAAAGGCCTATAACGCCTTACCTTGAAACGCTTCCCTCACACGGGGCTGAGTTTGATTATGATAACACTATGCCCTTTACCGTGAGCGGCAGGCTCACCTCGGGGCGCTATGAGATTAGGGGAGACGTTTCCTCGCAGTTTATAACAGGGCTGCTGCTCGCACTTCCTCTCTGCGAGGGCGACAGCGAGATAGTCATAACCACAGCCCTTGAATCAAAGCCATATATCGACATAACCATAGGCGCTATGGAGCAGTTCGGCGTTAAAGTCGGGCAGAGGGATAATACATTTATTATAAAGGGCGGCCAGAGCTATAAGCCGCAGAGCCTTGCTGTAGAGGGAGACCATTCGCAGGCGGCCTTCTTCGAGGTAGGCAATGCGCTGGGAGCTGATATAGAGATTTTAGGCCTAAATGTAAATTCTTATCAGGGCGACAAAAAAATTATTGAAATTATCAGAGAAATAGTGTATAATAGTAGTGATAGGCTTTTTCCGTTCGAGGCAGATGTGTCGGATATACCCGACCTTGTGCCCATTCTTGCCGTTTTGGCGAGCTTTTGCGACGGAAAGTCACGCATATATAATGCAGGCAGGCTGCGCATAAAAGAGTGCGACAGGCTGAGCGCTATGGCTCAGAGCCTTAATGCCTGCGGCGGCAAGGTCACAGAGACACCTGATGAGCTCATCATAGAGGGCGTCGGCAGCCTTAAGGGCGGCGAGGTGCCTGATTTTAACGACCACCGCATACCAATGGCGATGTCGATAGCGGCTATGAGGAGCGATGCACCTGTAATAATAAGAGGCGCTCAGTCGGTGGCCAAGTCATACCCTGATTTCTGGGAGGTATACAAAAGCCTCGGCGGAGAATTTGAGGAGATATAGTATATGGGCTTTTTATCAAAACTTTTCGGGCGTGGCGGCAATGAAACTTTTAATGAGCAAGGGTATTTCCCCAAGGAGCCTGAGCCGGCACCTGCCGAAACTGAGAGAAAGCCTCTTGCAGAGGACGAGAACTTCACTATAAGGCCTGCTCAGGGGCAGGGCTATGACAAGCAGGCTGTGACAGACGAGACAAACCGCCTGATGTTTGAGCTTATGCTGCTTGACGGTGCTTTTGAGAGCAAGCAGATGGGTGAGCCTTATATGCTTCCCCCGCACGAGCAGAGGGCGGCTATACCTGTGGCAGCACAGGGAGGGCTTGATATCGGTGATACAGACGTTTACCTTTCTCAGCTTGAAAAATGGATAGCCGAGGCAAGGGCAAGGTTCTTAGTAAGAATAAGGAGAAACGCTTATGGGATTTTTATCATGGCTGTTTAACGATGACGGCGGCAAGACGCTGGAGGGCTTTAGAAACGGCAGTGTCCAGATAAGAACGGAAAACGGCGTTAGCTATGACAAGGCGAGCACACTTGCGGCATTTGACAAGCTCAACGGCGAGATACTTAAGCTCGAGGAGCTTTATGCGAAAAAGCAGAGGGGAGAGCCCTATGTGCTTCACCCATACGAGGCGCCTGCACCTATAGCCACCTGCAACGGCGGCGGATTTAATATGAAAGATGTTGAAGCATACCTGACAGAGCTTGATTACCGCATAGTCGAGCTGCGAGCAGAGCTGTAAAACACAGTTTCGCCCGTTACGGGTAACAGGTAACAGGCGATAGTATGACCATTCGGTCTTTTGCAAAAAATGTTATTGTTTAAGCCGAGAGCTTCGGCTTGCCCTAACAATTATTATATAGATCAGTAAAGGCTATCACAGATAGCAAAGGTACGGTGACAAGCCCGAATGGGCATCACGTCCTGCCTAAGCAGGACACAATAACTGCTACCTGTTACCTGTGACCTGTTACCTACTTTACAGAGGAGGATTTGAATGTCATCAACATGGGATCACAATATCAAGTTTTCGGTCTTCGGTGAGAGCCACGGGCCTGCAATAGGTATATGCATGGATAATGTACCGCCCGGCGAAAGCATTGATATGGACAAGCTAATGGCGTTTATGGCAAGAAGAGCGCCTAAGAAGGACAAGACCTCTACCCAGAGGCGTGAAAAGGATATGCCGCAGATAATGTCGGGCTTTTTGAACGGCAAGACCACAGGCACACCCCTTTGCGCTCTTATACAGAATACAGACCAGCATTCGGGCGATTACTCCAATCTCTCACGCCTTGCAAGACCCGGTCACGCAGATTATACAGGTGCGCTCAGATACAGGGGCTTCAACGATGTAAGAGGCGGCGGCCATTTTTCTGGCAGGCTTACTGCACCGCTTTGCTTTGCAGGCGCTGTGGCAGCGCAGATATTAGAGAAGCGTGGAATATATGTAGGCGCACATATTGCCGAGATACACGGTATCAAGGACAGGCGTCTTGACCCCATAAATACTACAAGAGATCAGATAATCGAGCTCAGAGGGAAGGAATTCCCCACAATAGATGACGCAAAGGGCGCAGGCATGAAGGCTGATATCGAAAAGGCAAGAATGTGCCGGGACAGTGTCGGCGGCATCATCGAGTGCATAGCTATAAACGTTCCGGCAGGTATAGGCTCGCCTATATTCGACGGACTTGAAAACTCTATCGCTCAGCTGATATTCGGTATCCCTGCTGTAAAGGGACTTGAATTCGGCGTGGGCTTCAATGTTGCAAATATGCTCGGCTCTGAGAATAACGATGAATTCTATGTTGACGAGAGAGGTCACGTTGTGACAAGAACAAATAATCACGGCGGTATCCTTGGCGGTATATCCTCGGGTATGCCTATAACACTGAGGGTGGCTTTCAAGCCTACACCTTCTATATCAAGGCCGCAGGAGACAGTCGATTACTCGGCACTCAAGAACGAGACTCTCACCATAAAGGGCAGGCATGACCCCTGCGTAGTTCCGAGAGCTGTTCCGTGCGTTGAGGCGGCTGTGAATATCGCACTGCTTGACCATATGCTCGATTATCCCAACTTCTAAGGAGGAAGCGGCTTGGATCACAATTTCGGAAAATATGTCGAGCCGAATATGCTCACTTTAAAAGATGTATATGAGGCAAAGATCTTGCTTTCGTATTTCCTTTTTCAGATAGACAGACCATGTACACCTATGCAGCTGATAGATATCTGCGAGCAGTCGGGGGTAATGGATTATTTCCTTTACTCGGCAGCTATCACGGATATGGAGCAAAACGGCATCGTCGAGCTCAAAAGCATCGACGGCACTGAGCAGTATGTGCTTTCTGACAAGGGCAGGGACGGCGCTGAGGATTTCAAGGCAATAGTAGCCCCGAGCCTGAGAAAGAAGATATACGCCACAGGGCTCATGTTCTTTGCACGCCTTAAGAATGAGCGTGATGTGAGCTTTGAGGTGACAGAGCACGGCAAGGGCTATCTTGTAAGGTGTAAGTGCTGCGACGGCGATTCTACGCTTATGGATATATCTCTGTATGCACCTGACAGCGATCAGGCGGAGTTTATCAAGGCGAAGATCGGCGCAAACCCCTCGGCATTTTACTCGAAGGTTATGGATTTTATAATCGACAACCAGGAGTATCTGCCTGATGTAAGAGGGTAGATGACATAAAATTTACAGAGAATAAGCGACAATGCTGTACCCGTTTGGGACAGGGCTGTTGTTTATTCTTTTTTTATTATATAGATTAGGTAGTCCAAGGCGTTATTATTGTGTGAATTGCTTACGACAAAGGTGCCTGAAACGGCGTAGGTAAGCGCTTTCGGCACTGTCGGGCAAAAATTGCCGCTGCATAAGGTTATCGACATTCTTTGATAAATACTGTGCATCTTGCAGGGTGGGGAATGCACCGATTTAACAGGCTGAAAAGCGTTTTGCACATAAGTATGTCGTTTTCTTAGTGTATTATGTATAAAACATAGAACGTCGAAAAAAGGCTTGACATTCTCCCGAAACTGTGCTAAAATAAACAAGTCGCCTGAGGAACGGGGGTCAACGAGAGGAAAAAGAAATAAAAAAATATTTCAAAAACCTCTTGACAAACGAAAAAAAGTGTGATATAATAGACAAGCACTTTTAAGAAAAGGCGCAACGGTATCTTGAAAATTGAACAATAACGAGAAACACAAAACCCTTGAAAATTGCTTTGAGGAAACGAGAAGTAAGGTCAAGCAAAGACTAAAAAATGAGCGAAACACGACAGTGAAGAAACTGAGATCATAAATCTCGAAAGAGAATTAGGATACAATCTATTTAAAGAGTTTGATCCTGGCTCAGGACGAACGCTGGCGGCACGCTTAACACATGCAAGTCGAACGGAGTTTTAGAGAGCTTGCTTTTTAAAACTTAGTGGCGGACGGGTGAGTAACACGTGAGCAATCTGCCTTTCAGAGGGGGATAGCAGTTGGAAACGACTGATAATACCGCATAATATAGTAGGATCGCATGGTTCAACTATCAAAGATTTATCGCTGAAAGATGAGCTCGCGTCTGATTAGATAGTTGGTGAGGTAACGGCTCACCAAGTCGACGATCAGTAGCCGGACTGAGAGGTTGAACGGCCACATTGGGACTGAGACACGGCCCAGACTCCTACGGGAGGCAGCAGTGGGGAATATTGCACAATGGGCGCAAGCCTGATGCAGCGATGCCGCGTGAGGGAAGAAGGTTTTAGGATTGTAAACCTCTGTCTTCAGGGACGATAATGACGGTACCTGAGGAGGAAGCTCCGGCTAACTACGTGCCAGCAGCCGCGGTAATACGTAGGGAGCGAGCGTTGTCCGGAATTACTGGGTGTAAAGGGAGTGCAGGCGGGACTGCAAGTCAGATGTGAAATGTAGGGGCTTAACCCCTGAACTGCATTTGAAACTGTAGTTCTTGAGTGAAGTAGAGGTAAGCGGAATTCCTAGTGTAGCGGTGAAATGCGTAGATATTAGGAGGAACATCAGTGGCGAAGGCGGCTTACTGGGCTTTTACTGACGCTGAGGCTCGAAAGCGTGGGGAGCAAACAGGATTAGATACCCTGGTAGTCCACGCTGTAAACGATGATTACTAGGTGTGGGGGGACTGACCCCTTCCGTGCCGCAGTTAACACAATAAGTAATCCACCTGGGGAGTACGGCCGCAAGGCTGAAACTCAAAGGAATTGACGGGGGCCCGCACAAGCAGTGGAGTATGTGGATTAATTCGAAGCAACGCGAAGAACCTTACCAGGTCTTGACATCGTACGCATAGCATAGAGATATGTGAAATCCCTTCGGGGACGGACAGACAGGTGGTGCATGGTTGTCGTCAGCTCGTGTCGTGAGATGTTGGGTTAAGTCCCGCAACGAGCGCAACCCTTACTGTTAGTTGCTACGCAAGAGCACTCTAGCAGGACTGCCGTTGACAAAACGGAGGAAGGTGGGGATGACGTCAAATCATCATGCCCCTTATGACCTGGGCCTCACACGTACTACAATGGCTGTTAACAGAGAGAAGCGACATAGTGATATGAAGCAAAACCCTAAAAGCAGTCTCAGTTCGGATTGCAGGCTGAAACCCGCCTGCATGAAGTCGGAATTGCTAGTAATCGCGGATCAGCATGCCGCGGTGAATACGTTCCCGGGCCTTGTACACACCGCCCGTCACACCATGGGAGTCGGTAACACCCGAAGTCAGTAGCCTAACCGTAAGGAGGGCGCTGCCGAAGGTGGGATTGATGACTGGGGTGAAGTCGTAACAAGGTAGCCGTATCGGAAGGTGCGGCTGGATCACCTCCTTTCTATGGAGAAAGCGAAAGAGAGAACACTCTTTCAAAAGAATAGAATTCTCCGGTCAGCAAGGATAAGAAACAGCAGTTATTGTTCAATTTTGAAGATACCGAAAGGTATCTTGAAAAGGAAAGCATAAGACGGAACCTAAACCCTGAAGAGAGGGAAGGAAAGATAAGCCTGCCTTCTTAGAACATGGGGGTGTAGCTCAGCTGGGAGAGCACCTGCCTTGCACGCAGGGGGTCAGGAGTTCGATCCTCCTCATCTCCACCAATGGGTAAGGAAGACGAGCATACCGTAGAATGTAACCGGACATTGAAATTTGTAAAGCGAATTGAAGCGAGCCAAGGGAAACTTAGCCATTCAAATTTGCGAAGCAAATTAAAATGGGCGCATAGCTCAGCCGGTTAGAGCGCACGCCTGATAAGCGTGAGGTCGGTGGTTCGAGTCCACTTGTGCCCACCATGGAAGCAAAAAAATGCTTCTGAGATAGCAACTTGAAAATTGAATAAAGGAAAAGGTAAATGCAAATGAGGAAAATAAACGACAAATAAAGTCGGGTATTTTTACTACAATTAAGCTAAAGCAAAAATTCTTTGTAAAAGGCTTTTAAAAGCAAATGAGAGCATAATTCAAAATGGTCAAGCTAATAAGAGCGCAGGGAGAATGCCTTGGCATCAGGAGCCGATGAAGGACGTGGTAAGCTGCGAAAAGCTGCGGGGAGTTGCAAGCAAACATTGATCCGCAGATATCCGAATGGAGCAATCCGCATGGACAATATCCATGCATCACATACTGAATAAAATAGGTATGTGAGGGGAACCGCCTGAACTGAAACATCTAAGTAGGGCGAGGAAAAGAAATCAACCGAGATTTTGTGAGTAGTGGCGAGCGAAAGCGAAAGAGGCCAAACCGAGAGTAGCAATACTTTCGGGGTTAGGACAGCATTTAGCATTGTCAAGTTCTAGATGAAATGTATGGGAAGACATACCGAAGAATGTGATAGTCATGTAATCGAAAGGACGAGACAGCGAGCTGTATCCAGAGTACCGCAGGACACGAGGAATCCTGTGGGAATATGGGGGGACCATCCTCCAAGCCTAAATACTAACTGATGACCGATAGCGAATAGTACTGTGAAGGAACGGTGAAAAGAACCCCGGGAGGGGAGTGAAAAAGAACCTGAAACCCTGTGCTTACAAGCACCGAGAGCACGTCAAAGTGTGATCGGGTACCTTTTGTAGAATGGTCCGGCGAGTTATTGTATGTGGCAAGGTTAAGTACTTAAGGTACGGAGCCGAAGCGAGAGCGAATCTTAATAGGGTGTTAAGTCGCATGCAATAGACCCGAAACCGAGTGACCTATCCATGTCCAGGCTGAAGTGGAGGTAAAACTCCATGGAGGGCCGAACCCACGTTCGTTGAAAAGACCGGGGATGAGGTGTGGATAGCGGAGAAATTCCAATCGAACTCGGATATAGCTGGTTCTCTCCGAAATAGCTTTAGGGCTAGCCTCATGACAGATTACCGGAGGTAAAGCACTGAATGAGCTAGGGGTCGAAAGATTACTGAACTCTATCAAACTAAGAATGCCGGATAATCGATTCATGGGAGTCAGACAGCGTGAGATAAGTTTCGTTGTCAAAAGGGAAACAGCCCAGACCCACAGCTAAGGTCCCAAAGTATATTTAAGTGGAAAAGGATGTGGGGTTGCATAAACAACCAGGATGTTGGCTTAGAAGCAGCCATACATTAAAAGAGTGCGTAATAGCTCACTGGTCGAGTGACCCTGCGCCGAAAATTCAACGGGGCTAAAATGTACACCGAAGCTTGGGATTCATTCTTTTGAACAAAGCAGATTAGTACCGAACAACGCCGAAGGCGTTCAAATTCAACGATAAGGTTAGAAAGGTATTAGTAGGTTTTGTTCAAAAGAATGAGTGGTAGGAGAGCGTCGAATAAGGGGTGAAGTCATAGCGGAAGCGATGGTGGACTTTATTCGAGTGAGAATGCCGGAATGAGTAGCGAGAATTATGTGAGAATCATAATGGCCGAAAATCCAAGGTTTCCTGAGGAAGGTTCGTCCGCTCAGGGTAAGCCGGGAGCTAAGGTGAGGCCGAAAGGCGTAGCCGATGCACATACGGTTGAAATTCCGTAGCCGCCGAAAGAGTTAAGCACAGGGACACTTTAGAAGTGATGAAGCCGGGCGATGGTTGACCCGGTCGTAAGGGATCGAAAATAAGTAGAGAAGTCATCATAGATAGAGGCAAGAAAAGCTGTGTGTATATCTAAGGCGCCCGTACCGCAAACCGACACAGGTAGATAGGAAGAAGATTCTAAGGCCAACGGGAGAAGGGTTGTTAAGGAACTCGGCAAGTTGACCCCGTAACTTAGGGATAAGGGGTGCTTGAGCAATCAAGCCGCAGAGAATAGGCCCAGGCGACTGTTTAGCAAAAACACAGGTCTCTGCTAAATCGAAAGATGACGTATAGGGGCTGACACCTGCCCGGTGCCGGAAGGTTAAGAGGAGGAGTGAGAGCTCTGAATTGAAGCCCCGGTAAACGGCGGCCGTAACTATAACGGTCCTAAGGTAGCGAAATTCCTTGTCAGGTAAGTTCTGACCCGCACGAATGGTGTAACGATCTGGGCACTGTCTCAACAACCTGCCCGGCGAAATTGTAGTACCGGTGAAGATGCCGGTTACCCGCGACTAGACGGAAAGACCCCATGGAGCTTTACTGTAGCCTAATATTGGACTTCGGTATTTCATGTACAGGATAGGTGGGAGACTGGGAAGCATGGCCGTCAGGTCGTGTGGAGTCGACCTTGGGATACCACTCTTGGAGTGCTGGAGTTCTAACCTGCGGCTTTGAATCAAGTCGGGGGACATTGTTAGGTGGGCAGTTTGACTGGGGCGGTCGCCTCCTAAAGAGTAACGGAGGCGCTCAAAGGTTCGCTCAGCATGGATGGAAACCATGCTCTTGAGTGTAAACGCAAAAGCGAGCCTAACTGCGAGAATGACGGTTCGAGCAGTAACGAAAGTTGGAGTTAGTGATCCGGCGGTATGTGAATGGAAATGCCGTCGCTCAACGGATAAAAGCTACCCTGGGGATAACAGGCTGATCTCCCCCAAGAGTCCACATCGACGGGGAGGTTTGGCACCTCGATGTCGGCTCATCGCATCCTGGGGCTGAATTCGGTCCCAAGGGTTTGGCTGTTCGCCAATTAAAGCGGTACGCGAGCTGGGTTCAGAACGTCGTGAGACAGTTCGGTCCCTATCTGTCGTGGGCGTAGGATATTTGCAAGGAGCTGTCCCTAGTACGAGAGGACCGGGATGGACGCACCTCTGGTGTACCAGTTGTCACGCCGGTGGCACGGCTGGGCAGCTATGTGCGGAACGGATAAACGCTGAAGGCATCTAAGCGTGAAGCCGCCCTTAAGATAAGATATCCCATCTGTTTACAGAGTAAGACCCCTGAAAGACTATCAGGTTGATAGGCTCAAGGTGTAAGTGTGGTGACATATTTAGCCAGCGAGTACTAATCGGTCGAGGGCTTGACCTTGATGAATTAAACTCTCAGATCCTTCCCTTTATTCAATTTTGAGGTTGTTATCAACCTACTTTCGGTGACTATAGCGATGAGGTCCCACCTGTTCCCATGCCGAACACAGAAGTTAAGCTCATCTACGCCGACGATACTTGGCTGGCAACGGCCTGGTAAAATAGGTAGTCGCCGGAATAAAAAAAGATAAAGAGGATAATAATATCCTCTTTATCTGCATATTCCTCCTTAGCTCAGTCGGTAGAGCAGATAGAAATCTGTTGTACGTTTAGGGCTAAGCAGAGGAAATCACAAATTGAAAGTTTCATATTTTTATAGAAACTTTCATATATTCCTCCTTAGCTCAGTCGGTAGAGCACTCGGCTGTTAACCGAGTTGTCGTTGGTTCAAGTCCAACAGGGGGAGCCAAAAATGAAGAGATATTCACCTGTAAGCAGCACTTGATTTTGGAGGAGGCTGCTTGGAAGCTTGGTGAATATCTCTGTTTTTTTATTCTATCATAGATCATTTGATTTGTCAATACTCTTTTGTTATACGAATGTCATGGAATAATATATTTCTATTGGCTATAGTGATTGTTGATGATATATCTCTGAAGTGATATTAAATATATGCAAAAGTACAGCCCTCAAGTCGTCCTTGAAGGCTGTAATTCATTTATTGTGATACTATCTCCCCGTCCGAGATCTCAATGACCCTCCGACACTGCCTTGCCACCTCATCATCATGCGTGACGATTATGACCGTCTTGCCCTTGCCGTTGAGCTCTTTTAGCAGCGCCATTACCTCCTCGCCCGAGCGCTTGTCGAGGTTGCCCGTCGGCTCATCGCAGAGCAGAACGTCGGGGCTGTTTATCATAGCACGAGCGATAGCCGCCCTCTGCTGCTGACCGCCCGAAAGCTCGGAGGGGTAGTGCTTTATCCTGTCATTTATGTCGAGTGCTGAGTAAAGCCCTTCTGCGCCCTCGCCTTTCTTTTTAGCAAGCTTGGACGGCAGCAGGATATTTTCTTCGGCAGTCAATTCAGGTATCAGGTCAAAAAACTGAAACACAAAGCCCACATTGTTAAGCCTGAACTTCGACAGCTCGGTGTCGTTCATTCTGCCTATCTCGGTGTCGTTGTAAAATATCTTCCCCTCAGTCGGCGCATCAAGCCCGCCTATGAGGTTTAATAGCGTTGATTTGCCGCTGCCCGACTTGCCGATTATCGCCACCATTTCGCCGTCATTTATCGTGAGGTCAACGCCCTTGATGGCGACCACCTTGCCCTCGCCCTTGCCGTAGGTTCGTGTGAGGTTTTCTGTCTTTATCATTGTCTTTTCCTCCCTTTTGAAAGTGATGAGGCTATGTCGGGGGTGAACATCTTGAAGCTGCGGCGGGTGAGCAGGATAGTTACCACACACATTACCCCGAACACTATCATCAGCGGTAATACAAAGCGTATAAACCACATCTGATTGTCGAGCAGGTAATCGACACCTATCTTACTCATGCGCTCGTTGTACTCATTCATTTTCTGCATAAATTCGTTAAACATACTCTCGACCTGAAAATACGGCCTGTATTTATCTGCCATATCTCTGCTTTCCTGCCATAATGCTTGCTGGTCGTTGTAGGCACTTTTCATTACTCTTTGCATCAGCTTTATTCCGCCAAATGTAAAGACGCAAGCCGCAACAGGTATGCGTATGCTGTCGAGCATAAGCCTGCGTCTTAGCTTTTTAAGCGGTGTGCCGACTGCACGCATAACGGATATCTGATATTCTTTTAAGCGTATCTTCATACCAATGCCATTAAAGTATGCCGCAAAGCCTAAAAGCGACATTACAAGAATAAGCAAAGCCATTGAGCCTATCTGTGAGGCATTTTGCAAAAACAGCTTATGCTTTTCGATGCTGTATGAGGTCTTTTCCATGCCTGTTCCGAGAGGGAGGGCGTTTGCAGGAAGTGATTTTGTCGCAAATATCTCGGTGTAGCATGCATTGCTTACACCCAAAGCCTTTGCGCCCTGCGCTGTGGTGAGCAGGCTGCATCTGTCACCTGTCGTTACGGCGTAGTGCAGAATATTCGGCGTGTCTTTGTTAAGCCTTACAACTGCGCCTATCTCGGTGTCCTGCGTGGTGAGCTTATCTATGCCAAAGCCGTTATCTGTGTAAAGCGAGCCGAGCGTTATCTTCTCACCACTTGAAAAGACCTCCATATCCTCTGTCAGAACTGCGATGATCTGCTCGCCGCTTGAAAGCTTGCTTATGTCTATGCTGCCGCTTATGATGTAAGGCTCAAGCTGTTTTATAGCTGCCTTGTTTGCAATAGCTGTCTTGTATCCGTAAAAATATTTTCCGCTGTCGATAAACGCTTTGCCCTCGTCCGATGAGTTGTCATAGATAAACTTTCGCATTTCATCATCACCGAAGGTTATGCCATACAAAAGCCCGTTCTGCCGCTCGTCATACTGTAAAAAGGTGTGTGTAAGTCTGCCTGTTGTTATTGCTTCATCAAGCCCGTCTGCGGTGTTATCATCAATTCCGCAGGTGCTCTCTGTCTGTGGGGACATACATAGGTTTTCAAGCATATTATTCTGCGGAGGAAATGCAATGTAGTATTCTTCTACACCGTCCTCCTCAAAATCGAACCGATTATTATTGCCGAACTTCGTTGTAACATATGGGTGAAACTCACCTGTTTCATTGTCAAAGCTGCCTGTTGTTGTGTAGTATAGCATATACCCGAAGATAGTTCCAAAGCAGATAAGACTAAGGGCAAGAGTCTGTATTACAGTAACAGATCTGTTTGCAAAAGCCCTTGCTATGCACCTGCTAAGACCTGCTGCTTTTCTGTTTCTGCGGTGCGGCATTCTGATATGTGAGAGCAATGCCGCAAAGAGATAGCCCGAAAGCAGCACGGCAAGCGAAAACACAGCCGCATAAAGATAAGGGCTTGCTATATTTTCTGTAACGAGCGTATCGGTTGTAAAGCCAGACAGCGGCGGCTCTTCAAGGACACTTACCTGAAACTGATATATACCAAGATATACGGACGCACCTACCCCCAGCCCAAGTGCCGACTGGAAAGCCGCAAGTATAAGGTATTCGGTAGCAAACATCACACGCATACTGCGCTTTGACATTCCTACTTTTCGCAGCATCGTCAGGCTCCCCTCACGCTCGGAGAAGATATTTCGCATAACTGCTATGACAGACAGCGAGGATATAAGGGTCGCGATAATACAAAGAATAGTGATACTCCTTGTATTGCCTGCAAAATCGCCTTTATAGCTTTTGGCTGCATCGACTGATTTATTTTTCCAGGTCGCAGAAGGCAGCATACCGTCAGTATATCCAAGGTTACTTACAAAATATCTGTCAAGTTCATCGGCATTCTGAAACTCCTTGATATTGTCAAGCATAGTGTAGCTGTAAAGGGGCGTTTGACTATTATCCCCGCAGACATATATCATAGGGATATACTTTACATCACTTTCATCATAGCTTTGCTTGTAAGTGTTTGTATCATTTATCCATTCATCGGCTGAGCGTGAAAACTCTCTGCTGTGCCCGTAGGTTTCCTTATCAATTATGCCAACAAGGGTATATGTACCTAAGTCAAGCGTTATCTCATCACCGACCGAGCCAAAAAAGCCCAGCTTGTCAAGTGCGTGGCGCTCTATGGCGATTTCTCCCTCTTTCTCGGGCAGCCTGCCGCTTTCAAAGGGGATATGTGCAAGACTGTATGGATCATCAAGATATCCATATTCATATTGTATCGCACCCTTGCCCGTCTTGCCGAGAACATTTATTGTTCCCTCAATTGTATCGTCCGTCCTCAGAGCATTGAGTATCTTTGCTTCATCGCTTGGCCACATAAAGGAGTAATAGCCCGTAACGTTATAGCGATTATCAAGGAAACGGCGAAATTCTGCTCTTTGGAGCAGGAATGCACAGCACACCACCGCACACAGCAGCACACCCGAGAAAAGCAGCGCCGCAAGGCTTTTTTTGTGCTTGGACCAGTACTTTCGTGTAATATATAGTTTAATAATCAATAGTTTTTCCTCCAATCATATTAACGGGGAAGTATTTATCTTCCCCGTTAATATGTTAATGATTATTTTGCTATTGTATATTCATAAGCGTCATATATTGTTATGTATCCATTTGTTGAACCACTTGATGTTGCTTTTATTCTATAATATGTAGTATCAAGCTCAAGGAAACATGTTGATGATAATGATGATGGCATTCCCAAAACTTTTTGAGGTATAACAATAGTCTGAGCAACACTATTATTTTTCCTAACTATTCTAATTGTAGTTGATGAACCCGTTGTTGGTGTGAATGATACCGTATGGTTACCATAGGTATAAGTGTTGAATTTATCCGTGCTTGTATATCCTGTTGAATTAATATTATCGAATTCATACTGTACTTTATTATTAGTATTAGAACATATATAAATATACCCAGCCGCATTTGCCTCAATGCCAAAAGCTCCTATTGCCATAACCATTGCAGCACCCATAGCTGCTAACTTCTTTCTGAGTTTCATAAAAATTCCTCCCTATCATTTTAGCATATCATCAATAAGATATCAATGCGCTAATTCCTTGTCGTAAAGCCAATATTCCTACAACTCGCTTAAAGCGAAAGCCTTTAAACCCGGTTCCGATACTTGGACAACGCCCAAGTATACAGTACTGTATACTTTCAAACCAACGGAATCAGTCCTCCTCTCTGCATAAAGCATAATTCATATTGTTTTTTCGGCACTATACTTTAACAGTGTCTCAAAATTGCTTCCTGCATAAACCACAAAAGACGATTTCAAACGATATGTACCGTTGGATAGACCTGAATAAGTCTTAGTAAACGATCCTCTATAGTAGTTAATGGTCGTGCTTGCGCTCTTGACAGTTATCCAGTTACCCGAAGAATTTTTCTTCTGCAAATACTGTCCAATGACTATCTGAGTGGTTTCTCCAATATATCCTGTTAATGAACTCTTACACGTTGCTGTATTACCTGAAACAAGCAATGTGGAACTATATGATTCAGTATACAATAGCTTTTCGCCATTATCAGGTGTTTTGGCTAAGGCATTAAGAGGAAAGGCAAGTAAAAGAACCATTACTATTAGAACAGAAATACTCTTTTTCAAAAAATAAACCTCCAATCATCATGTATTAAAAGCATTAACTGCTTTCATATACTATGACTTTTTGGAGGTCTTATTTCTGACAGCTTTTTTACCAGAACCACACTATTCTACTTTTTGCACAGTTTTTACTATGCTGATTAGTTCATCTTTACTAATGCTTG